>NZ_JBSFVC010000006.1:0-329531 GCF_053592095.1 Streptomyces sp. NPDC002787 | reverse complement strand
GAGGTGAGTGAAGACGGCTATCTCCACTACGCCCGGAGGTCCCTCCATGATCAACTACCGACGGCTACGTGTCACCAACGTGACGGCCGAGTACATCTAGGGCGGCCCCGCGGCGTTCAGCGGCGTCCGTCCGGGCTATGGCAGCCGGATGAGGTTGAGCCGGTAGTCCTCGACCTGGGGCAGGCGTTGGGCGGCGAGGCCGGAGAGCATCTCCCGGTACGCGGCCGGGAGCTCGTCGTGCATCTGGGGCGGCAGACTGGTGAGCGTGTGGGAGGCGAGGAGGTGTGCTCCCGGTCGCCAGTCGGCGAGTCGGGCCGGGTCCGCGCAGGTCCACCGCATGCGGGCCTCGACCTTGCCCAGTGCGTCGTGCTGGTCCTGGGTGTCGATGACGCCGGGGCCGGCGGTGTCCAGGGCCAGCAGGGAGCCGGGGAAGCGGTCGGCGAGCAGGTCGATGACGTGCTGTACGTCCCCTTCTTCCAGGTAGGGCAAGACCGCTTCGGCGGCGAAGAAGTACGGCCCGTCGGACCGGGCGGCCACCGCCGCGACCCACGTCTCGTCCGTGACCGACGCGGTGAGCATCGTCCGGCGCTCGGTGTCGGTGAAAAACTGCCTGCGCAGCTCGATGACGTCGGGCAGGTCGAGGTCGAACCAGCGGGTGCGGCCGTTGTCGACCCTGTCACAGCGGGTGTTGAGCCCTGTGCCGATCTCCACGACAGTGCCGGCGGGGTGGGCGGCGAGAAAGTCCGTCACCCACCGGTCGAACAGGTTGGTGCGCAGGACCGCGCCGACCAGGCTGGGCAGGTTGTCGAATCGGGAGAAGTCGTAGTCGATCGAGGCGACGATCTCCTCGGCCCGTGCGTCGCGCAGCGCCGCGTCCTTCCTGCGGTTCTCGACCGCCCGCCCGTACAGCGGGATCAGAAGCGTCTCCTGGATCGTGCCCAGGCGTACCGCGTGCTGTGTCATGGCCGACTCCCCGCCCCGTCCTCAGACCCTTCAACGCTATATGAAAATGGATCCCGTTGTTAATAGGTTGCGGTCAGTCGAGACTGCCTCTTCCTGGGCCGATCGCCATGTCTCGGAGTCGCCCCGGCGGCGCCGGGCCCGCGCCACCAGCCCGTGCCGAGGTGCCAAGCACCACGTCAGGGCGAACAGCGCGGGCATGCGGGCGGCTGCGGCCGGGGTGATCAGGAGGGACAAGGCGAGGATGTTGCCGACCGCCTCCAGGGGCATCGCGATCGTGGCGGTCACCACCGTGCAGAGGATCAGGTCGAGCCGCATCACGGGAAGTCCGGCCGCCCTGGGGATGGCGTGGGGGCGTGGGGAAGGGTTCAGGCGTCAGGTGCCGGGTGCCGGGCGCTACTCGCCTTGGCGCGTGAGGAGGTGGAGCCCGAGATCGGGATCACCGGCGGGTCGCATGACGAGTCCGGCTTCGGAGGTCTCCTCGGCCAGCTCGCTCTCGCTCGCCACCCACCAGCGGTAGTCGACCGTGACCTCCGACAACGGAAGACCGTCCCGCAGGACGCGGTAGTCCATCCGCCAGGTGACCTCGTCGTCGCCCGAGGGCTCCGCGCTCGCCCACCCCTCGTAGTCCAGTGCGCCCACGGTCGCCGTAGCCATCCGGGTGCGTGGAACGCGCTCCGGCCGGACGGGCGGGCTGACATTGACGATGAGGGCGCCGCCGGGGGCGAGCCGCTGTGCGGCGCTCGCCCACAGGGCCCGCCGCTCGGCCGGCGGCAGGTGGCCCAGCATGTTCAGCGCGACGATCGCTCGCAGACCGTCCGGGAGAGAGACGTGTGCGGCGTCGTCCGTCAGCACCGTGACTCGGTCCCGGAGTTCAGGGGCGTCGTGGACGCGGGCGAGGAGTACCGCGCGCATGGGGGCGGAGGGTTCGACCGCGAGGACGGGATCGCCGCCCGGCAGTGCGGCGCAGATGGCTGCGACCCCGCGGCCGGTACCGGCCCCGAGGTCCACCACCGGTCCGGCCTCGGCCTTCACCTGGTGGAGCAGTCCTGTCAGCGCCGGAGCAAGGGAGTGCCAGGCTCCGGCCATCAAGAGGTCCAGGTACTCGGCGGAGCGTTCGTACGGATCCAGCACGGTCAACCCTCCGGGCTGTATGTCAATACGATTGTCATTTTCATCTGGAGTATTGCAGAGTTCAACCCCGAACGCGTCGCTCTTGGCGATGCAACTTCCTCAAGGGGCATCCATGGCCAACTCCCCTGCGTCCGGCTCCCCTACGGATCCGAGCCGTGGCCCCTCACTTGCCACGCCGATGTACGGGCGGCCCTGGCGCACCCCGGCCTCAGCGCCGACTCCGGCAACCCCGGTCTGCCCCGGGTGCCACCGTTGCCGCCCGGGCCCAGTCAGGTGTCGTTCCTGCTCATCACAGGATCCAGAAGCTGCGTCCCGGCATCCGCGGTACGGCCGAGCGGCTCTTCGACGAACTGGCCCGGCGCACGCCCCCTCCACTTCATCGAGGCTGTGGCGGTCCCGCTGCCCGCGCTCGTTGTCGGCGGCATCCTCGGCGTGCCCGAAGAGGACCTCGACTTCTTCGGAGGCAACTGCGCGATCATCACCTCCACCGTCGACAGCCCGGAGGAGATCGGCGCCGCCTACGCGTCGATGTCCGCCTACCTGGACCGCCTCATCACGGCGAAGGAGAGGGAACCGGGTGAGGATCTGCTCGGCCGTGTGATTCGACGGCGTCTCACGACGGGACACTGGACCACGAGGAGTTGGTGGCCGTGACCCAGCTACTCATTGCGGCGGGGCTCGACACCACGTCGAACTGAGGGCGTCGGTCCATCCGTCGTCGCCGATGACGGTGTCCACATAGCTCCGCGTCCGCATGGTGGGTGCGGCCGAGTTCCAGGAGCAGGGGATCCGACGGCGACGATCTCTGCCTGTGGTAGCCGGGCGGCGAGCCTGGCGGCCAGGGGGCCGGGCCGCAGCCCAGGTCGAGTATCAGCGGATGCGCGCGGTCGGCAGTCACGTGCTCGACGGCGTCGGCGATCACGGTGAACCGCTCTTCGAGGTCGGTGGCGTAGTGCTCCTGCTGGAGCTCCCGGCGTTCCGCCCACAGCTTGGCTGTCGCCATGCTCACGCCCATCGGCTCGTGCGCCTCTTCCGTCTCTCACCCGGCAGTGCTGTTTCCCAAGCCGGCAACGGTCAGACGGGTTGCGGGGCGGTCCTTCTGGCCCCCCAGCGTCGGGTGCGGTAGGTGCCGGCGAGCCTGCAGGCGGCGTAGATGGTGAACGAGATCGTCGTGACGTAGGGGCTGATGGGGATGCTGCTGCCCAGGGCGAGCAGGATGCCGCCCTCGATGGAGGCAACGGCGAAGACCACGCTGAGCACGGGCAGCAGTACCGGTGAAGCGGTGATGCGGGCGGCGGCCGCGGCGGGGGTGACGAGGAGGCTGAGGACCAGCAGCGCGCCGACGATCTGTACCGACAGGGCGACCGCGAGGCCGAGCACGATCATGAAGGCGACGGACAGCGTGTGCACCGGCACGCCGCGGGCCTCCGCGACGTCCGGATCTGCGCTGGCGAAGGTCAGCGGGCGCCACATGACGGCCAGGGCAATGAGGACGAGGGCGGAGGTGCCGAGCAGCCAGGTCATCTGGGGCGTGTCGACGGCGACGATCTGGCCGGTGAGGAGGCCGAACTTGTTGGCCGCCCGGCCTTCGTAGAGGGCGAGGAAGAGCACGCCGAGTCCCAGGCCGAACGGCATGATGATGCCGATCACCGAGTTGCGGTCGCGGGCGCGCGCGCCCAGGACGCCGATCGTGGCGGCTGCGATGAGGGAGCCGACGATCGAGCCGGCCACGATGTTCACGCCCAGTAGCAGTGCCGCCGACGCGCCTGCGAAGGACAGCTCGCTGATGCCGTGGACCGCGAAGGGCAGGTCGCGCATGATGACGAAGACCCCGGCCAGGCCGCCGATGAGGCCGATTGCGGCGCCGGCGATGAGGGAGTTGCGGACCAGCGCGAGCAGTTCCCCGTAGTTGTCGAAGACGAAGATCTGCTGCCAGACCCCGTCGGCGAGCGTCATGGGCGCACTCCGTCCGTCTCGTGCGGGTGGTGAGGGGGTGCCGCCGGCTCGTCGGGTGCTCCGACGACCACGATCCGGCCGTGGACGCGTACGACGTCGACGTGGGTGCCGTACAGCTGGGACAGCGACGCGGAGGTGAGGACCTCCTCCGGTGTCCCGATCCGGTGACCGCGGCCGCCTCCCGCCAGGTACAGCACCCGGTCCACCAGGTGGAGCACCGGGTTGATCTCGTGGGTCACGAAGACCACGGCCGTGTCGTGGGAGCGGCGTCGGGCGTCGACCAGTTCGGTGACGGCCCGCTGGTGATGGAGATCGAGGTTGAGCAGCGGCTCGTCGCAGAGCAGGATCCGCGGGTCGGTCGCCAGGGCCTGTCCGATGCGCACGCGCTGTCGTTCGCCGCCGGACAGCAGGCCGAGGGGGACGTCGGCGTATGCGGAGGCCCCGACCGAGGCGAGGATCTCGTCCACCCGGCGGCGGGCGGCGGCCGTGCGCAGCCTCGGTCCGAAGCGGTGGCCGTCGATTCCGAAGCGCACGAGGTCGCGGGCGCGCAGCATCGTCTGCGCGGACAGTGCAGCCTGCTGGGGGACGTAACCGATGTGCCGGCTGCCGTTGCGGGGAGGCCGGCCGAGGATGGTCAGGGTGCCGGAAGACAGCGGCTGCCGGCCCAGCAGGGCCCGTACGAGGCTGGTCTTGCCCGATCCGTTCGGTCCGAGCACGGCCAGGAACTCCCCGGGCCGTACGTCGAGGTCGAGGTCGCGCCACAGCGCGCGCTCGCCGTAGGTCAGGGCGGCGCCGTGCAGGCTGATCACCGCGGCGGTGTCGGTGCCGCTGGTCTCGGTCCTGCCCTCGCGGGCCTGGGGTACACGGGTCATGCCCGACTGCCTCACTTGGCCAGCGCGCTCGCGAGCGCGTCGACGTTGGCGGTCATCCAACTGAGGTAGTCCTTGCCGTTCGGCAGGGTCTCGGTGACGGGTACGACGGGGACGCCGGCCGCCTTGGCCGCCTGCTCGACCTTTTCCGTCTGGGGGCCGGAGGTCTGATCGTTGTAGACGAGTGCCTTGACCTGCTTGCCGGTGAACAGCGCGAGGGTGTCCTGCAGGGTCTTGGGGGAGACGTCGTCCCCTTCCTCGATCGCCTCGCTGAATTCCTCGGGAGTCTTGTTGACCAGACCACTCGCCTCGGTCAGGTACAGCGGCACGGGCTCGGTGATGGCCACGGCGTCGCCGTCGTGCTCGGTCCTGATCTGTGCTTCCTTCGTCTCCAGAGGCTTGAGTTTCGCCTTGAAGGCCGTGGCGTTCTTCGTGAAGGTGGCGGCGTCGTCGGGGTCGGCCTCGCCCAGGGCGGTGGCTATCGAGTCGGCGAGCTTGCCGACCGTGGGGAAGTCGTACCAGACGTGCTCGTTGAGCTCACCGCCCGCCGGGGCCTTCTTGCCGGAGACCTCGACCGCGTTGATCACCTCGGCGGAGGAGTCACCGCTCTTCAGCATCCGGTCGATGAAGTCGTCGTAGCCGCCGCCGTTCTCGATGACGACCTTCGCCTTGGACAGCGCCAGCTGGTTCTGGGTGCTGGCCTCGTAGGAGTGCGGATCCTGGTCGGGCTTGCTCATGATCGAGGTGACATCGACCTTCTCACCGCCTATCTGCTCGACGATGTCGCCGTACACGTTTGTCGAGGCGACCACCGGAATGGCGGACGAGGAGGCCGGATCCTGCGAGGCGCTCCCGTCGCTTCCGGAGTCCGACGAATTGCCACACCCTGCCAGAAGGGCCAGGGAGATGCCGGTTGTCAGCGCCAGACGCCGGGACGAGGACGGGGGCATGGATCCTCCACAACACGTATGAACAGGACTCGTGGCAAGGCCCGGTAAGCCCCACGCCAGGCAGAAATGAATTTCAAGACCACGCCTGATCAATCGGTTATGACAATCGTTGCCAAGATTTGACTCGACGGGAGCCACCCGTTCCGGGAGACGACGAGGCGGGGCAGCGGTACCGCCCGCACCCGCATCTGGAGCGCTCCTCGTCGCCCACGTTTTCACCATACCGGGCAAGTCGGGGGTCTTCTCGGGGGACCGGAAGCGGCGGCCGGCCGTCTCGGCGCCCGTGGCGTACCTATAAGGGTGTCGGTCGTGGGCGTGTCCATGAAGACGCCGGTTCGACTGCTCTGGGGCGATGTCGACGGGATCCTGGTTCAGTCGAGGTCGCGTACTCCGAGGCGCAGGTGCTCGATGTGGTGGACGGCCTGGTCGAGGAGCTGGGCGACGTGGTCATCGTAGAGGCGGTAGACGATGCGGCGGCCGTCGCGCTCGCCGGTGACCAGGCCCAGGGCGCGTAGCAGCCTCAGTTGGTGGGAGACGGCGGACTGTTCCATGCCGACGGCGGCGGCGAGTGCGCCGACCGGGTGCGGCGCCTGCCGCAGGGTGGTGAGGATCAGCAGCCGGGAGGGTGTGGCCAGGGCCTGGAGGGTGGCGGCGACGGAGGCCGCGGTGGCTTCGTCGAGGCGGGCGGCCGCGAGGACGCTGCGGCCGCCGCTGTCGGTCTCACCGGCGTGCACGGGCCCGGGCCTCGCGCGGCGGGCGGATGAACTGGAGCCTCAGTGTGGGGGGAGGGCCGGCGACTCCGGGACCGCCGGCCTCTGCCCAGCGCAGGAGGTCGTCGGTGCAGTCGTCGTCCATGGCGAAGCCGATCCAGGTGGCCTGGCCGCCGGCCCGACGTCCGGCGGTGGAGGGCTGGACGACGATGACGTTGGCCTGGTCACAAGGGCCGAGGCAGTCGGTCGTACGGACGGCGAAGCGACCGCCGGAGTCCGCCGCACCGGCCTGCAAGCGGTCGAGTTGCCAGGCATGGTCGGTGCCGGGGTGTTTGCGCGGGTTGCCGCAGCAGCAGCCCCGGCACACGACGAGGGTGCAGGGCCGGTTCGCGGTCCGGATCACGGAGCGGTTCATAGGGCGGTCCGGGAGGGTACGCCGTACGCCCGGATGCGGCCGTCGCGCCAGGCGGCGATCAGCAGATGCGGTCCGGCCCAGGCCAGCGCGGCGACCGCCGAACCGTCCCCGTCCCCGTCCAGCTCCCGCACCGGCCGTAGTCGCGCCTGCGGCCTCCCGGCCGTGGCGTACCACAGGGCGACCGTCCCGTCGTGCCCGCCGCTGGTCAGGTGTCCGGCGGCACCGGGACGCCAGGCGAGCGCGGTGACCGTCTCGTGGCAGCGCAGGGAACGGGGCGCGGTGCCGGCCGGTCCCTTGCCGGAGAAGTCCCATACGGTGACGTCGGGCGCACCGTCGGCGGCCAGCCACAAGCCGGTGTCGTCGAAGGCGAGGCGGGAGACCTTCTCCGGGTAGCCGGACATGGTCAATTCACTTCCGTCGCGGGTGCGCCAGATGTGGATGGAGGCGTCCTGGTTGCCGCTGCAGATCCACTTGCCGGTAGGGGCGACGGCGAGCGCGAGGTGCGAGCCGATGTAGGGATAGGCCACCACCGGCTTCTCGGTGTGCCGCTCGTGGCCGCGCACCGCGCCGTACGCGGCCACCGCGAGGCGGCGCCCCTGGCGCATCCAGGCGAGGTCCGTGACGGTGGACGCGGCGGGCTCGGTGCGCCACAACTCAGCGCCGGCGGCGTCGAGTACGAGCGCGCGGCGGCCTGCGGCGACCGCGACGCGCTCGTTGTCCGCCCATGCGGCGGCGGCCGACCAGGCGCCGGACTCCCGGACGGTGGTGTGCCCGTCCGCGCGCCGCCACAACGCATACCCCAGCGGCCCGGTGACCACCGAGTGGCCTGCGTCGGGGGAGAGTTCGACGCGGAGCGCGCCGCCCGGCAGTTCGAGGGAGCCCATTTCGGCGCCCATCGCGGCATCCAGCACGCGAACGGTGCCTTCCGCGCCGCCGACGGCCACCAGATCGCCGCGCGCGCTCAGCGAGACAGGGGCGTCGTCGACAGTGATGTCCCAGGCGACGGTCAGTGCCTGGTCGGGTGCGGTGATGCTCACGCGGCGGCTCCCGCGGTGGCCAGGCAGCCGGCGAAGCCCCGCTCCAGTTCCTCGCGGTCGAGGTTGCGTCCGATGAACACGAGCTTGTTGCCCCGTTGTTCGCCCTCGCGCCACTCCCGCCCGAGGGCGCCGTCGAGCAGCATGTGCACGCCTTGGAAGACGTACTGCTTGGGTTCCCCGGCGAGGGTGAGGATGCCCTTGGAGCGGAAGATGTCGACGCCCTTGGTGCGCAGCAGGGTGCCGAGCCAGCGGTTGAGCCGGTCCTCGTCGAGCTCGCCGTCCAGCCTGATGCCGACTGAGGTGACGGTGGTGTCGTGCTGGTGCTCGGTCTCGGTCAGGAACGACGGGTCGTCGGCCAGTACCCGGTCCAGGTCGAACGCCCTCACGTCCAGGACCTGACGCAGATCGACCCCGGCGTGCTGGGCGCGCAGGATCTGCACCGGCGCGTTGATCGACCGGATGCGGTCCTCGACCTGGGTCATGGTCTGCTCGTCGGCCAGGTCGGTCTTGTTGAGCACGATCCGGTCGGCGAAAGCGATCTGCTCGACTGCCTCGTTCTCCACGCCCTCGGGTTTGACCTCGTCCAGGTGCTGCAGCACGTGCGCGGCGTCGACGAGCGTGATGATGGCGTCCAGGCGCAGCTGCGAGGCGATCTCGTCGTCCATGAAGAAGGTCTGTGCGACCGGCGCGGGGTCGGCCAGGCCGGTGGTCTCGATGAGGATGTGGTCGAACTTCTCGCGTCGGCGCATCAGCGCGCCGAGGATGCGGATGAGGTCTCCTCGTACGGTGCAGCAGATGCAGCCGTTGTTCATCTCGAAGATCTCTTCTTCGGCGTCGAGGACGAGTGCGTCGTCGATGCCGACTTCGCCGAACTCGTTCTCGATGACGGCGATGCGCATCCCGTGGTTCTCGGTGAGGATGCGGTTGAGCAGCGTCGTCTTGCCCGAGCCGAGGAAGCCGGTCAGTACGGTGACGGGGACGCGTTCGTCACGGGGCTCTGCGGTGGTCAATTCTGGCTCCCAGTAGCTCTGTTCGGGGTTGAGCAGGGCGGCCCGTAGGTCGTCCCCGGTGATCTGCTCTGCGGGTCGGTGCAGGGTCCAGCGGCGTGGTTCGCCGTCCATGGGCAGCACGGCAACGACCGTCTCCAGCGGTGGGCAGCCCGGCTCGGTGCAGGTGAGCTCGCGGACCATGACGGCGGTGTCCTCGTCGAGGTCCAGTAGTGCGCGGACGGTTTCCTTCAGCTCGCGCAGTTTCGGGTTCGGTCCCGGCTGTCCGGTCGGGCGGATTCCCAGTGGCATGGCGGCAGTCCTCTTTCGGCCGGGCTTTCAGCCGGGCGGGGTTGGCAGTCGGCGCAGATGCCGCTGAGTTCGACGGTGTGCTCGACTGCGGCGAATCCGGTGTCGGCGGTGACGCGATCGGCCCACTCCTCGACGACCTCGGAGTCCACCGGGCGGCTGTGGCCGCAGGCCCGGCAGATCAGATAGTGCTGGTGCCCGTCGGCAAGACGCTGCCGGTACAGCCGCTCACCGGAGTCGTCGCGTATGACGTCGACACCGCCGGCGGCCTCCAGGTCGCGGAGCGCCCGGTACACCGTGGTCAGACCGATCCGGATTCCGTTCGCCGTCAGCAGGGTGTGCAACTCCTGTGCGGACACGAAGTCCTGGCAGGACGTCAGCCGTTCGGCAACGGCGGCCCGCTGCCGGGTGGTCCGGCTGGTCACGGCAGATCACCCCCTACCGGCGCTCGTCCGAAGCGGCATGCCCTTGAAACTAGATGAAAATGAAATCCATGTCCATATGAATCTCCGGTCATGTATCGCCGTACTCGATGGTGTGCCGGCCGAGCATCGCCATGCCGTCGCGGGATGCCTGGGCGGGAGGTGTCCGGCTGGGTGCGGTGGAGCCCGAAAACGCGCTTACGGACAGCCCGGTGTCGCTGCGAGGACTCCGACGTCGTCTTTGGGGGCGGCCTGGAAGCAGGCCGCTGCGGAGCGAGCCGGCTGACGGCTGGGGCGGTATCAGTGCGCCGCCTGTGGGCGAGACGCCGGCGACGTGGATCTCCCGTCGGGAGCGGGGTATGGCGGTCGGTGGACAGCCCGGCTTACGTCTGAATCGGGACCCTGTCGGCGCTTTCTGAGCCGCGGGCTTCCCTCCTTGGCTGGGCATGGCGCGGCGGGCGACGTTCAGGTTCGACGGGCAGCGGGAAGCGCAACGTCGTTGAGGGGCGGAAACCTGGCTGGTGACACCCAGCGTGAGGGGCGTTCCGTCGGCGAAGCCGACCTCGACCCGCAGCGGGCCGGCCGTGCCGGGCGCGGTGTGCAGAACGCGGGGCTGGCCGCCGCACCAGCGCTGAATGTCGTCGGCCGGACCGGCCACGTCGAGGCGGGTGATGCCGGTGGGCCGGCGTCGGTGTGGGGCGCTCAGCGCAGGGGGCCTTGCGGCCAGTGAACGAGGGAGGGCAATCAGGGCCGGCCGATGGTCGCCCGGAAGCCTGTCGGCGTGTCCGGCGGGAAGCCGGGGCCTTCCGAGGGGACCTCGGTCACGGGCGCGTCGTTCTCGACGGCGAGTGCGCGCAGGCGTCGCTCGTCCTCCACGAGCACGATCCAGGCCACCGGGACCAAGGAGTCGGAAGGGTGTGCGGCGAGGGCTTTGCCGTCGATCTCGATCAGCGGCGGGGCGCCCGGTGCGGGAGGTTCGCCGTTCGGGTAGTGGATCTCCAGGAGCGACTGTCCCAGCGGGGTGATGAGGTTGGACAGCCCGAGGCCGGGGATCGTTCGGCCGCGTGCGATGCCCAGGCCGGCCTGGCTGAGTACCTGCTCGGCGTCGGCCTTGGTCCGGGCCGCCAGCACCACGTGATCGATCTCCATCAAGCCGCCCTTCCGCCGGATCGTGGACATCGGCGCACCCTGACACCAGCCGTCACTGGAATTCGTTTTCAATACCGCCTTCGTGGGCCTGCCGGCCCGGCCCGAGCGGCTGCCGAGAGGCGTGAGTGTGCGAGCGACGACGGCCGCCCGGCTGGGCCGGGCGGCCGTCGAGGTGGACGCGTGCCACGACCGCTGGCGCTACTCCTGTGCGTGCCGGATGGCGTCCAGCACGATGTGCGCCACGTGATCGTCGGTCAGGCTGTACCGGGTCTCGCGTGCCTGGCGTCGGGCCGTGACGATCCGGGAGGTGCGCAGCACCCTCAGATGCTGGGAGACCAGCGGCTGGCTCACGCCCAGCGCGGCCACGAGCTCGTGGACGTACTTCCCGCCGCCGGACAGCTCGCGCACGATGCCCAGGCGCACCGGTGACGCCAGGGCGCGCAGCAGCTCACTGGCGGCCTGCAGGGTCTGCGCCGGCTCGTCCGGGGAGGGAGGGGAAGGCATCGTCATATGCAGACATTAGCATGTGGCAATGATTTCCGATTCGGTTGGCGTGGGCGCTCGATGCGCCCTCACGCCTGGGTGGGAGATCAGTGATCGTCCCAGTGTCCCTCATGAGCGGCGTGGCGGTGGCCGTCGTGCAGGTAATCGGTGTGGCCGTCGTGCGGCACGGCGACATGCCCGCAGTCCTCGCCGTGCTGGTGGTCGTGGCCCTCGTGGATGGCGTGGCCGCCGGCGGTGCACTCGTCGACGTGACCGTCGTGAACCCGGTGGAGGTGCCCGTCGTGGGCGTAGTCGGTGTGGTCGCCATGGGGGAGGGCGACGTGGCCACAGCCCTCGCCGTGGGCGTGTGTGTGGTTCTCGTGCGTGCGGTGATCGGTGGCGGTGGGCATGGGGGCTCCTTGCTGTGTCTGCCGTTGCCCATGGCTCTGGGGTGGGGCAACGCATGGCGACATTAACATATAGCGATTCCTGCATTCATCTGTGGGGGGGCTCTGCTGTCGGCCGCCGCTTCGATCCTCTGTGACGGGAGGTCAGGTGACTCCGTGAGCGGGTGATGATGTGCGACCTCGCTCTCCTCCTGAGGGAGATGCGCCCGACCTCCTGGGAACTGCGGGGTGGCGGCGTATGGCTGCTCGTCCGTCAGGTGCCTTGTCGCCGGCCGCCGTTGGAGGTGTGACAGGAGGTGGCGGGTTGGCCAGGGCGGCGCGGCAGAGCAGTCCCGGTCGGCGTCAGGTGCTGGGGTAACTCTCCAGGCCGGTGGCTGGCTGTCCCCTATCTGGGCCAGTCTCGACATACCGTCTCAAAGATGGACAATTGAGATAGCTGTGTACCAGGCATGGCGCGGATGAGGGAGTTCTCCATGCATCCTGCTGGGTTCGTCGGTGCCGCGGCCGGCCGATTTGTGCACTACGCCGTCTCGGGCGTCGTCGGCGCAGCTGTTCTACGGGGAGCGGTCAGAGCCGCACCACGAGTGAAACCCGCTGCTCGCAGGGCGCTGGTCGGCGGCCTCGCAAGCGGGATCGTGGCAGGCCGGTGGCTCGGTTCCGCTGCTGAGGAAGCCCGGCTCAAGGCGGGCGACATGCTGGCCGAGGCCCGTTCCTCCCTGGGGGAAGAGGCGCCGCCGCCTTCCGCGGTCGACGTCGAGGGCCACGCGCACGACCACGAGCACTGACTGATCATGGCCGATGTCCTTGTGCGTTCCGTCGCCGCAGGCCGGGTCCGGCTGATCGTGCCCTGGCTGCGGGCGCGGCCCGGTTGTGCCGGGCTGGTCGATGAGCGGCTCGCCGGGGTCCAGGGGTTCCGGGCGCTGCGGATCTTCCCCCGGACCGGCAGTGTCGTGGTCTGGGTCAAGCCCGGCCGCCTCGACGTGGACCGGCTGGTGGCGGCTCTGGAAGAGGCCCCGCCGCCTTCGGCGCCCGCCAAGCCCAGCCGGTCGACACCCGATTCCTCCACCGGCGAAGTGGCCCGGTTGGTCGTCGGTGGCGCCGTCCTCGCCCTCGTCGCCGTGCACCGCTTGCTGCTGCGTCGTCCACCGTGGTCCGCCCGCGCTCCGTCGGGCTTCCTGGGTGCCGTCACGGTCTTCAGCGGCCTGCCGTTCTTCCGCGGCGCACTCCTCACGCTCATCGGCCGCAGGCACGCGGGCACGGACACCCTCGTCACGGCCGCCACTGTCATCTCCCTGTTGCTGCGGGAGAACGTGGTGGCCCTGACCGTGCTGTGGCTGCTCAACATCGGCGAGTTCCTGCAGACCATCACGCTGCGCCGTACCCGGCGTGCCATCGAGGAACTGTTGAGCATCGGCGAGGAGCGGCTCTGGCTGGTGCGCGACGGCGTCGAGGTCGAGGTGGCGCTCGAGGAAGTCGAGGTCGGCGACGAAGTCGCGGTGTATGAGCACCACAAGATCCCGGTCGACGGCGTCGTGGTCACCGGCGAGGCGCTGGTGGACCAGGCGGCGATCACCGGCGAGGCCCTTCCCGTCTACACCCGCCAGGGCTCGGAGGTCTACGCGGGCACCATCGTCACGTCCGGCTCGCTGAACGTACGCGCCACCTCTGTCGGCAGCGACACCACAGTCGGCCGGATCGTCAGCCGGGTGGAGGAGGCTCAGGCCGACCGGGCGCCGATCCAGACGGTCGCCACCCGCTTCACCCGCCGCTTCGTACCCGTCTCGTTCGCCCTCGCGGGAGCCACGTATCTCCTCACCCGGGACGCCCGGCGCGCGATGACCATGCTGCTCATCGCCTGCCCCTGCGCCGCGGGCCTGGCCACACCCACCGCGATCAGCGCCGCCATCGGCAACGGCGCCCGCCGCGGCACCCTCATCAAGGGCGGCACCCACTTGGAAGGCGTGGGCCGGGTCAGCGCCGTCGTCTTCGACAAGACAGGCACCCTCACCTTCGGCCGCCCGCTGGTCACCAGCGTCGTCGCCCTGCAGGAGAACTTCACCGCCGACGAGGTGCTCAGCCTTGCCGCATCCGGGGAACTGCACGCCCGGCATCCGCTCGCCCAGGCCATCGTGGCGCGCACCGAGGAGCAGCACCTGCACATCCCCATCCACCAGGCATGCGAGGTCGTCCTCGGTATGGGCATGCGCGCCGAACTCGACGGCACCCGGCTGCTCGTGGGCAGCCCGGCACTGCTGCGCCAGCACGGCCTGGAACTCGGCGCAGTGGCCCAGGAATGGACCGAGCAGCTACGGCGGCGCGGCGAGACGGTCATCTGCCTCGCCCACGACGAGGACCTGATCGGCATGCTGGGCGTGTCCGACGCCGTACGCACCGGAGCCCACACCGTCGTACGGCAGCTGCAGGATCTCGGTGTCTCACGGATCATCCTGCTCACCGGTGACGCGCCGGAGACGGCGCAGACCGTCGCCGACGCCCTCGGGATCACCGAGGTGCACGCGCACGCCCTGCCGGAGGGCAAGCTCCAGCTCATCCGCGACCTCCAGGACGAAGGGCACACCGTCGCGATGGTCGGCGACGGAACCAACGACGCCCCCGCCCTGGCACTGGCGGACGTCGGCATCGCCATGGGCGAGCACTCCTCGCACGTGGCGCTGGAGACCGCCGACATCGCCCTCGCCGGCAACGACCTGCGACAGGTCGCCGCCGTGGTCGAACTCAGCCGGCACACCCTCCGCGTCGTGCGCCAGAACTACGGCCTGGCCATCGGCGTCAACCTCGTCGGCCTGCTCGCCAGCGCCGGGGGCTCCATGAACCCGGTCGCGGCGGCCCTGCTGCACAACACCAGCAGCATCGCGGTCGTCGGCAACTCAGCACGGCTGGTCACCCACACCCCCCATCTTCCCGGCGAACCCGCCGCCCGGCTGCGCGCAGCACCACTCGAAGAACACCGGGTACGCTGAGCCGCCCCCTCAAGACCCGTCGGCAAGTCCGCCGCTGCTGCCCGCCCTTGTGCGAAGGCTCCCCGGCGGCTGACCGACCCTGCATGATCCGGCGAGGGTCGAGAGGTGCTGGAGACGCTACGCCAAACGCGACGGGCAGCTCGCCCGACGCAACTGCCGGCCTGAAAAGAGGAACGCAGCGCCTCCCACCGCAAGGTCAGGGCCTCGGGCAGGGGCAGCTCGATGCGTTCAGCGGCTTCCTGTTCCCCGGCGAGCGGCTGGCGAACGCGGTGTCCGCGGAGCGGTCTGCTTGCTGTGCGCCCGGCTCTTGTGCGGTCAGCCGGCGGCGACGGCCTCAGTGGGTTCAGACTCGTCCGCGACCGCGGAGGGCGTGTTCTTGGGGCCACGGAAGGCGATGTAGACGAACAGGACGCCCATGATGGCGGCGCCTGCCCACATGGCTTGCTGCCAGCCGTCGACGAAGGACTGCTGGGCTGCGTGGAGCAAATCCTGTGCGTGCGGGCCGGTGCTGCCCGCCACCTCAACGGCGTTGGCGACGCCTTCCCGGGCGGTGTCCGCGGCGCCCTGGGGGATGCCGTGCAGCCTGGCGTCTATGGCGCTGCGGTAGCCGGCGGACACGAGCGCGCCGAGCAGGGCGACGCCGAGTGCGGTGCCGAACTCGCGGGTGACGTCGTTGAGGGCGGAGGCGACGCCCTGCTTCTCACGCGGCAGGGAGGCGGTGATGGCCTCCGTGGACGGGGTCATCGACAGGCCCATGCCGATGCCCATGGCGAGCAGGCCGGGCAGGACGGACAGGTAGCCTCCGCCGACGGAGACGAACAAGGCCATGAGAGCCATGCCGACGCCGGCCAGCGCAATGCCCACCACCATGGTCGAGCGAGCGCCGATACCTGCGGCGAGCTTGGGGGCCAGGCCGGAGGCCGTCATCATCATGACGGCCATGGGCATCATCGCCACCGTGGACAGCAGGCCCGACCAGCCGAGAACGGCCTGGAAGAACGGGAAGAGGACCACGCCGATGCCCGCCTGGACGCCGAAGACCACCAGAAGCGTGATCGAGCCGCCGGCCAGGCTGCGCTGGCGGAACAGCCGCACGTCCAGCAGGGAGGCGTCGCGGCGGTGCAGTTCCCAGGCCACGAAGCCGATGGCGGCGATGAGGCCGACTGTGAGGCTGATCAGCGTCTGGGGGGCGGTCCATCCGTGTTCGGGGCCTTCCTGCAGGACGAAGATGAGGCCGGTCACGGCGATCGCGGAGACCAGGGCGCCGATGGTGTCGAATCGGTGGGCCGAGGTTTCGCGGGAGTTGGGAACCGACTTCAGCGTCATCGCCACGGCCACGAGGACGAGGACCGCCGGCAGGACGAACAGCCGGCGCCAGTCGGCGACGTCGACGAGGAGGGCTGAGAGGAACATGCCCAGGATGCCGCCGCCTCCGGCGACACCAGTCCACACGCCGATCGCCTTGCCGCGCTGCTCTTCGGGGAAGGTGGAGGTGATGACGGCAAGTGTGATCGGCATGATCATCGCGGCGCCGATACCGCTGGCCACGCGGGCGGCGAGCATCACCTCCGCCGTCGGGGCCAGGCCCGCGACGACGGTGGCGATGCCGAAGACGCCCAGTCCGGCGATGAGCATGGGCTTGCGGCCCAGGCGGTCGCCCAGGGCGCCGAGCGGCAGCAGCAACGCGGCCAGGGCGAGGGTGTAGATGTTGATGATCCACAGGACTGTGCTCTGGGAGGCGCCGAATTCCACGGCCATGTGGGTCTGCGCGACGTTCAGTCCGGTCACCGAGGCGATGACCGCCATCAGGGCGATGGAGACGGTGATCAGGATCGTACGCAGCTGACGCGCGTCGGGAACACCCCCGCCGCTGGCCTGCGCGGCCTGTATGGGCTGGTTCGTACTCATGGATTCCTCTCAAAATGGGCATGCCGAGTCAGCGCCGGAGCAGGGCCGGTCGCCGAGTGAAGGGGGAGCCGGGGCTTGGGCCCGCCGCGCGCGTCGCCGGGTGCGGTCGAGCGGTGGGCCGATGCCGTGCCGGGATGTCAGGGGGCGAGGGGCTCGCCCTGGGCTGCGGCGAGGGCCGCGTCGGTATCCGCGGTGACCAGCAGGCCGTTGATGTGGGCACCGGCCAGGGCGCCGGCTGCGGCGGAGGCGCCGACCTGGGCGGAGAGGTCGGTGGCGTTGCCGGCCACCCACACGCCCGGCGCCTCGGTGGTGCCGGCCATTCCGGAGGCGAAGCCGCGGCCCATGTTGTCGGGCAGGTCCTGCATCGGCAGCTTCAGACCGTCCAGGCCCTCGGTGCGGGCCTCCATCCGGGTGGCGACCGCGAGGACGCGGCGGGCCACGACCTGGCCGTCGGTCAGGCGCACCCCGGCGAGGGTGCCGTCCTCGTTGGTGACGATCTCCTGCACCGGGGTGTCGACGATGGGGATGCTGCGGGCGGCGAAGCGTGCGCGGGTGTCCTCATCCAGAGAAGTGCCGTGGGTGAAGTAGGTCAGGTCCTCGGTCAGCTGGCGGAACAGGAGTGCGTGGCCGATGGAGGCCGGGCCGGTGGCGAGGACGCCGATGGGCTCGTCGCGCACTTCCCAGCCGTGGCAGTACGGGCAGTGCACCACACTGTGTCCCCAGTGCTCGGCGAGGCCGGGGATCTCGGGCAGTACGTCCTGCAGGCCGGTGGCCACCAGGACCCGGCGCGCGGTCACGCTCCGGCCGTCGGCCAGGGTGATGGTGAAACGCAGGTCCCCGTCAGCCGACGGGGCGACGGGCTCGGCCGAGGCCACCTCACCGAAGACGACGCGCCCTCCGTACTGGCGCACCTGCTCCCGGCCTCGCCGAAGGATCTCGGGGGGCGGGGTGCCGTCCAGGACGATGAAACCGTGCATGGCTTCGGCCGGCGCGTTGCGCGGGGTGCCGCTGTCGATCACGACGACCGAGCGGCGGGAGCGAGCGAGCATCAGCGCACCGTTCAGCCCCGCGGCACCGCCGCCGATCACCACCGCGTCGACGGTTCCACTGGGCAGTGCGTCGCTCACATACGGAGAAGTCGTCACAGCCGTGGCCTCCTGCCTTTCCTCGTGCGCGGCCCCATCGCCTCGGACCGTCCACACACGAAGCTAAGCCGGACTTGCTCTGGAGGCATATGATGTTGCGTATGACGCAAGAAGATGGAGATCTGGACAGCCTCGTACGCAAACGCATCCGAGCCTTGCGGGTAGCGCAGGGCTGGTCCCTGGAGGAGTTGGCCACCCGCGCCCACCTCAGCCAGTCCTCGCTGAGCCGCATCGAGAACGGCCGGCGCCGCCTCGCACTGGATCAGCTGGTCACTCTCGCCCGCGCCCTGGACACCACGCTGGATCAACTCGTGGAAACCGCCACCGACGACGTAGTCGCCAGCCCGACGATCGACAGCACCCACAGCCAGATGCGCTGGACCATCAAGGCCGACCCCGGAATGAGCGTGGTGCGCCAGCGCCTGACCGAACCACCCCCCGAGAACCCGGCGCGCATGCGCGCCCACCCAGGGCACGAATGGCTCGTCGTCCTGTCCGGCACGGCGATCCTCATGCTCGGCCACCGCCGCTTCCGCCTTGAGACCAACCAGGCGGCCGAGTTCCCCACGATGATGCCGCACGCCATCGGCGCCGAAGGCGGGCCCTGCGAGATCCTCGGCATCTTCGACCGCGACGCCCGCCGCGGCCACCAGCGCGACGGCGACGACAACGCTCAGGGTGCTCCCGGATGACGGCGCGGGCTGCGCGACGGCCTGCGTAGTGGTGACCTCTTGCGCATCGGGCAGCACCCCCGGCCATCGTCTTGCGTAAACCGGAAGAATTCGTGCCGCACGCGCATAGCAGTCTTAGTGTCGAGAGCATGAACCAAGCACACCCGCACACCCCCCACCACGGCGCTTTGCACGGTCACCACCATGGACACGGAACCGACGGCCAGGTGGAGATCCTCGACCTGGACGCCGAGGTCCTCGCCGAGCACACCGCCTCCATCACCGCTTGGTTGCCGCTGCATACCGGCCCACACCACATCGTGGATCTGGGCTGTGGCACGGGCGCGGGCACCTTCGCCCTCCTCGACCGCTTCCCCGACGCGCACGTCACCGCCGTCGACGCGTCCGCCGAACACCTTCAGCGCCTGCGCACCAAGGCGTGCACCCGCGGCGTCCAGGAGCACGTGCGCACGGTGCAGGCCGACCTCGATGAAGCCGCCTGGCCCGACCTCGGCTCACCGGACCTGGTATGGGCGTCGGCCTCGATGCACCACATGGACCACCCCGACCGCGCACTGCGCACCGTCCACGACGCGCTCGCCCCCGGCGGCCTGTTCGCCGTCGTCGAACTGGCCGGCCATCCCCGCTTCCTGCCCGCGGATGCCCCCGCGGAACGGCCCGGCATGGAAGAGCGCGTCCACGCCGCAGCCGACCGCCGCCAAGCCGAACACATGCCCTACCGCGGCGCCGACTGGGGCCCGATGCTGACCGCCGCCGGCTTCACAGTCGAGGGCGAACGCACCATCGCCGTGAACATCGAAGGCTCGCGCAGCGAAGCGATCGGCCGCTACGCCCTCGGCGTCCTGCAGCGCATCCGCAGCGTCATCACCGAAAGACTCTCCCCCGAGGATCTCGCCGCGCTCGACCAGCTCCTCGACACCAGCAGCCCGCACAGCCTCCTGCGCCGCGACGACCTGACGGTACGCACCGAGCGCACCGTCTGGGCCGCCCGCCGCACCTGACCCCGAACTCCCCGATCGGCTTCGGCCTGGATTTCGTCATAGAGGTCTCCTTTGCCGCCGCGGTCGCCTGGCAGTTCTCTGCGGCCGACCACGCCGTCCGGGTGGTGCTGGGGACACCACCTGCCTCGTCCGGACTCGTCATCGAGCTTTATGTCCACCAACTCGAGGTGGCGGAAGCCCATCGCCGTCGGGGCGTCGGACGGGATCTTCTTCGCGTCTTCATGGAGGCTGGGGCGAAGGCCGGGGCCACGAAGATGTTCCTGACCACCGGGGAGGCGAACGGGGCAGCTCGGTCCCTCTACGAATCCCTCGGAGGTGGGCTTGCTGCGCAGGGCCCCACGGTGAACCACTGGTTTCTCCTTGATCCGCACCAGGGATGAGCGCGGCTGTCGGCCGCCGTTGTCTCCGCGCGGAGTGATCGTGTTCTTGAGCTGGGTCAGGGGCACGGAGTGGTCGGTGGTGCCCGGCTCCCTGGGGGTTGGGTCTGCCGGGGTGGGTGTGTCCGCGAGGCGTTCGGCGAGGGCGGTGACCGCCCCGCGGTCTCCCTCAAGGGCAGGCGGCGTGCGCAGGCCAGCCGGTGCGGGCACTTGGCGAAGAAGTCGTAGCTGGAGTAACCCACCAAGGTCGTCGTACTTCCACGGCTGTTCGCCGCCGGCGGCGGCTTCGGTGAGGATGGACTCGCGGTCGATGAGGACCTGGATCGTGCCGACATTGCGGGCGAAGTAGTCGGCTTTCTTGTAGGCGGCGGTGAGGGTGGGGCGGCCGGACGAGCTTCCAAGCGTCGACGAGCTAGCCGACGACGGGGTCGACGGGCCTTGTTGACCGCAGTCCAGCACAGCGCAGAAGACTTCGAGTTCGTCGAGCTTGATGCTGGGTTCGGCCGGCCCGACCACAACCCGGAGAGCTTGCCCGCGCTCATGGTGAGCCCGCGCTCGGCGAGCATCCGCTGAAGGTCGCCGGCCTTCCCAGGTGCGTCATGCCGGTCCTCGGGGACGGCACTTTACGCTTTGCTGCAACCCGGACCACCTGGAAGCCGCGCCAAAGAAGGAAGCTCCGTGGCGTAGGGACTGGGAGAGCGCGCGAGCCAGGAGGACGCACTGTCCCCACGGCCACGCGTACACGCCGGAGAACTCGTATCTCGATCCCCGAGGGCTCCGGCAGTGCCGGACGTGCCGCGCCGAGAGGGTCAAGAGCCGCCGGGCTCCCCGGTCCGTGTGAGATTTCGTGATACGTGAGAGGGTCTGGGGCGTGATTGAGACACCGTCGAACACCCTGCAATACCGCTTTGACGGGCCAGAAGAGGCTCCCGTCCTGATCCTGGGTCCCTCCCTGGGTACCACATGGCACATGTGGGATCGCCAGATCCCCGAACTGGCCAAACAGTGGCGGATCTTCCGCTTCGACCTGCCGGGCCACGGCGGCGCGCCCGCCTACCCGGGCGGCTCGGTCACCGAGCTGGCCGCCCGGCTGCTGGCCACCCTCGACGCCGTCGGCGTGCAGCGTTTCGGATACGCCGGCTGCGCGTTCGGCGGTGCCATCGGGGCCGAACTGGCGCTGCGCCACCCGGAACGCCTCGCCTCGCTCGCGCTGATCGCCGCCTCGCCCCGCTTCGGCACCGCCGACGAGTTCCGCCAGCGCGGGGTGATCGTACGGACGAACGGCCTCGACCCGATCGCCCGTACCTCTCCGGACCGCTGGTTCACCGCCGGGTTCGCGGCGGCGCAGCCCGCGATCACCGAGTGGGCCGTGCAGATGGTCCGCACCACCGACCCCGGCTGCTACATCGCCGCCTGCGAGGCCCTCGCCTCGTTCGACGTGCGGGCCGAGCTCGGCCGGATCGGCGTCCCCACCCTCGTCCTCGTCGGCTCCGACGACCAGGTCACCGGCCCCGCCGAGGCCCGTACGCTGGTCGCCGGCATCCCGGACGCACGGCTCGCCGTCGTCCCCGGCGCCTCGCACCTCGTCCCCGTCGAGCAGCCCGCCGCGGTCACCGACCTCCTCGTCCGCCACTTCTCCACGGCCTGGCAGTCCGCCTACGACTCCACCACCGGCCAGGTCGCCATCCCGGCGGCCCCGGTCAAGCCGGCCCTCGCCGCCGTCCCGCCGCAGACCGGGCCGGTCGCCGAGATCGCCCCGGCCGCCTTCCAGCCCGAGGCGCTGGGCAGACCGGATCCGTACGACACCGGGCTCAAGGTCCGCCGCGAGGTGCTCGGCGACGCGCACGTGGACCGGGCGCTGGCCTCGGCGGACGCGTTCTCCGGCGACTTCCAGGAGTTCATCACCCGCTACGCCTGGGGCGAGATCTGGGACCGGCCCGGTCTCGACCGCCGCTCCCGCAGCTGCGTCACCCTGACCGCCCTCGTCGCCGGCGGACACCTGGACGAACTCGCCTTCCACACCCGCGCCGCCCTGCGCAACGGCCTCACCCCGAACGAGATCAAGGAAGTCCTTCTCCAGGCCGCCGTGTACTGCGGCGTACCGGCCGCGAACAGCGCCTTCAAGGTGGCCCAGCAGGTCATCCGCGAGGAGACCACCCCCGAGGAGTGACCACGCCGGGGAGCCCGGCAGCGGTGGTCGGGCAGGATGGACCCATGGGACCCACGAAGCTCACGCTCACGAAGAAGTCGCACGCCTGCGTCCGTCTGGAGAAGGACGGACGCACGCTGGTCATCGACCCGGGCGGGTTCAGCGAGGAGGACGCCGCGGCCGGCGCGGACGCCGTCCTGGTCACGCACGAGCACCCCGACCACTTCGACGAAGGACGGCTGCGGACGGCCCTGGAGGGCAACCCGGCCGCCGAGATCTGGACCCTGCGGTCCGTCGCCGAGAAGATCTCCTCCGCCTTCCCGGGCCGGGTGCACACCGTCGGCCACGGGGACACGTTCACCGCCGCCGGGTTCGACGTCCAGGTCCACGGCGAGCTCCACGCCGTGATCCACCCGGACATCCCGCGCATCACCAACGTCGGCTACCTCGTCGACGGCGGCCGCGTCTTCCACCCCGGCGACGCCCTCACCGTCCCCGACCACGCCGTCGAGACGCTGATGCTCCCCGTCATGGCCCCCTGGAGCAAGATCTCCGAGGTCATCGACTACGTCCGCGAGGTCCAGCCGCAGCGCGCGTACGACATCCACGACGCGCTCCTCACCGATCTCGCCCGCCCCATCTACGACCGACAGATCGGCGGCCTGGGCGGCGCGGAGCACCTGCGCCTGGCGCCCGGCGCCTCCGCGGACATCTGAGAAACGCGCAGGTCCGACGGCGGCGACCGGGCGGCACCGGCGTTGTCGGACCCGCCCGGTAGGTTGTGAGGCATGCGCATCGCGACCTGGAACGTGAACTCGATCACCGCCCGCCTCCCGAGGCTCCTGGCCTGGCTGGAGAGCAGCGGCACGGACGTGCTCTGCCTCCAGGAGGCCAAGATCGCCGAGGACGGCTTCCCGTTCGACGCCCTCCGTGAGGCGGGCTACGAGGCGGCGGTGCACGCGACGGGGCGGTGGAACGGCGTGGCGGTGCTCTCCCGCGTCGGCGTCGAGGACGTCGTCAAGGGCCTGCCCGGCGACCCCGGCTACGACGGCTCCGTGGAGCCCCGCGCGATCTCCGCCACCTGCGGCCCGGTCCGCGTCTGGTCGGTGTACGTGCCGAACGGCCGCGAGGTCGACCACCCGCACTACGCGTACAAGCTCCAGTGGTTCGAGGCCCTCAAGGCCGCCGTCGCCGGTGACGCGGCCGGCAGCCGCCCCTTCGCCGTCATGGGCGACTACAACGTGGCGCCGACGGACGACGACGTGTACGACGTGGCCGCCTTCGAGGGCCTCACCCACGTCACCCCCGCCGAGCGCGCCGCCCTCGCCTCCCTCCGCGAGGCCGGCCTCTCCGACGTGGTCCCCCGCCCCCTGAAGTACGAACACCCCTTCACCTACTGGGACTACCGCCAGCTCTGCTTCCCGAAGAACCGGGGCATGCGCATCGACCTCGTCTACGGCAACGAGGCGTTCTCCAAGGCGGTGACCGATTCGTACGTGGACCGCGAGGAGCGCAAGGGCAAGGGCGCGTCGGATCACGCGCCGGTGGTGGTGGACCTGGAGGTGTAGGCCGTCACAGCAGACCGAGGTCCACCGACTCGGCCAGCGCGGCCAACCCCGCGTCTCCGGGGTGCAGATGGTCCCCGCTGTCGTACGCGGGAAGCATCCGACTCGGCCTCTCCGGGTCCCGCAGCACCTCGTCGAAGTCGAGGACCCCGTCGAACTCCTCGTTGCCCCGGATCCACTCGTTCACCGCGATCCGCTGGGCGTCGACGGCGGCCGTGCAGCGGGCCTCGCCCTCGCAGGGCGCGATCGTGGCCACGAGCACGCGCAGGCCGCGTTCATGGCCACGGGCGGCGATCTCCCGCAGCCCGGTGATGACCTCGGCCGCCGTCGTGCCCCAGCGGATGTCGTTGACGCCCTGGAAGACGACGACGCTGCGGGCGGAGGTCTGGGCGAGGACGTCGCGGTCGAGGCGGTGCAGGGCGCTGACGCCACCCGTGTCGGTGGAGACGCCGTCGCCGGGGTAGCGGTCGGTGACCACACGGTTCGCCGAGATCCCCTGGTTGAGGACGCCGTAGCGCGGGACCTCGTCCTGGTTCAGCAGCCGTCCGGCCAGCACGTTCGGCCACCGCCGGTTCGCGTCGACCCCGGACTTGTCCCCGTCGGTGATCGAGTCCCCGAGCAGGACGACGGAGCCCGGCCCGCCGCCCACGTCCACGCCGGTCAGCAGCGGCCAGGTCGTGATCGTCGAGGTGTACGCCGTCGCCGAGCCGTCGCCCGCGTGGTCGCCCGGCCCGCTGACGTACGACGTCTGCTGGGCGAGCCGGTGCACGGGCGCGGCCGTCACGGTCCCCGGCAGGTGGAAGCTCACCAGCAGGTTGGTGTCCGGGGGCACCTCGAAGCCCAGCGGATCGCTGAACGTCTGTGCGCCCGCTGGGATTTCGGCGTCCGCCGCACCCCGGAACGACAGCGGCACCGGCGTGCTCCGGGCGGTCGCCCCCGCGGCCTGCAAGGCCACGGTCGCGCTTCCGATCCGAACCGGCGCCGACGCGAAGGTGTTGTCGAGCCGGATCCGCACCCGGGGCCCGCCCGCCGAGGTGTGGACGACGAGCCGCAGCGTCCGGTCGGTCCAGGGGCCGACGGCCGTGTAGCCGGAGGTGGAGGCGGCCCAACTGCCGGTCCAGCCACGCGACTCGGGGCGCACCGAGAGGGCGAAGACATGCAGGTCCCGGTTGCGCGGCAGGGTCACCGAGGCGACCTCGCGGCCCCGCGCGACCGGCACGGTGACGACGTACAGCCGTGCCTTCTCGGTGAGTTGACCGCCGGGGGTGTTGACGTGGGGGAGCGCGACGGCCTTGGTGGCGAGCGGTCCGGTGCGCCAGTCGGGGGCGGCCAGGCGGTACGCGGAACGGGCGCCGCCCGCATAGCGGACCGTGCCGGTGCCGGTCGCCTCGGTGCCGCCCGTGGCGGCGACGAGGAAGGCGAGCGCGTCGCCCCTGCCCCGGACGCGTACGGACTGTCCGGCGGCACGTACGTTGTCGGGCTCGCCGGCCGTGCGGCGCGGCCAGGTCAGACGGGCGCCCTGAACGGTCAGGGTACGTCCGGGTGTCCACCCCGCGGCCTTGAGGTCGGTCGCCGAGAGGGAACCCCCGGAGCCGTCGAAGTCGGCCCCGGCGGGCTGTGCGTCGTCGCTGACCGCCCGGTTGTCGAAGAGGCGTTCCAGCGGCACCGGTTGGGTCGCTCCGCCGTCGGCGGCGCGGGCGGAGGCGACGGGTGCGACCGCCGCCGTCAGTGCCAGTACGACGGCCGTTCCCCAGACGCGTCGGCGCACGCGTGACCCCTCCCGCTCGCTGAAGACGATGATGCCGATGACGATGACCGGTGCGGCATCGGTACAACGATGAGACGACAGTTGCGCCACGACGCTAAAGAGGCGTCAGGGGCCCGTCAATGAGGCCCACGCGAACTGCGGGCGAACTCCCGGCGAACAAGCGGTCCCCGCGCGCCTGTGGTGCGAAGGACGGTGCGAATGACACGCTGACCGCATGAACATCTCTTTCCTGGGAAACTGGCGCAAGAGGCGTGATCCCGCGTTCGGGGTCGCGGTGTTCACCGGCGACGGTGACGACGACGGTCACGAGGGACTCGCCGAACTCCTCTCCGAATGCGAACTGCTGCGCACGCAGGCGACGCGGGCCGGTGTCGAACTCGACGACTCCGCAGCCTCGTTGGAGGCGCTCGACCAACTCGTCCCGCGCTGGCGCGACGACGAGGAGACGGTGGCCTGGCTCGGGAACGACGCCGGGCTGTACCTGGGCACGGTCGTCGTACGGACGGTCCCCGGAGCCCGCTGGGAGATCTGGCCCAACGGGCAGCCCGTGGTGCGACTGGCCTCCGGCCGTGAGATCGACGTGGTCGAGGCCGGCCAGGAGTGGGCCGCCAGCGGTGCCCCGGAACTCTCCCAGCTGTACGCCGAGGTGGCGGAGGGGTGATCGCCCTTCGACGCGGCTCCGGCACGGCGGCTTCCTGACAATACGGCTAATCCCCGAGAGTGCGTGTCGCGTATTGAGGCACCTGCCGTCCGGATAGTTTGCGGCTCCTGCGACACGACACGACATGAGACGGTCGAGAGCGAGTAGGGCGGGCAGGGCATGGCGGTCGATCCGCTGATCGAGATGCACGACGTGAACAAGTACTTCGGCGAGCTGCATGTCCTCCAGGACATCGACCTCACCGTCGCCAAGGGGGAGGTGGTCGTCGTCATCGGTCCGTCGGGGTCGGGGAAGTCGACGCTGTGCAGGGCCATCAACCGGCTGGAGCCCATTCACTCCGGCACGATCCAGATCGACGGACAGCCGCTGCCGAAGGAGGGCAAGGCGCTCGCGGCGCTCCGCGCGGACGTCGGCATGGTCTTCCAGTCCTTCAACCTCTTCGCGCACAAGACCGTCCTGCAGAACGTCTCACTCGGTCAGATCAAGGTCCGCAAACGGAGGAAGGAGGACGCGGAAAAACGCTCCCGCGAACTCCTCGACCGTGTCGGCCTCGCCGACCAGGCGCCGAAGTACCCGGCGCAGCTCTCCGGGGGTCAGCAGCAGCGGGTGGCCATCGCCCGCGCCCTCGCCATGGACCCCAAGGTGATCCTTTTCGACGAGCCGACCTCGGCCCTCGACCCGGAGATGATCAACGAAGTCCTCGAAGTCATGCAGCAGTTGGCGCGCGAGGGCATGACCATGGTCGTCGTCACCCACGAGATGGGCTTCGCCCGCTCCGCCGCCAACCGCGTCGTCTTCATGGCGGACGGCCGTATCGTCGAGGACCGCGCTCCGGACGCGTTCTTCACCAACCCGGAGAGCGACCGTGCCAAGGACTTCCTCTCCAAGATCCTCAAGCACTGACCACCCCCGCTGGACCGGGCGCGGGCCTCGACTACGATGAGCGGTTCACCCACTTGGGGGTGACCGAGGCCGTGGACGCCACCCCGGCCACAACAGGGACGCTGCTGCCAGGCGCGCAGTAGCCCGAGGGCCAGGCCCGTCCGGCGGCAGCCGGAGATCACTGCTCGCGCAGCGGGATCGACACGTACGACGGGTCGTTCGGCGGCGAGGAGAAGGTCAGCTGCGCGCCGGTCGGGTTGTGCTCGATGTAGAGCGGGTCGACCGTGTCGACGACCAGGGCGAGACGGTGGCCCGCCGGGACGTCGTAGGCCGTGGAGAGCAACTCCAGGTCCACGCCGAACGGCTTGCCGGGTGTCTGGCCGTGGAAGGTGTACGGCGCGTGGCTGACCAGCTTGCCGAGGCCGAGCGGGCCCACGTCGTACAGGTACGCGACGAGGGTGCCGCTCTCCTTGGTGGCCGTCACCGTGGTGTGCAGCTTCGCGGTGCCGCGCACGGACCGTGCCGTCGGGTACTTCTCCGACTGCCACACGGCCGCCCAGCGGCGCGGCAGCAGCGGTATCGAGGCCATGGGCGGGAGTTGGGCGACCTGGTCCAGGATGCTGGAGAGGAAGACCACGCCGCCGTTCGCGCCGGAGTCGACGTTGGCGCGGATCGTGGTGCCGCTCGTGAGGGCGATCTTCTCGCGCGTCGCGGTGACCGACTTCCAGTCCGGATAGCCCTCGAAGGCGCCGCCCGTACGGGACTTGAGCTGGACGGGCTGCTCGCGGTCGATGCCGTTGGCCGTGCCCCTGAGGTAGCGGTCGAACCAGCGCCGGGTGTCCGTCCACACGTCGTTGGGCAGCCCGAACAGGCCGGTCACCTCGGTGGTGGCGTGGTCGCCGGGCCGGAGCTGAAGCCGCTTGGGGCCGGTGAGCTTCTCGTAGAAGTCGGCGTACTGGTTGGGCGGGAAGATCGAGTCGCCCCAGGCGTTGGCGAGCATGACGGCCGTGCCGTGGGTGTTGAGCCGGCCCAGATAGGTCTCGGGGGAACGTTTCTCCCCCCAGGCGATCATGTCCCCCTCCTTGTCGAGTTTGGACGCGTAGAAGTCCTTGAAGATCTGCTGGAGTTCGGGGCCCTGGCGGCCGGTGATCCGTCCGGCCCCGTCCAGCAGGGCGGCGGCCTGGAGGTGCTGGGTGCGCCCGCCGTAGATCGAGTCGATCAGGTCCGCCCAGCCGCTCAGCGCGGCGACCGCCTTGACGCGCTTGTCGTGTGCGGCGGTCAGCAGGCTGATGCCCGCGCCGTACGACAGTCCCGCCATGCCGATGCGCCCGGCGTCGGCCGGGGTGTTGGCGAGGGCCCAGTCGATGACCTTGGAGGCGTCGGCTATGTCGGGTGGTCCCGCCACCTCTATGTATCCGCCGGACTCCCAGAAGCCGCGGACGTTGTAACTGACGACGACGTAACCGGCGTCGGCGAGCTGCTGGGCCTGGGCCAGGTACTCGACCTGGGGGAGGCCCCAGCTCGTGGGGAGCACGAGGAGCGGGTACGCGCGGGAGGCGTCGGCCGGGGCGACGACGTTGGCCTTGAGGACGGTGCCGTCGTCGCCCTTGATGTCGACGAAGCGGGTGGTGGGGGCGGCGGCGGAGCCGGACGCGGCCTGTGCGGCGGGGGCGAGGCCGAGGGCCGCGCCGGCGACCAGGGTGGCCGAGACGGCGCCCGCGGCGCTCGTCCGCAGAGCCCTGGCCGTGCGCGATGTGGTGCCGTTCGGGTGTCTCACGGGTCGCTCCTCACTCGTGTAAGTGCAAAGTGACCCGACGGTAACCGGCCTGCCTTACCAGAGGTAACTCCCCAGTAAGTTACGTGACGGTAACGTTTCCTCGAATCAGGAGGCGCGGTGTGAGATCTGTGCGGGGACCGTGGGTGCCGGGGCCTGGGCCGCGCGGGTGACGTCCGCGACGAGTTCGACCACATCGGGGCCGTACGCCTGGGAGTTGACGACCTTCAGGAGGAGGACGAAGGTGCCGGTGCCGTACTTGCGGTGCAGGCGCTCGTGGTGGCGGGCGAGGTAGCGGGTGGCGGCCTGGTTGGTGATCGCCCGCTGGCCGCAGAAGAGGAAGACGGGCCGCGCCTGGTCCGGCTGGCCGGTGGTGAGCCGGGCCAGGATGACGTGCTCGGTGATACCGGGCTCCAGGCGGTAGCGATCGCTGCCGATGTGGAACGCGCCCCGGTCGGGGCCGGGCTCGGGGTCGGTGTGGAAGCGTATGCCGGGCAGCATGGCACCGATGTGCGCGGCCATACGGCGATTCGAGACGGGCCCGCCCACGCAGAACTCGGTCCGCTCGCCGAAGCCCTGCTGCGCCGCGTCCTGGGTGATCATCTGCGCGTGCGCCCCGCAGTCCTTGATCAGCGCGGAGAGCTCCAGCAGCGCGAACACGTCGAAGCGGTGGACCGCCAGGTCCGCGCTGGACGGGTCGCGGTTGACCACCAGCAGGGACTCGGAGTTCTCGGGCAGCCCGAAGAACGTCTGCTTGCGGCGGAGCTTCCGCTTCCACAGGTACGTCCGGACGAACCAGCCCAGCGAGGCACTGATCCCCGCCGCGATCACGCCGAGGACGATATTGCGCACGTCGTCATTCATGGCCGCGCATGGTAGCGGGCGCCGCCGAACACCGTCCGAATCCCTGTCCGATTTACGGCCTCGGGGTGCCTCCTGACGGGACCATGGCAACCGCGTTAGTCTGCGCGCACGGTCCTTGACTGGAGGTACGGATGCGTCTGCGTCGCCCTGTCGCGCGGAAACTGGCTGTACTGGCGGCAACGTCCGCCGTGGTGTCGGTGGGGGCGGCCCCGCCGACCTCCGCCGCGACGGACACCGCCCCGAAGACCCCGGTGGCCGTCGGCTACGGCGGTGCCGTCTCCAGTGTCGATCCGGACGCCTCCGCAGCCGGCATCGAGGTGCTCCGTAAGGGCGGCAACGCGGTGGACGCGGCCGTCGCCACCGCCGCCGCGCTCGGCGTCACCGAGCCCTACTCCGCGGGTATCGGCGGAGGCGGCTACTTCGTCTACTACGACGCCAAGTCCCGCAAGGTGCACACCGTCGACGGCCGCGAGACCGCGCCCCGGAGCGCCGGTGAAAACCTGTTCCTGGAGAACGGGCAGCCGATCCCGTTCGCGGAGGCCGTCACCAGCGGGCTGAGCGTCGGCACGCCCGGCACGCCCGCCACCTGGCAGACGGCGCTGAAGAGCTGGGGCAGCAAGCCGCTCGGCAAGCTGCTGAAGCCGGCCGAGAAGCTCGCCCGTGACGGGTTCGTGGTCGACGAGACCTTCCGCGCCCAGACCGCCTCCAACGAGGCCCGCTTCCGGAACTTCCCGGACACGGTCGACCTGTATCTGCCCGGCGGCGAGCTTCCGGTGGTCGGCTCGACCCTCAAGAACCCCGATCTGGCGCGCACCTACGCGGAGTTGGGCCGCGAGGGCATCGGCGCCCTCTACCGGGGCGACCTCGCCCAGGACATCGTCGACACGGTCAACAAGCCCCCGGTGGACCCGAATTCGGGCTACAACGCCCGCCCCGGCGACCTGACCACCGCCGACCTCGCCCTCTACCGCACCAAGCGCCAGGCGCCCACGAAGGCGTCGTACCGAGGTCTCGACGTCTACGGGATGGCTCCCTCGTCCTCCGGCGGCACGACCGTCGCCGAGGCGCTCAACATCCTGGAGCGGACCGACCTCTCGAAGGCGAGCGACGTCCAGTACCTGCACCGCTACATCGAGGCCAGCCGTATCGCGTTCGCCGACCGCGGGCGGTGGGTCGGCGACCCCGCCTTCGAGGACGTACCGACGAAGGAACTGCTCTCGCAGCGGTTCGCCGACTCCCGCGAGTGCCTGATCAAGGACGACGCGGTCCTCACCAGCCCCGTCGCACCGGGCGACCCGCGCGACCCGGCCCCCTGCGCGACGGGCGGTACGGCCGCGCCGACGACGTACGAGGGCGACAGCACGACCCACCTCACGGTCGCCGACAAGTGGGGCAACGTCGTCTCCTACACCCTCACCATCGAGCAGACCGGCGGCAGCGGCATCACCGTGCCGGGCCGGGGCTTCCTGCTCAACAACGAGCTGACGGACTTCTCCTTCACCCCGGCCAACCCGGCCGTTCACGACCCGAACCTGCCGGGGCCGGGCAAGCGGCCCCGTTCGTCGATGTCGCCGACCATCGTGCTGGACAAGCACTACAAGCCCGTGGTGGCGCTCGGCTCACCCGGCGGCGCGACCATCATCACCACCGTGCTGCAGACCCTCACCGGCTTCCTCGACCGGGGCCTGCCGCTGGTCGACGCGATCGCCGCGCCGCGCGCCAGTCAGCGCAACCAGACCACCACGGAACTCGAACCGGGCTTGTGGAACAGCCCGTTGAGGACCGAACTCGAGGCCATCGGGCACGGTTTCCGGCAGAACCCGGAGATCGGCGCGGCCACCGCCGTCCAACGCCTGTCGAACGGCAAGTGGCTGGCCGCCGCGGAGACGGTACGGCGCGGGGGCGGCGCGGCGATGGTCGTGCACCCGGTCAAGTAGCGAGGTCGGGGGCGGGCGGCGTCGTACGGAACGCGAGCCGCCCGTCCTCCACTTCGGCCACCACCCGGCTGCCTGACGGCAGCCGGCCGTCGAGCAGCAGCCGGGACAGGGGGTTGTCGACCTCCCGCTGGATCGTGCGGCGCAGCGGCCGGGCACCGTACTCGGGCTGGTGGCCGTCGCGGGCGAGAAGGTCGACGGCCTGCTCGGTGAACTCGATGGTGACGCCCTGCGCGTGCAGCCGGTGCCGCGTCTGCTCCAGCAACAGGTCGGTGATCCGACGGAGTTGGTCGTCGGTGAGCTGACGGAAGACGACGATCTCGTCGATGCGGTTGAGGAACTCGGGCCGGAAGTGCTCCCGCAGTGGCCTCAGGACGCGCTCGCGCCGGTCCTCCTCGGCCGCCTCGGCGCCGCCCACCGAGAAGCCCAGCCCCGAACCGCCCCGGCCGATGGCCTCCGAGCCCAGGTTGCTGGTCATGACGATCACGGTGTTGGTGAAGTCGACCGTGCGGCCCTGGGCGTCGGTGAGCCGGCCGTCGTCGAGGACCTGGAGCAGGACGTTGAAGACGTCCGGGTGCGCCTTCTCCACCTCGTCCAGCAACAGCAGTGAGTACGGATGCCGTCGCACGGTCTCCGTCAGCTGGCCGGCCTCCTCGTGGCCCACGTAGCCGGGCGGGGCGCCCACCAGGCGGCTGGTCGTGTGCCGCTCCTGGTACTCGCTCATGTCGAGCCGCACCATGCGGTCCTCGCTGCCGAACAGGGCATCCGCCAGCGCGCGGGCCAGCTCCGTCTTGCCGACGCCGGTCGGGCCCAGGAAGAGGAAGCTGCCGATCGGCCGCTCGGGACTGGCGAGCCCGGCGCGCGAGCGCAGCACGGCCTCCGCCACCACGCTCACCGCCTCGTCCTGTCCGACGACCCGCCGGTGCAGCCGCTCCTCCAGCCCCAGCAGCCGTTTCTTCTCCTCCTGGGTGAGGCTGCTGACGGGGATGCCGGTCTGCCGGGAGACCACCTCGGCGATGTCCTCGGCACCGATCTCCAGGCTCTGCCCGTCGTCGGCTCGCTTCTCGCCGCGCCCCTCGGCGATTTGCTCCTTCAGCTCGCCGATCCGGTCCCGCAACCGCGTGGCCTGCTCGTACTGCTCACCCGCGACCGCCTGGTCCTTGTCCCTGGTCAACTGCTCGATGTCCCGCTCCAGGGCCCGCACGTCCGTCCCCTTCGTCCGGGCGCGCAGCCGGACCCGGGCCCCGGCCTGGTCCATCAGATCGATGGCCTTGTCGGGCAGCCGGCGGTCGGTGAGATACCGGTCGGACAGGTCGACGGCGGCCACCAGCGCCTCGTCGGTGTAGCGGACCTGGTGGTGGGCCTCGTAACGGTCGCGCAGGCCGCGCAGGATCTCCAGGGCGTCTTCGCCGCTCGGCTCGGAGACCAGCACCGGCTGGAACCGGCGGGCCAGCGCCGCGTCCTTCTCGATCCGCCGGTACTCCTCCAGCGTCGTCGCCCCGACGATGTTCAGCTCGCCGCGTGCCAGGGCCGGCTTGAGGATGTTGCCCGCGTCCATCACGCTGCCCTCGCCGGCCCCGGCGCCCACGACGGTGTGCAACTCGTCGATGAAGACGACCAGTTCCTCGGAGTGCGCGCGGATCTCGTCGACGATGCTCGTCAGCCGCTCCTCGAAGTCGCCCCGGTAGCGGGTCCCGGCGACCACACCGGACAGGTCCAGGGCGACCACCCGGCGCCCGGCCAGCACGTCGGGCACGTCCCCCTCGGCGATGCGCTGGGCCAGCCCCTCCACGATCGCGGTCTTGCCGACGCCCGCCTCACCGATGAGCACGGGGTTGTTCTTGCCGCGCCGGGAGAGCACTTCGACGGTCTGCTCGATCTCCTCCTCCCGTCCGATGACCGGGTCGATACGCCCCTGCCGCGCGAGATCCGTCAGATCGCGCCCGTACTTGTCGAGGGTCGGCGTGGGCGCGCGGCGCGGCAGGTCCGAGCGCGACTGGAGCCCGGTGGGCGTGCCCGTGGCCGAGGGCTCCGACGCCTCGGGCGGCAGCGCGGAGGCCGAGAGATGCGCGGCGTTGAGGATGTGCCCGGCGGCCGAGTCCGGGTTTCCGGCGAGGGCGCTCAGGACGTGTTCGGGGCCGATGTATCCGGAGCCGGTGACCCGGGCCAGTTCATGCGCGTCCAGCAGGGCACGCTTGACCGCGGGCGTCAGGGCCAGCGACGCGGGGGCCGGCCCCTGGCCCGGTTTGTGTCGTTCCGGGCCCGACCGTTCGTCGATCTGACCGGCCAGCGTGTCGGGGTCGGCGCCCGCGCGGGCCACCAGACTTCGGGTCGGCTCGGCGGAGAGCGCCGCGCGCAGCAGATGCTGGGTGTCCAGGTCACTGCTGCCGTGCCGCGCCGCGTACGCCGCCGCGTCGGCCACCAACTGGCGGGCCTGGCCGCTCATCAGCCGGCCGATCTCGATCCGCTGCGGGCGCGGACCGCCGAAGAAACGGGCGAAGAACTCACTGAAGGGGTCCGGACCGTAGCCCTCGGGCCCCGGGAATCCGCTGTTCATTTGCCACCGGGTTCCCGTGTGTCGCGGGGCTACACCGGGGGCGTCGTGAGGGTCGCGGTTCGTTTGTGACCGCGGGTGCGTGGGGGCTGGTCGCGCAGTTCCCCGCGCCCCTAAAGCCCAGCGCCCACCCACCCGCAGCCGCACGACCGCCGGCGATGCAACGGCGCTTCGACGCAACCGTCACCGCGCTGTGAGTACGCGCGGCCCCGCCTCCGTAATGGCCACCGTATGTTCGACATGTGCCGCCCGGGACCCGTCGTCCGTGCACAACGTCCACCCGTCCGGCGCCGCATGGAACCCGTCCGTACCGCCGCCGATCAGCATCGGCTCGATGGCCAGCACCATCCCGTGCCGCAGTCGCATCCCCCGCCCGGGCCGCCCCTCGTTCGGCACCCCCGGGTCCTCGTGCATGTGGCGGCCGATCCCGTGTCCGCCGAACCCGTCCGGAATGCCGTACCCGGCGGCGCGGCACACGGTGCCGATCGCGTGCGCGATGTCGCCGATGCGGTTGCCGACGACGGCCGCCTCGATGCCCGCCGCGAGGGCGCGCTCGGCCGTCTCGATGAGCCGCAGATCCGCCGCGCGCGCCTCGCCCACGACGAAGCTGATCGCCGAGTCCCCGACCCAGCCGCCCAGTTCGGCGCCGAAGTCGAGGGACACGAGGTCGCCGTCGCGCAGCCGGTAGGTGGTCGGGATGCCGTGCACGATCGCGTCGTTCACGGAGGCGCAGAGCACGGCCGGGAAGGCCGTGGGCGCGAAGGAGGGCCGATAGCCCAGGAACGGCGACGACGCGCCCGCCCTCCGCAGTACCTCGTGCGCCACCTCGTCCAGTTCCAGCAGCGACACGCCCACGTCGGCGGCCTCCCGTGCCGCCGTCAGCGCGCGCCCCACGACCTGCCCGGCCTCGTACATCGCGTCCATCGACGCATCCGTCTTCAGTTCCACCATGCCAATTACTATACCGCTCAACGTCCAATTAATATACCGGTCCGCTCGCGGGGATCGGTATTAGAATGGGGCCATGGTGCGCACCCCCTTGACCCCCGAAGAGCGTGAACGCGGCGAGCGGCTCGGCCGGTTGCTGCGTGAGGCCCGCGGTGGTCGCAGCATGGCGGAGATCGCCGCCGGCGCGGGCCTCTCCGCGGAGACCCTCCGGAAGATCGAGACCGGCCGTGCTCCGACCCCTGCCTTCTTCACGATCGCGGCCCTCGCCCGCACGCTCGGCCTGTCGATGGACGAACTCGTCGTACGGTGCGCACCGGCCGAAGCGGCTGCGCCGACGGCCGCGGTGGCCTGAGTCGGTCGCCGTGATGGCTTGAACCCCTCACGCACAGCCCTCACCCGGCCGCGCACAGCACACTGCGTCCGCTCTGAAAACTTCACGTAGCCCCGCTGTAACACAACTGGTGTTTTCTAGCGGACCGGAGCACTCCAGTCTGCCGGGGAGCATGCGATGGCTGTGGATCAACTCCCGGGTCAGGTGCGGGAGTTCGCGGGTTACCTGAACAAGCTGATGACGAAGCTCGACCAGGGCGGTGGCTGGTGCGCCGTCTTCTGGCGGCGTGACCCCGACGGCATGCGGGCCTGCCTGGACGGTCTGGAGGTGCCGCCCTGGGACGTCGTACAGGCGCTCATGCACGACCTCGACACCGCGTACGGCCCCGCCGCCGCGGCCCAGGAGACCGAGCGTGCCCGCGCCCTGCACCGCGCCTCGCTCGCCGCGTACGACTCCCGGCCCGGCGGACGGGAAGCCCTCGGCGATCGGCTCGACGTGATGCTCCGCGAGCAGCGCTACGCCGCCGACCGCACCGCCGAACTGACCCGCCTGCTCCAGGCCGCCGGCACCCAGGAGGAGGCCGACTCCCTCCGCCTCGACCTGGCCTGGGCCCACGACGACCACGAACGCGCCACAGCGCGCTGCGCGGAGTTGCGCACCCGTATCGAGGACCTCGACCGCCGCGCCCCGCACAGCCCCGTGCGAGGCGCGGCGCGCGTTCCGGGGAACACCGCCGGCGAGGTCTTCCGGGTGCCGGACGCGGCAGGGCGCGCGGCCGATACGTCCGGGCGTGACGACGGACGTATGCATACGGACCAGCACGACGTACATACGGACCAGCACGACGGCGGGCACGCCCCCGGGGGACGTACGCCCGACAGCCGTACCCCCGACAGTCGTACCTTCGACGGCCCTACCGCCGACAAAGCCGCCACGCACGACGCCCGTTACGACACCTACGCGGCCGCCTTCCCCGCCCCGGACGAGCCCGCCCGGGCCACTCCCGAACCAGAACCCCGGGCCCCCGAACCGGAGCCCGCCACCCCGGCGCCCGTCAAGCAGCGCTCCAAGCGCCGCCCCCGTGGGGGCGCCCGCTACGCCGGGTTCACGGAGACCGAGGAGGCCGGGCCCGCCGTCGTCCCCGAGGCCGTGCCGGCCACCGGTCGCAAGGGGCGTGCTCCCCGGGGCGCCCGATACGCCGGTGTCGCGGAGCAGGCCGAGACAGTGGCGCCGAAGCGGCAGCCCCAGGCGCGGCAGCCGCTGGACGACGAGGCGCGCCGCGAGGTCGCCACGACCGTGGAACGGCTGTTGGGGCTGCGCCGGGAGGGGCGCAGCGGCGAGGCGCACGCTCTCCTCGTGGAAGTCGCGTACTGGCCCGCCGCCCGGTTCCCGCTGCTCGCGGCCGACATGCAGCGGGCTGGACTGGGCGCCGACTGGGCGACCCTGCTGTGGGAGGCCGGCTCGCTGCCCGCCGACCGGCTGGTCGCCGTCGCGGACGCCCTGAACGCGGTGGGCCGTGCCACGGACGGGGAGCAGATGCTGCGGCAGGGCGTCTCACGGCCCGCCCAGGAGATCGGCGAGGCGGTGCTCGCCTTCACCGTGGAGGGGCGTGAGCGGGAGGCGCGTGCGCTGCTCGACGCGTATGTGCGCGTCCGTACGCCGGAGGAGGCGGCGCGCACCGCGGAGGCCGATCCGCAACGGCTCGGGCCCCTCGTGCTGGCGGCGGCGCGCGGGGTCTCCGAGGAGCGCTACCGAGAGGTGGCGCACGCGCTGCGCGTGCGGGGGCTCACCTGAACCCTCCGGCACACCCGACCCTCCGGCCGCAGACGGCGGTCGATGGGGGCGCGGGGCGGTTCGGCACAGGAAACACAGGGGTAATCACCCACTGGAGTGCGAAACGTGATCGACTCGGCCGCTTCACGACGATGGTCTTGCCCAGCCCGTCGACGAGGCTTAGTTTCAAGCCTCTACGGCCTGCGTCTACGGGCGTAGAGGCTCTCTGACGTCCCTGTCGAAGGAGCAGCTGACATGGCCCACGTCGTACGCGCCGCCCTCGTCCAGGCGACCTGGACCGGCGACACGGAATCCATGGTCGCCAAGCACATCGAGCACGCCCGCGAGGCGGCCCGGCAGGGCGCGAAGGTGATCGGCTTCCAGGAAGTCTTCAACGCGCCCTACTTCTGCCAGGTCCAGGAACCGGAGCACTACGCCTGGGCGGAGCCCGTGCCCGACGGCCCGACCGTGACCCGTATGCGGGAGCTGGCCCGCGAGACGGGCATGGTGATCGTCGTCCCGGTCTTCGAGGTCGAACAGTCCGGCTTCTACTACAACACCGCGGCGGTGATCGACGCCGACGGCACCTACCTCGGCAAGTACCGCAAGCACCACATCCCCCAGGTCAAGGGTTTCTGGGAGAAGTACTACTTCAAGCCCGGGAACCTCGGCTGGCCCGTCTTCGACACGGCCGTCGGCAAGGTCGGCGTCTACATCTGCTACGACCGCCACTTCCCGGAGGGCTGGCGGCAGCTCGGCCTGAACGGCGCCCAGCTCGTCTACAACCCGTCCGCCACCCACCGCGGCCTCTCCTCTCACCTGTGGCAGCTGGAGCAGCCCGCGGCGGCCGTCGCCAACGAGTACTTCGTCGCCGCGATCAACCGGGTCGGCGTCGAGGAGTACGGGGACAACGACTTCTACGGCACGTCGTACTTCGTGGACCCGCGGGGCAAGTTCGTGGGCGACGTCGCCAGCGACCAGGGTGAGGAACTCCTCGTACGGGATCTCGACTTCGACCTGATCGAGGCGGTGCGCACACAGTGGGCGTTCTACCGGGACCGCCGGCCCGACGCCTACGAAGGACTCGTGCAGCCCTGACGTGGGCACGTACAGCCGTGACACTCGCAGCACCCGTACAGCAGTGAAAGGAGTGGTGCAGCCGTGACCGACGAACTGCTCGGACGCCACAAGGCCGTACTGCCCGACTGGCTCGCGCTCTACTACGCGGACCCGATGGAGATCACCCACGGCGAGGGCCGCCATGTCTGGGACGCCGAGGGCAACAAGTACCTCGACTTCTTCGGCGGCATCCTCACCACGATGACGGCGCACGCGCTGCCCGAGGTCTCCAAGGCGGTGAGCGAGCAGGCCGGGCGGATCATCCACTCCTCGACGCTCTACCTCAACCGGCCGATGGTCGAACTCGCCGAGCGGATCGCGCAGATGTCCGGCATCCCAAAGGCCCGCGTCTTCTTCACCACCTCCGGCACCGAGGCCAACGACACCGCGCTGATGCTGGCGACGACGTTCCGGCAGAGCAACCAGGTCCTGGCGATGCGCAACAGCTACCACGGCCGCTCCTTCAGCGCGGTCGGCATCACCGGCAACAAGGGCTGGTCCCCGACCTCGCTGTCCCCGCTCCAGACGCTGTACGTGCACGGCGGCGTCCGGACCCGCGGCCCGTACGCCGACCTGAGCGACGCCGACTTCATCACGGCCTGCGTCGCCGACCTGGAGGACCTGCTCGGCCACGGCCGTCCGCCCGCCGCGCTGATCGCCGAGCCGATCCAGGGCGTCGGCGGCTTCACCTCGCCGCCGGACGGCCTGTACGCGGCCTTCCGCGAGGTGCTGCAACGGCACGGCGTGCTGTGGATCGCGGACGAGGTGCAGACCGGCTGGGGCCGTACCGGCGACAACTTCTGGGGCTGGCAGGCGCACGGTCAGAACGGGCCGCCGGACATCGTGACCTTCGCCAAGGGCATCGGCAACGGCATGTCCATCGGCGGTGTCGTCGCCCGCGCCGAGGTCATGAACTGCCTGGACAGCAACTCGATCTCCACCTTCGGCGGGACCCAGATCACCATGGCCGCCGGCCTCGCCAACCTGAACTACCTGGTCGAGCACGACCTCCAGGGCAACGCCCGGCGCGTCGGCGGACTGCTCATCGAGCGGCTGCGGGCGATCACCGCCCAGATCCCGGCGGTGAAGGAGGTGCGCGGCCGGGGCCTCATGATCGGCATCGAGCTGGTCAGGCCCGGCACCGAGGAGGCGAACCCCGAGGCCGCGGCCGCCGTCCTCGAAGCCGCCCGCCGGGAGGGCCTGCTGATCGGCAAGGGCGGCGGGCACAACACCAGCGCGCTGCGGATCGCGCCCCCGCTGTCGCTGACCGTCGCCGAGGCCGAGGAGGGCGCCGACGCCCTCGAACGTGCTCTGAGGAGCATTCGGTAACGCCAGATGTAAGGAACACCGCCATGACCACCTCGGCCACCGCCCTGGAACCCGCCCTGGAACCCGCCCTGTCGGTACGCCAGGTCCTCAACCTGGACCGGGTCCTCGCCGGAGAGCCCGAGGTGGTGGCCGGGGCCGGTCAGCTCGACCGGCCCGTGCGCTGGGTGCACGTGGCCGAGGCCCCCGACGTGGGCGTGATGCTCACCGGCGGCGAGATGGTCCTCACCACCGGCGTCCTGCTCGCCGGGGACGAGGAGGCCCAGGCCGAGTACATCCGCTCCCTGCACCGGGCCGAGGCCGCGGCGGTCGTCCTCGGCCTCGGGCGCGCCTTCCCCACGCCGCCCGACGTGATGCGCCGGGCGGCCGAGCGGTGCGGGCTCCCCATGGTGGTGCTGCACCGGCCGTTCCCCTTCGCCGAACTGACCGAAGAGGTCCAATCCCGGCTGGTACGACGGAAGTTCGCCGCCGTCAGCCTCTCCGAGTCCGTACGGACGGCACTCACCGGGCTCATCACGGCCGGCGCCCCGCTGCAACGGCTGCTCGACGAGATCGCCAAGCACGCGGGCTGTCCGCTCGTCGTCACCAACCTCGCCCACCGCGTCCTCGCCACGGCGGGGGAGCGGTCGGCCGTCGACGACGTGCTGCGCGACTGGGAGCGCATCTCCCGGCAGGCCGGCGGCAGCGAGGGCGACGGCTGGGTCCGCGCCGAGCTGGGCGGACGTGGGGAGCGCTGGGGCCGGATCGTGCTCTGCGGGTACCGGGGCGACACCGCCACCGGGCGGCTGCTCGCCGACCGCGCCGCCGAAGCCCTCGTCCTGCACCGCATGCTCGGAGGGTCGGCGCACTCCTGGGAGGAGCAGTCCGCGCAGAGCCTTCTGACGGACCTCGTCTCCGGGGTCGTACCGGCCCGCCAACTGCTGCCGAGGGCACGGGCGGCCGGGCTCCCGGTCAACCGCCGTACGTTCGTCCCGCTCGTTGTCCGCGACATCGCCCCGGACCAACTCGACCGCGTCCTGCGGATGTTGGGGATGGCCGGTCTCGTCGCCGAACTGGCGGAGGGCGCCACCGCCGTACTCCTCAGCCTCGCCCGGGACCAGGACGCGCAGGCGCTCACCGCGCACTTCGCCTCCCGGCTCCGCTCGGAGTCGGGAGTGCGCCGGACGGTCGTGGCGGCGGCGGAGGCACGGACCACCTGGGAGGACGTGCCGGGCGGACTGCGGGAGGCGCAGCACGTGGCGGACGCCGTCGCCCAGTCCGCGGCGGCCGGGCTGGACCTGCCGGTCGTCGTACGGCTGCGGGACGTCCATCTGCGCGGCCTCGTCCGGCTGTTGCGCGACGACCCCCATGTACAGGCTTTCGCCGAGCGGGAGTTGGACGGACTGCTCTGCGGTGACCGGCACGCCGAGCAGGACCTGCTGCCCGTGCTGCGGACCTATCTGGCCACCGGCCGCAACAAGTCGCACACGGCTCAGCTGCACCATGTGAGCCGTCCCGCGCTGTACCGCCGTCTGGAGGCCATAGAGGCCCGGCTCGGCGTGGACCTCGACGACTTCGAGCAGGCCGCGTCCGTGCACATCGCCCTCCTCGCGCACGACGCGCAACAGGGCTGAAACATGCCGGGACCTGCGAGAACAGCGGTGAAACATGCGCCCGAGAAGAGGTGACACGGTGGAACGGAGAAGGCCCGCAGACGTGACACCGTGCAACTCAAACCGGCTTCCCGGACTTCCTACTCTCGCTGCACACCGAGTGACCGGAGGTCCCGATGAGCAGAGTCATCCGTGCAGCGATCTTCCAGACGGCCTGGACCGGCGACAAGGAGTCGATGATCCAGGTCCACGAGCAGGCGGCCCGCGACGCGGCCGCCCAGGGTGCTCAAGTGCTGTGCTTCCAGGAGCTGTTCTACGGGCCCTACTTCTGCCAGGTCCAGGACAAGGCGTTCTACGAGTACGCCGAGCAGATCCCGGACGGCCCGATCGTCAAGCGCTTCCAGGCGCTCGCCAAGGAACTCGGACTCGTCCTCGTGCTGCCGATGTACGAGGAGGAGCAGCCGGGCGTCCTCTACAACACCGCCGCCGTGATCGACTCGGACGGCAAGTACCTCGGCAAGTACCGCAAGCACCACATCCCCCAAGTGCCCGGCTTCTGGGAGAAGTTCTACTTCCGCCCCGGCAACGCCGGCTGGCCTGTCTTCGAGACCTCCGTCGGCCGGATCGGCGTCTACATCTGCTACGACCGGCACTTCCCGGAGGGCTGGCGGGCTCTGGGCCTTGGTGGTGCCGAGATCGTGTTCAACCCGTCGGCCACCTCGCGCGGCCTCTCCCGCTACCTGTGGCAGCTGGAGCAGCCCGCGTCGGCCGTCGCCAACGAGTACTTCATCGGCGCGATCAACCGGGTCGGCGTGGAGGAGCTGGGGGACAACGACTTCTACGGCACCTCCTACTTCGTGGACCCCGAGGCCCAGTTCGTGGGCGAGGTGGCGAGCGACAAGGAGACCGAACTCGTCGTCCGCGACCTGGACCTGGCCAAGCTCCGCGAGGTCCGCGACCGCTGGCAGTTCTTCCGCGACCGCCGTCCGGACGCGTACGGGCCGCTTACGGCGCCGTAAGCAGCGAGGTCCAGCACCCCCGCGCCCCGAACGGGCGCGGGGCGGTCACATCATGCGGCTGCCGCCGCGTGGGCGCGACCAGCCACGAACGACCGGCACTTTCCCGACAACCGAACGGAGCGTGACCGAATGAGCGGCCGTACAGTCATCCGCGGCGGTCTCGTCATCACCGCGTCAGACGAACTGCACGCCGACGTCCTGATCGAGGACGGCCGAGTCGCCGCTCTGGCGGCAAGCGGTACGGCCACCGCGGAGGCCTGGACCGCCGACCGCACGATCGACGCCACCGGCAAGTACGTCATCCCGGGCGGTGTCGACGCCCACACCCACATGGAACTCCCCTTCGGCGGCACCTTCGCCTCCGACACCTTCGAGACCGGCACCCGGGCCGCCGCCTGGGGCGGCACGACGACGATCGTCGACTTCGCCGTGCAGAGCGTCGGCCACACCCTCCGCGAGGGCCTGGACGCCTGGCACGCCAAGGCGGAGGGCAACTGCGCGATCGACTACGGCTTCCACATGATCGTGTCCGACGTGAACCAGGACACCCTCAAGGAGATGGACCTGCTGGTGCAGGAGGGCGTCACCTCCTTCAAGCAGTTCATGGCCTACCCCGGCGTCTTCTACAGCGACGACGGCCAGATCCTGCGCGCCATGCAGCGCTCCGCCGAGAACGGCGGCCTGATCATGATGCACGCGGAGAACGGCATCGCGATCGACGTCCTGGTCGAACAGGCCCTGGCACGCGGCGAGACCGATCCCCGCTACCACGGCGAGGTCCGCAAGGCGCTCCTGGAGGCCGAGGCCACCCACCGCGCCATCAAGCTGGCCCAGGTCGCCGGCGCCCCCCTGTACGTCGTGCACGTCTCGGCGATGGAGGCAGTCGCCGAGCTGGCCAGGGCACGCGACGAGGGGCTCAACGTCTTCGGCGAGACCTGCCCGCAGTATCTGTTCCTGTCCACGGACAACCTCGCCGAGCCCGACTTCGAGGGCTCCAAGTACGTGTGCAGCACGCCTCTGAGGCCCCGCGAACACCAGGCCAAGCTGTGGCAGGGCCTGCGCACCAACGACCTCCAGGTGGTCTCCACCGACCACTGCCCCTTCTGCTTCGTCGGCCAGAAGGAGCTGGGCCGGGGCGACTTCTCCAAGATCCCCAACGGTCTGCCGGGCGTCGAGAACCGGATGGACCTGCTGCACCAGGCGGTCGTCGACGGGCACATCTCGCGCCGCCGCTGGATCGAGATCGCCTGCGCGACACCGGCCCGGATGTTCGGCATGTACCCGAAGAAGGGCACGATCGCGCCGGGCGCGGACGCCGACATCGTGATCTACGACCCGCACGCCGAGCAGGTCATGTCCGCCGAGACGCACCACATGAACGTCGACTACTCGGCGTACGAGGGCAAGCGCACCACCGGCCGGGTCGAGACGGTCCTCTCGCGCGGCGGACTCGTCATCACCGAGCGGGAGTACACCGGACACGCCGGGCACGGTGTCTACACCCCCCGCTCCACCTGTCAGTACCTCAACTAGGAGTGGAGCAGATGGACTTCGGACTCGTCCTGCAGACCGACCCGCCGGCCTCGCGTGTCATCGAGCTGATGAAGCGCGCCGAGGACAACGGCTTCACGTACGGCTGGACCTTCGACTCCGCCGTGCTGTGGCAGGAGCCGTTCGTGATCTACAGCCAGATCCTCTCCAGTACGACGAAACTGACGGTCGGCCCGATGGTCACCAACCCGGGCACCCGCACCTGGGAGGTCACCGCCTCGACCTTCGCCACCCTCAACGACATGTTCGGCAACCGCACGGTCTGCGGCATCGGCCGCGGTGACTCGGCGATGCGGGTCGCGGGCCGCAAGCCCAACACCCTGGCCCGCATCAGCGAGGCGATGAAGGTCATCCGGTCGCTGGGCAGCGGGGGAGAGGCCGACCTCGGCGGCACGGTCATCAGCTTCCCCTGGATCAAGGAGGGCGCCGAACTCCCGGTCTGGATGGCCGCGTACGGCCCCAAGGCCCTGAAGATGACCGGCGAGGAGGCGGACGGCTTCATCCTCCAGCTGTCCGACCTCTACCTCACCGAGTACATGGTGAAGGCGGTCAAGGACGCGGCCGTCGCCGCCGGGCGGGACCCGTCCGAGGTGAAGATCTGCGTGGCCGCGCCCGCGTACATCACCGAGGACGACTCGCCCGAGGCGCTGGCCCACGCGCGCGAGCAGTGCCGCTGGTTCGGCGGGATGGTCGGCAACCATGTCGCCGACCTGGTGTCGAAGTACGGGGAGCACTCCTCGGCCGTACCGGAGGAGCTGACGGACTACATCAAGGCACGCGAGGGGTACGACTACTCCCACCACGGCCGCGCGGACAACCCCGACACCCAGTTCGTGCCGGACGAGATCGTCGACCGGTTCTGTGTCATCGGCACCCCCGAGACGCACATCGAGAAGCTGAACGCACTGCGTGAGCTGGGCGTCGACCAGTTCGCCGTGTACGACATGCACGACGCGCAGGAGGCCGTGATCGACGCGTACGGCTCGACGGTCATCCCGGCGGTCAACGGCTGACCCGGGTTCCGGGAACAGGTCGACGACTGCGAGAATCCGGCCACCCCAGTAAACCGGAACCAACCGCTCCACCATCCGACCCCCCACACCTTGTCTCCCTTCCCTCCGCCGTCCCGGAGGGAAGGGGCCCAAGGCCTCCGCACGGCCTTTCTCTCCCGTCCCGTCTCCCCTGATTGGCCTGCCCATGACCGAAACAGTCCCCACGGGGTCGCCGACAGCACAGTCCGCCGACGCGTCCGGCCGGATCGAGCTGGCGCCCGAGGCCTTCCCCGCCCACAGCCCCTTCGCCAACGAGGACCTGCGTCCCGTACCGGTCTCCGAGCGCAAGTGGACGACGTACAACTTCGCGGCGCTGTGGATCTCCATGGCCCACTGCATCCCCAGCTGGACCCTGGCCTCCGGCCTGGTCGCCCTCGGCATGGACTGGAAGCAGGCGGTCTTCACCATCGCCCTGGCCAACGTCATCGTGCTGCTGCCGATGCTGGCCACCGGGCACGCCGGACCCAAGTACGGCATCCCGTTCCCGGTGCTCGCCCGTGCCTCCTTCGGGCTGCGCGGCGCCAACATACCGGCGTTGATCCGCGCGGCCGTGGCCTGCGGCTGGTTCGGCATCCAGACCTGGATCGGCGGCAGCGGCATCTTCGCGCTGGGCTCCAAGCTCACCGGGGGCCAGTGGGAGAACGCGGGGAAGATCGCTGGCAACCCTTGGCCGCTGTGGCTCTGTTTCCTCCTCTTCTGGGCGCTGCAGATCGCGATCATCTACCGGGGCATGGACTTCCTGCGGCACTTCGAGAACTGGGCCGCGCCCTTCGTGATCGTCGGCGCGCTGGTGCTGCTGATCTGGATCGCGGTCAAGGCCGACGGCTTCGGCGCGTTGCTCGACCAGCCGTCCAAGCTCGGCTGGGGCGCCGACTTCTGGCCGGTCTTCTTCCCGTCGTTGATGGGAATGATCGGCTTCTGGGCCACTTTGTCCCTGAACATCCCTGACTTCACCCGCTTCGGCGCCAGTCAGAAGGCGCAGACCTGGGGCCAGTCCCTCGGCCTGCCCACCACGATGACCCTCTTCGCGGTCCTCGCCGTGCTGGTCACCTCCGGCTCCGAGGTCGTCTACGGCGAGGCCATCTGGGACCCGGTCACGCTGGCCGCCAAGGCCGACAACGTCTTCGGGCTCCTCTTCGCCCTGATCACCGTGCTGGTCGCCACCATCTCCGTGAACATCGCGGCCAACGTGGTCTCACCGGCGTACGACCTGGCGAACCTCGCCCCGAAGCTCATCAACTTCCGTACGGGAGCGCTCATCACGGGTGTCGTCGGCATCCTGATCTTCCCGTGGAAGCTGATCTCCACGCCCGAGTTCTACATCTTCACCTGGCTCGGCGTGGTCGGCGGTCTGCTCGGCACGGTCGCGGGCATCCTCATCGCCGACTACTGGATCATCCGCCGTACCGTCCTGCACCTCGCGGACCTGTACACGCCCGGCGGGCGCTACTGGTACGCGTCCGGCTGGAACTGGCGGGCCATCGTGGCCTTCGTGGTCGGCGGTGTCCTCGCGGTCGGCGGGTCGTACTCGACCGTCTCGGCGGACGGCGTGTCCTCCGGACCGTTCCCGCACGACGGACTCATCCCGTTCCTCAAGCCCCTCGCCGACTACGGCTGGGCCGTGGGCCTCGCCGCGTCGATGCTGCTGTACGTGGCGCTGATGGCGGGCGAGCGGGAAAAGGAGAGGGCCACCGTCTGACGGGCGAGGAGTGAGTGCGGTGTCGGTGGCCGTGCCGGAGTGACGTACCCCTTACCGGGCGTCCTCCAGCACGGCCACCGCCTCCTTCGCGGCCTTGATGGCGCCCTTGTTGATCTCGTCCGTGCCGGGCGCCTTCTTCGACTCGAAGTCGCTGCCGTTGTACGTGACGACCACCAGGGCGTTGGACATCCGGACGTACACCACGCCCTCGCGGGTCTGCTGCTTGTCCTCGGTGGTGAGGTTCACCACGGAGTAGGCCGCGTCACCGAGACCGGGGACGGCGCCGCCGCCACTCTTCTCCGTGGTCCGTTCCGTATAGGCGCTTTCGGCCTTGTCGTCCGATTGCTGGATCTCGTACGAGATGTCGAGCCAGCGGTAGTCGAAGCCCTTGAGCGCGTTCCAGGAGCAGGTGCGGCGTACGGACTCGTTGGTCGACGCGATCTCCTTGCCGGCCGTCTTGGCGCCCGGAACAAGGGATTTGACCGTTTTGGTCGTGACGCCGGAGCAGGGCGAGGGTGCCTCCGTGTACGTCTTGGTCGCGGCCGAGGTCGACGGCGCGGACTCGGAGGTCGAGACCGGCTTCGACGCGGTGTCCTGCGCGGAGTCCTCCCCGGCCGGGCTCGCGGACAGCGGACCGGACGACAACGCCCAGCCCGCAGTGGCGAGTACGGCGACCGGCAGCAGACGCGCGGTGAGGGCGAGCGGCAGAGGGAGATCACGCACAGCGCACTTCTCGGGGTCGAGGCGGCGGTACCGCCGGGCGGTGGGGTACGCCAGTGTCACACGACTATCTGTGGGACGAAAGTGCGAACTCGCTCTGTGTACACGTGGTGACAGGCGCTTTCGGCTCAAGGCGCGGACGCCGCCTCCGTGTCGGCGGCGGAGTCCCGGCTTCCGCGCCGAGTCCGTGTCAGGATCGGCTCGTGATCCCGATACGCGGCCGAACGGCTCCTCGCGCGCTCCTCGTCACGGCACTGGCCCTGGCCGTCGGCGGCTGCGGCCTCGCCGAGGAACTCGACCGCGAGCGCGACCCCGACCGCGCGGTGCCCTCGGCGCCGGCCTCGTCGGCGGGCGCGGACGCCCCCGAGGGGCTGCGGATCCCGGATGCGCCAGAGGCCGCGGAGTCGCCTTCGAGGTCCGTGCCGACCGGGGGCACCTCGACGACCGCCTGCCCGCCCTCCGGGGTGCGGATGCTGCCCGGCCTGGTCGAGGCGGCGATGGGGCTGCGGGCCATGAGCGTGACCCTCACGAACTGCGGTGAGAAGCCGTACACCGTCAACGGCTACCCCTCTATCCAGGTGCTCGACGAGGACGGCGAGCCCTACGACGACGTACGCGTACTCAAGGGTCCCCAGGAGATCACCACCGGGGTGCCCGACTTCGGCGCGCATCCCGTCACCCTCAGGCCCGGCGAGTCCGCCAGGACCTCGCTGGTCTGGCGCAACACGGTCACCGAGGTGGACGTCCCCGCCGTCAACGCCCCTCGCCTGCGCATCGCCCCGCTGGCGGGCCGGCCCGCCGAAGTCCTCACCCCCGAGGGCGGCCTCGACCTGGGCAACACGGGACGCCTCGGTACGACGTCGTGGGCACAGGTCGCCGACGGGTCTTAACCGGTTGCGGAGCCCGCGGGACGATCAGCACCCTGGGCGAATGGAGCGACCCCCGTACCCCACCGAGTCCCAACTCCCCTCCCTGGCCGAGGAGATCCTCGCCTACTACGAGCGCGGAGGGGAGGAAGTCCGGCTCAGACAGGGCGCCGGCCGGCTGGAGTTCTGGCGCACCCAGGACATCCTGCGGCGGCTCCTGCCCAAGGCCCCGGCGCGGGTGCTCGACGTGGGCGGGGGCACGGGGATCCACGCCGAGTGGCTGGCGGGGGACGGGTACGAGGTCGAGGTCGTCGACCCGGTGCCGACGCATGTGGAGCGGTCCGGCCGGCTGCCGGGGGTCACCGCCCGGCTCGGGGACGCCCGTGCGCTGCCCGCCGAGGACGCCGCGTACGACGTCGTGCTGTTCCTCGGCCCGCTCTACCACCTGCCCGAACGCCGGGACCGGGTGCGGGCCTTGGCCGAGGCCCGTCGGGTCGTCCGCCCGGGCGGGGTGGTGGTCGCGGCCACGATCAACCGGTTCGCCGGGCTCAACGACACCCTCATGCAAGGGAACTACTTCATCCCGGAGCGCCGCAGGCGCACCGATGAGGTCTCGGCCGACGGCCGGCACAGCTACTCGTCGGCGGACCCCCACTTCACCACCGCGTACTTCGCCGACCCGGCCGAGGTTCCGGACGAGTTCACCGAGGCGGGGCTCGCGCACGAGGGGCAGTACGGGGTCGAGGGCGTCGCCTGGCTGATGGGCGGCATCGAGGAGTGGCTGGACGAACCGGAGCGCCGGGAGGCCGTGCTCGCGGCGACCCGGCGGATCGAGTCGGAGCCTTCGCTGCTGGGGGCGAGCGGGCATGTGCTGACGGTGGGCCGACGGCCTTGAGGGGGCCTTCGGTGAGCGGTCGCCGCTGACAGGGGCTGTCCGCGCGCTGCGTACGATCATCGAACGCCCGTCGCGCAGTGAGGAGTCCACCCGTGTTCACCACTCGACCGACGCTCCAGGGGACCTTCGGAATGGTGTCCTCCACTCACTGGCTGGCCTCGCAGTCGGCGATGGCCGTCCTGGAGGACGGCGGCAACGCGTTCGACGCGGCCGTGGCGGCGGGCTTCGTCCTGCACGTCGTCGAACCGCACCTCAACGGCCCCGCAGGCGAGGTGCCGATCATCCTCGCCCCGGCGGACGGCGAGGTGCGGGTGCTGTGCGGGCAGGGCGTCGCGCCCGCCGGCGCGTCGGTCGCGCACTACCGGGGGCTCGGTCTGGACCTCGTCCCCGGTACGGGGCCGCTGGCGGCGGCCGTGCCGGGCGCGTTCGACGCCTGGATGCTCCTCCTGCGCGACCACGGCACCAAGGACCTGGCCGATGTCCTGGAGTACGCCATCGGGTACGCGGAGCACGGCCACGCGCCCGTGGAGAACGTGGGGGCTACCGTCGAGTCCGTGCGCGAGCTCTTCGAGAGGGAATGGGTCTCCTCGGCGGAGGTGTACCTGCCGGGCGGGCGGGCGCCCCGATCCGGTGAACTGTTCCGCAATCCCCCCTTGGCCGCGACCTGGCGGCGGCTGCTCGCCGAGGTCGAGGGGGCGGGGGACCGGGAGGCCCGGATCGAGGCGGCCCGCGAGGTGTGGCGCTCCGGCTTCGTCGCCGAGGCCCTCGTCCGGCAGGCAGGACGGCCCACCCTGGACACCAGCGGCGCACGCCACACAGGGACGCTCACCCTGGCCGACCTCGCCGCCTGGTCCGCGACCTACGAGACCCCGGCGACGTACGACTGGAACGGCTGGACCCTGTGCAAGGCCGGCCCCTGGAGCCAGGGCCCGGCCCTCCTCCAGCAACTCGCCCTGCTGCCGCCGGAACTGCCCGAGTACGGGTCCGCCGAGTACGTCCACCTCCTCGTCGAGGGCTGCAAGCTCGCCATGGCGGACCGGGAGGCCTGGTACGGGGACGCGGCGCCGGTGCCGCTCGCCGAACTGCTGTCCGACGAGTACAACACCGCGCGGCGGGCCCTCGTCGACGGGACGGCGTCGCACGAGCTGCGGCCGGGCAGCCCGGGCGGTCGTACCCCGCGACTGAGTGCGCACGCGCGCGTGGTGGCCACCGACGAGCCGGGCTTCAACCCCCTGGGGGCCGGCGAGCCCACCGTGGCGAAGGGACTCGGCGGAGTCGGTGAGCCGACCGTCGCGAAGAGCCCCCGGTCGCCCGTGCCGGGCGAGCCCGAGGTCGCCGCGGACGGGAACACCCGGGGCGACACCTGCCACCTCGACATCGTCGACCGCTGGGGCAACATGGTCGCGGCCACACCCAGCGGGGGCTGGCTGCAGTCCAACCCGCTCGTGCCCGAACTGGGCTTCCCGCTCGGCACCCGGCTGCAGATGGCCTGGCTGGACGAGGGACTACCCAACTCCCTCACCCCCGGGCGCAGGCCGCGCACCACGCTCACCCCGTCACTGGCGCTGCGCGACGGCGTGCCGGTCATGGCGTTCGGCACACCCGGCGGCGACCAGCAGGACCAGTGGCAGCTGCACTTCTTCCTCGCGGTCGCCCTCCGCCGGCCGGTCCGCGGCGGCCTCGACCTCCAGGGCGCGATCGACGCCCCCAACTGGCACAACGACAGCTTCCCCGGCTCCTTCTACCCACGCGGCATGCGCCCCGGCAGCGTCACCGTCGAGTCCCGTATGTCCCCGGAGGTCGTCGAGGCACTGCGCCGGCGCGGCCACGACGTCACCGTCGGCGACGCGTGGTCCGAGGGCAGGCTGTGCGCGGTCGCCCGGGACCCGGAGACCGGGGTGCTGTCCGCGGCGGCCAATCCACGGGGCATGCAGGGGTACGCGGTCGGGCGCTGAGCGCGGCGGGCGGTCGCCGCGCCGCACCACACTCCGGTCCGCCCCGCCCCGGGTATTCATGGCGATTCCATACCGAATCCACCGGGCCGGTGGGGATTGTCAGTGCCGCGTGCTGTCATGGAGGCATGATCGGAGACAACGAAACCATCGACGAGTTTCTCGCCCGGCACGCCACGGACGTCGAGGAGGCGATCCGCAAGGCCGCCGCCGCGGAGATCATGCCGCGCTTCCGGCAGCTCGCCGCGCACGAGGTCGACCAGAAGAGCGGCCCCCACGACCTGGTGACCGACGCCGACCGCAAGGCCGAGCTGTATCTCACGGACGCGCTCTCCGCGCTGCTGCCCGGATCGGTCGTGGTCGGCGAGGAGGCGGTGCACGCCAACCCGGCGTCGTACGAGGCGATCCAGGGCGAGGCGCCGGTCTGGATCGTCGACCCGGTGGACGGCACCCGGCAGTTCGTGCACGGCGAGCCGGGCTTCTGCACCCTCGTCGCCCTCGCCCAGGGCGGAGTCCTGCGCGCCTCGTGGACGTACGCGCCCGCCTTCGACCGGCTCGCCGTGGCGATCCGAGGGCAGGGAGCCACGCTCGACGGCGAGCCCCTGCGCGCCGGTGCGCCCGACCCCGGCCGTGACCTCGACATCGCCACCTCCCACCCGGACTACACGACGGAGGAGCAGAAGGAGGCCCTGCTGGGCCTCTGGGCGGACGGCGTCGCCCCGCGTGCCTGCGGTTCGGCCGGCCTGGAGTATCTCGCCGTCGCCGCGGGCCGGTTGGATGCCACGGCCTTCTCCTGGGAGGCCGCCTGGGACCACGCGGCAGGTCTCCTCCTCGTCGAGGAAGCGGGCGGCGCCCATCTGACCCTCACCGGCGAGCCCTTCCGCATAACCGGTGGCAACACGCTGCCGTTCACCGCGGCCCGGGACGCGGCCACGGCTCGCCGGGTGGTGGAGTTGCTGTCGGGCGGAGTCTGACCTGGAGGCCGGTGTGGAACCGTATCGAGGTCACCTCGAACTCGGTCACGGTGCCGACCGGCGGCCAGTCCTCCGTCTGTCGGGGCAGGTGCAGCACGTCCACGAACGCGACCAGGGGCGGCAGCCCGATGTCCACGAGCAGACCGGTCAGCCCCGGCCCCCACGGCAGCGCGGACACCGTTCCGGTGAGCCGCGTGCCCTCGGGGAGCGGGCCGGTGTCGTAGCGCGTGAAATGCCGGTCCCGTACGGCGACGCGCCACGCCCGCTCGAACTGCGCCTCCGTGACGGGCACCGCGTCGGGCGGTTCCCCGACCGGGTCTTCGTCGAGGACGCCGTACACGGCCTCGTGGAGCTGAGCGCCGATCAGCCCGAACCGCTCACGGATGAGGGCCAGTTGGTCTTGTTCGGCGGCGACCGCCGCCCCGCCGGGCATTCCCTCGAAGGTGTCGGGGGCGCGCTGTCCAAGCACCTCCGGCACCGGCGGTATCTCCCGTGCGCCCTCGAAGACCACCTGCCGCAGCGCTCGCCCGTCGCGCCCGACCTCGAACCAGTACCAGGTGTCCTCGTCTGGATCGGTGAATCGGAAACGGCGTTTCATTCGGGGGAGCGTACCCTTGCCCGGGCCTGTCAGTGGCCCAGGCATATCCTGAGCGCAGGTCTGGCGTCGGGCGGGGATCCGGCGGCGGAGCTTGGTGGCCATCGGCTGACGAAGGGGTCCGGACGTGCCGTCGATGCTCGACGCGGTGGTGGTGGGGGCGGGGCCGAACGGCCTGACGGCTGCCGTGGAGCTGGCCCGGCGCGGGTTCTCCGTGGCCGTGTTCGAGGCGAAGGACACCGTGGGAGGGGGCGCCCGCACGGCGGAGCTGACCCTGCCCGGTTTCCACCACGACCCGTGCTCGGCTGCGCACCCGCTCGGGATCAACTCGCCCGCGTTCAGGGCGATGCCGCTCCACCGGCACGGCCTGGAGTGGCTGCACGCCGAGCTGCCCATGGCACACCCCTTCCTCGACGGCTCGGCGGCCGTGCTGTCCCGCTCGGTGGGGGAGACGGCCGCCTCGTTCGGGCCGCGTGACGCGGGGGCGTACCGCAGGCTGGTCGAGCCGTTCCTGCCCAAGTGGGAAACGCTCGCACGGGACTTCATGTCGCTGCCGCTGTCATCGCTGCCCCGCGACCCGGTCACCCTCGCCCGTTTCGGTCTCGTGGGGCTGCCGCCCTCGACCTGGCTGATGCGCCGCTTCAAGGACGAGCGGGCCAAGGCGTTGTTCGCCGGGCTCGTCGCCCATGTCATCGCCCCGCTCGGCGGCATCGCCACCGGCGCCGTCGGCCTGGTCTTCGCGCTGGCCGCGCACGCCGCCGGCTGGCCTGTCGCCCGGGGCGGCTCGCAGGCCATCTCCGACGCGCTCACCGCCTATCTCAAGGACCTCGGCGGCACCGTCCACACCGACTACGAGGTCAAGCGACTCGACGACCTGCCGCCCGCCCGCGCGTACGTCTTCGACACCTCGCCCACCGCGCTGGCCCGCATCGCGGGCTTCGGCAGCCACTACGACTCGTACCGCTACGGCGCGAGCGTCTTCAAGCTCGACTACGCGCTGGACGGCCCCGTGCCGTGGACCGCCGAGGAGGCGCGCAGGGCCGGCACCGTCCAGGTGGGGGCGAGCAAGGCGGAGATCGGCGCGGCGCTCGACGCCGCCTCCCGGCACGGGCGGGCGCCCGACGCGCCGTTCCTGATCACCGTGCAGCCCAGTGTCGTCGACCCCGGCCGCGCCCCCGAGGGCAAGCACGTCTTCTGGGCGTACGGCCATGTCCCGAACGGCTGGACGGGAGACCTGACGGACGCCGTCGAGCGTCAACTGGAGCGTTTCGCCCCGGGATTCCGTGACCGTGTCCTCGCCCGTGCCACCGCCGGCCCGCCTGAACTCGCCGCGCACAACGCGAACTACGTGGGCGGCGACATCGCCTGCGGCGCCGCCTCCGGTCTGCAACTGCTGCTCCGCCCCAAGCTCTCGCTCTTCCCGTACCGCACGCCGCATCCGGCCGTCTTCATCTGCTCGTCGGCGACCCCGCCGGGCCCCGGCGTGCACGGCATGTCGGGACACAACGCGGCCAAGGCGGTGTGGCGGAGGCTCCGGCAGGAACTCTGAGGGGTCATCGGCATGCGAACAAAGTCACAGATCGACAAAGGTCTTCACGCTTTCTCCGTGTGAATGTTCAAGTCGCGTGGGTAAGTTGCCGCCATGGAAGATCGGAGAGCGGTACGGCGCTCCGGGCCGCGGCCTGCCGTGGGCCTCGCCGACCTGGCGCAACTCGTCCGCGCACCGGCCGCCTTGAGCGTTCCGGGTGACGTCCTCGCGGGCGCCGCCGCAGCCGGACACCCGCTGGGCGTGCGGACGGTCGGTGTGATGGGCTCGTCGGTCTGCCTCTACTGGGCCGGCATGGCCCTCAACGACTACGCCGACGCCACGATCGACGCGGTCGAGCGCCCCGAGCGTCCGGTGCCGTCGGGGCGGGTCCCACGTCGCACCGCCCTCGCCGTCGCGGGCGCCCTGACCGCCGGAGGCCTCGCCCTCGCCGCCGCCTCCGGAGGCCGCCGCAGCCTTCTGGGAGCGCTCCCGTTGGCCGGCGCGGTCTGGGCGTACGACCTGAAGCTCAAGGCCACACCGGCCGGCCCGGCCGCCATGGCCGCCGCGCGCTCCCTCGACGTTCTCGCGGGCGCCCTGGCCGCCGGGCGCGGGCCGGACCGTACGACCGGCACGGGCACCGCCCTGCGGCGCGGCGCCGTCCCCGCCGCGCTGGTCGGCGCCCACACCTACACCCTGACCGCCCTCAGCCGCCACGAGATCTCGGGCGCCCCCGCCCGGCTGCCGGCCGTGACCCTCGCCGCGTCCACGGCCACCGCCCTCGCCACGGCCCTCCCGGCCGTCCGCACGGCCGCCGCGATCCTTCGTTCGCCCGGGACCGCCAGGGTCGCCGTGCCCCTGCGCTCGGCCGGGACGGCCAGGGCCGGCGTGCCCCTGCGCTCGGCCGCGACCGCCGTGGCCGCCCCCGTCGCGCGAGCGACCGTGACCCGGGCCGCCGTGGTCACCGCCGGGGCCCTCGCCTACCTCGGCAGCTACGGCGCGGCCCAGGCCCGTGCCGTGCGGGAACCCTCGGGCGAGAACGTACGGCGGGCCGTCGGGGCCGGGATCCTCGGGCTGATGCCGCTGCAGGCGGCGCTGACCGCACGGAGCGGGGCCACGGCCGCGGCGGCGGCCCTGGGCGTCGTACACCCCCTCGCGCGGCGGCTCGCCCGGCGCATATCCCCCACCTGAACCAGCTCGGACCTCCGCAGGAGGAAAGCCGGAATGACCCCACCCCCCGCCACCCCCCTCAGATTCGGCTACGGCACCAACGGCTTCACCAACCACCGGCTCGGCGACGTCCTCGCGGTCCTCGCCGACCTCGGCTACGACGGCGTCGCGCTCACCCTCGACCACGGGCACCTCGACCCGTACGCGGCCGACCTGCCCCGGCAGGTGGCCGCGGTCGCCCGGGACCTGGCCCGGCACGGGCTCGACGTGACGGTCGAGACCGGCGCGCCCTTCCTCCTCGACCCCTGGGGCAAGCACCACCCGACCCTCATGTCGGACGGGGCCGAACGAAGAATCGACCTGCTGCGGCGGGCCGTACGCGTCGCCGCCGACCTCGGCTCGCCCACCGTCCATCTCTGCAGCGGCCCCGCCCCGGACGGCGGCCTGCCGGAGCGGGACGCGTGGAAGCGGCTCGCGGCGGGCGTGGAGAGCGTGCTGGAGACGGCGGGGTAGTGCGGCGTCTCGCTGGCCTTCGAGCCGGAGCCGTACATGTTCGTCGACACCGTGGAGCGGTGTCTGGAGCTGGCCGAACTGGTCGGCGGGCACGAACTGTTCGGGATCACCCTCGACATCGGGCACGCGCACTGCGTGGAGGACCGGACCGTGCTGGAGTGTGTCCGCCTCGCCGCTCCACGACTGCTCAACGTGCAGATCGAGGACATGCGGCGGGGCGTCCACCAGCACCTCGAATTCGGTGCCGGGGAGATCGACTTCCCGCCCGTGCTCGCCGCCCTCCGGGACCTCGACCACCGCGGGCTGGTCTCCGTGGAGATCCAGGGCGGCTGCCTCGACGCCCCCGAAGTCGCCCGCCGCTCACTGGACTTCCTCCGCGCGGCGACCGCATCAACCACCCTGGCGGCCTGATCCGAGGAAGAGCCTGCCCGTGCGCATCTTCGATCCGCACATCCACATGACCTCCCGCACGACCGACGACTACGAGGCGACGTACGCGGCCGGGGTGCGCGCCGTCGTCGAGCCGGCCTTCTGGCTGGGCCAGCCCCGCACCTCGCCCGAGAGCTTCTACGACTACTTGCCGTCGTGGACCTGCTGCGCCACCCCGATCAGCTCGCGGCCCTGCGCGCGGACCCGGCTCTGTGGCCCGGGGCGATCGAGGAGTTGCTGCGTCATCTCACCGTGGCGCACACCGGGCTGCGGCGGATCGCCACCGAGGACGCGGAGGTCTCCGGCGTTTTTATCCGCGCGGGTGAGGGGGGCGTCGTGGCCATGCAGGCCGCCAACCGCGTCCCGTCCGTCTTCGCCGACCCCGACGCGCTGGCCGTCCGCCGCGACACCACCGGGCATCTGACCTTCGGCCACGGGCCGCACCAGTGCATCGGCCAGTCCCTGGCCCGTCCCGAGCTCCAGATCGGTCTGCCCGCCCTCCTGACCGGCTTCCGGATCTGCGTCTCACCGTCCCACCGGAGAGCTTGGCCATCACCCTGAGCACGGTCCACGGGGTACGGACGCTGCCGGACGGCTGGTAGGGCGAGGCGGCTTCCCAGACGGGGAGGGGGCCGACAGCTGGGGGTCGAGGCTGCCGGCCCTGTCCGCGGTCGCAGCCGCCATCGCCTCACAACGAGGTCCGAGGCCTGATGATCCGGGGTCTGTCACGCCCGCCGACTGGTATAGAGGCGGGCATGACAACCATCACCCTCGTCCAGGGGGACATCACCCAGCAGTCCGTCGACGCCATCGTCAACGCCGCGAACTCCTCCCTCCTCGGCGGGGGAGGAGTGGACGGCGCGATCCACCGGCGCGGCGGCCCCGCGATCCTGGCCGATTGCCGCAACCTCCGCGCCTCCCACTACGGCAAGGGACTGCCCACGGGACAGGCCGTCGCCACGACCGCCGGCGACCTGGACGCGCGCTGGGTGATCCACACGGTCGGCCCGGTCCACAGCCAGAGCCTGGACCGTTCCGCCCTCCTCGCCTCCTGCTACCGCGAATCCCTGCGCGTGGCCGACGAGCTGGGCGCCCGCACGGTCGCCTTCCCCGCCGTCTCCGCCGGCATCTACGGCTGGCCGATGGACGACGCCGCGAGGATCGCCGTGGAAACCGTCCGCGCCACCGAGACGTCGGTCGAGGAGGTCAGGTTCGTCCTCTTCGACGAGCGGGCCTACGAGGCGTTCGCCGCCCAGGTCGGTTGAGATCGGCACGTCCTCACGGGGAACGATAAAAGGCCCGGCGTGTCACCCGAGCGCACTCCGACGGACGAGTGGCCGAGGCTTGCTCGAACGGCCTTGTACGGGGCGGGCCGTCGGGTGGAACAGCCTGGTCAGCGTTGTCGGCGTGGAGGGCCGGCGGGTCCGGCGCCGGGCCTGTGATCGGTTGCGGTGGGCCGTGGCGCCTCCCACGGTGAGCGCAAGGACAGCTGCTTCGAAAGGAACGTGCATGCGCGCCCTCGTCTCCCGTGGTCTCCTCCTGCCACCCCTGCTCTGCGGGGCCCTGGTCTTCGGGCCGGTCGGCACCGCCACCGCGGCTGTCGACGCGGGCCGAACCGCCTCGGACCACACCGCCACGCGGCTCGCCGCGGCCCCCGACCCCGATCTCGACGCCTTCTTCGACGCGCTGGAGGCGGATCTCGACGCGCTGGAGGCGGACCTCGACGCGCTGGAGGCGGAGTACGAGGCCGACACCGACGCGCTCGTCGCGAAGGAGGAAGCCGAAGCCGACGCACTCCTCGCGAAGCTCGACCTCGACCTCGACGCCCTGCTGGCGGACACGGACACGGACACGGACACCGCCACGGACACCGCCACGGACACGGACACCGCCACGGACACGGACACCGCCGCGACCGACGCGGACGTGCTGCTCTCCCAGCTGGCCCTGCTCGACCGGATGGATCAGGAAGACGTACTCGCCCCGCTGCTGGACGAGTTGACCGCCATCGCCAAGCTGGAGGCCGATCAGCTCGACGCGGCCGAGGCCGCCCGGCACGTCGAGGCCCTCAAGACGGCCAACACCACCGTCAAGGAACGGCTGCGGAAGCTGGAGGCGGCGGCCCCGGCCACCTCCGACCGCCCCGCCGCCGCGGCCGACCCGGTCACCGACCTGTCGGCCGCGCTGCAGTCCGCGGTCGACGCCCTGGTCAAGGCGCTGACCTCCCTCGACCTGGGCGCCGTACTGGGCGCGGTCACCGGCCTGCTCGCCCCGGTCCTCGGAGTCGTCACCGGCCTCCTGCAGCCGGTGCCCGGCCTGGTCGGCGGTCCGGTGCCCGCGCTTCCCGCGGCGTGACCTCCGCCCCGGCCCCCGGTTACGGCCGGGGGCTTCGGCCTGCCCCGGTGACTTGATCGCCCTCCGGATCTCAGCCGACGCCCTGGGCCTCAGTCGCCGTCCGGCGCGTCGCTGAGTCCCAGCCTCAAGTGCTCCACGTGGTACACGGCCTGGTCCAGCAGCTCGGCGACATGGTGATCGTGCAGCGCGTACACCACCGAACGGCCCCGCCGCTCGCCCACGACCAGACCGAGATTGCGCAGCAGGCGCAGCTGGTGGGAGCAGGCGGACTGTTCCATCCCGACCTCGGCCGCCAACTCGGTCGCCGGGAGCGGGCCTTCGCGCAGCCGGGCCAGGATCAGCAGGCGGGACGGGGTGGACAGGGCCTGGAGGGTGGTGGCCACCTTGGCCACGTTGGCCGCGTCCAGGCGCACGCGAGCGGCGGCCTCCTGCGTGGCGTCCTGCGCTGCGGTGACGGCTCCATGACCCATGGCGAGTATCTTACTCATCGCTCATGAAGGCATGAATGAGTCTTCATGTGTTCCTGTATGGTGGGTCGGGTGTCTGCCACCCTCATGCCCTCACCTGTCCGTCGTACTTCCGAGCCGGCGGCCCCCCGCCGCCGTACCCGCGTCCTCGCCCTGCCCGAGGCCCGCTGGGCGCTGGCCTCGACCGTCGCCTTCCTGCTGGCGTTCCCGCTGGACCTGGCCGGCGCCTCCGCCTGGCTGTACGGCCCGCTGTACGTGATCGCGTACGCGGCCGGCGGCTGGGAGCCCGCCCTCGAAGGGCTGCGGGCGCTGCGCGAGAAGAGCCTGGACGTCGACCTGCTGATGATCGTCGCGGCGCTCGGCGCCGCCGCCATCGGCCAGGTCCTCGACGGCGGTCTGCTGATCGTCATCTTCGCCACCTCCGGCGCCCTGGAGGCCCTGGCCACGGCCCGGACCGCGGACTCCGTACGGGGACTGCTCGACCTCGCGCCCACCACGGCCACCCGGCTGTCGGCGGACGGCGCCACCGAGGAGACCGTACCGACGGACCAGCTGGCCGTCGGCGACGTGGTGCTGGTCCGCCCCGGTGAGCGCATCGGCGCCGACGGGCAGGTCCTGGAGGGGGAGAGCGAGGCCGACCAGGCCACCATCACCGGTGAACCGCTGCCCGTCGCCAAGGCCCCGGGCGACGAGGTCTTCGCGGGCACCCTCAACGGCACGGGCGCGCTGCGCGTCCGCGTCGAACGGGACCCGGCCGACTCCGTGATCGCCCGCATCGTGAGCCTCGTCGAGGAGGCGTCCCGGACCAAGGCGCCGACCCAGCTGTTCATCGAGAAGGTCGAACAGCGGTACTCCGTCGGGGTCGTCGTCGCCACCCTCGCCGTCTTCGGTATTCCGCTCGCCTTCGGCGAGGACCTCACGGAGGCCCTGCTCCGGGCCATGACCTTCATGATCGTCGCCTCGCCCTGCGCGGTCGTCCTCGCCACCATGCCGCCGCTGCTCTCCGCCATCGCCAATGCCGGCCGCCACGGTGTCCTCGTCAAGTCGGCCGTCGCGATGGAACGGCTGGGCGAGATCGATGTCGCCGCCCTCGACAAGACCGGCACGCTCACGGAGGGCACGCCCGAGGTCACGGCCGTACGACCGCTGCCGGGCTCCGGGCTCGACGAGGACGGCTTGCTGGCGCTCGCCGCGGCCGCCGAGCACCCGAGCGAGCACCCGCTGGCCCGGGCCGTCGTGGCAGCCGCCGGGGCGCGGGGGCTGGGCGTGGCCGCCGCCGAGGACTTCGTGGCCATGCCCGGGCGGGGAGTGCGGGCGACCGTGGAGGGGCGTGTGGTGACCGTGGGGCGGCCGGAGGAGTACGGGGAGGGATTCGACGGGGAGGTTGCCGGCGCCGGGGCCTCTGACGGTGAGGTCTTGGGCGGTGGTGTCCCCGGCGGGACGACCGTTCTCGTCGCACGGGACGGGGTCGCCGTCGGCACGCTCACGCTGGCCGACCGCTTGCGTCACGACGCGCCCGGGGCGGTGGCCGCGCTCACCGCGGTGACCGGCGCGTCTCCGGTGCTGCTGACCGGGGACAACGCGACTGCCGCCGCGCGGGTGGCCGCGGACACGGGGATCACCGATGTGCGGGCGGGGCTGTTGCCGGAGGGCAAGGTGGAGGCCGTACGGGAGCTGCAGGACACGGGCCGGAAGGTGCTCTTCGTCGGGGACGGGGTGAATGACGCGCCCGCGCTCGCCGCCGCGCACTCCGGCGTGGCCATGGGACGGGCCGGGTCCGATCTCGCGTTGGAGACGGCGGACGCGGTGGTGGTGCGCGACGAACTCGTCGCGATTCCGGCGGTGGTGCGGTTGTCGCGGGCGGCTCGGCGCCTGGTGGTGCAGAACCTGGTGATCGCCGGGGTGTGCATCGCCGTGCTGGTGGTCTGGGATCTGGTGGGGCATCTGCCGTTGCCGCTCGGGGTGGCCGGGCATGAGGGGTCCACGGTGTTGGTGGGGCTCAACGGGCTGCGGTTGCTGCGGGAGTCCGCGTGGCTTCGGGCCGCGCGCGCCTGAGGGAGAGGGGGCGACGGTGGTGAGGCGGCTGCGGGTGCGTTGTGGCTGGTCGCGCAGTTCCACGCACCCCTGAGGCGACCGGGGCGTCCGGCGGTCCAGGTCATCCCATGCTGATGTCGGATTTCCGCCAGCCCTCTCCTCTCCTCCTCCCCGATGCTTGAGTCATGCGGAACGGGATGTACACGGATGTCGAGCGGTGTGTGCGGGCCGTGCGGTCCAAGGACGCGCGGTTCGACGGGTGGGTCTTCACGGCGGTGCTGACCACCCGGATCTACTGTCGGCCCAGTTGTCCGGTGGTGCCGCCGAAGCCGGAGAACATGACGTTCTATCCGAGTGCGGCGGCGTGTCAGCAGGCCGGGTTCCGGGCGTGCAAGCGGTGCCGGCCGGACACGAGCCCGGGGTCGCCGGAGTGGGACCAGCGGGCGGACGTGGTGGCGCGGGCGATGCGGCTCGTGCGGGACGGGGTGGTGGACCGGGAGGGCGTGCCGGGGCTGGCGCGGCGGCTCGGCTACAGCACCCGGCAGGTCGAGCGGCAGCTGCTGGCCGAGTTGGGGGCGGGTCCGCTGGCCCTCGCCCGGGCCCAGCGGGCGCAGACGGCGCGGCTGCTGATCGAGACGACCGCGCTGCCGATGGCGGAGATCGCGTTCGCCGCCGGGTTCGCCTCGATCCGGGCGTTCAACGACACCGTGCGGGAGGTCTTCGCGCTGTCGCCGAGCGAACTGCGCGAGCGGGCGACGCGGTCCGCCCGGCAGCGCTCCGACTCCCCCGGCACCTCAGGGGTGTTGAGCCTCCGGCTGCCCTTCCGGGCCCCGCTCAACCCCGACAATCTCTTCGGCCACCTCGCCGCCACCGCCGTCCCCGGGGTGGAGGAGTGGCGCGACGGCGCGTACCGGCGCACGCTCCGCCTGCCGTACGGTCACGGCATCGTGGGCCTCACCCCGGAACCCGACCACATCGCCTGTCGGCTCACCCTCAGCGACCTGCGGGATCTGCCCGTCGCCATCAGCCGCTGCCGCCGCATGCTCGACCTGGACGCCGACCCGGTCGCCGTCGACGAGCAGTTGCGCGCCGACCCGGTCCTCGCGCCGCTGGTGGACAAGGCGCCCGGGCGCCGGGTGCCGCGTACCGTCGACGAGGCCGAGTTCGCCGTACGGGCGGTGCTCGGCCAGCAGGTGTCCACGGCCGCCGCCCGCACCCATGCGGCCCGGCTGGTCCTCGCGCACGGCGAACCCGTCGACGACCCCGAGGGCGGCCTCACCCACCTCTTCCCGTCCCCCGAGGCGCTGGCGGCCGTGGACCCCGAGACCCTCGCGATGCCGCGCACCCGTCGAACCACTCTCACCACGCTGGTGCGTCAACTGGCCGACGGAGAACTGCACTTGGGCGTCGACAGCGACTGGGCCGAGACCCGGGCACAGCTGCTGGCCCTCCCCGGCTTCGGCCCCTGGACGGTCGACGTCATCGCCATGCGCGCCCTCGGCGACCCGGACGCCTTCCTTCCCGGCGACCTCGGAATCCGGCGCGCGGCACAGGAGTTGGGCCTGCCGTCCACCCCGGCCGCGCTCACGGCCCGCGCGGCGGCCTGGCGGCCGTGGCGGGCGTACGCGGTCCAGTACCTGTGGGCGACGGACAGCCACCCCATCAACTTCCTTCCCGTATGAGCCGGTTCCCCGGCCTGCCGACCTCCTGAGGAAACCCATGAAGCAGCGGAAGCGGCACACCGTCGTCGACAGCCCCTACGGCCCTCTCACCCTCGTCGCCGACGACGGTGTGCTGTGCGGCCTCTACATGACCGCCCAGCGCCACCGCCCGCCGCAGGAGAGCTTCGGCGCACGCGACGACACACTGTTCGGTGAGCCGGAGGAGCAGCTGAAGGCCTATTTCGCGGGCGAGCTGAAGGAGTTCACGCTCGAACTCCGGCTGCAGGGCACCCCGTTCCAGCGCACCGTCTGGGAACAGCTCACGCGGATCCCCTACGGCGAGACCCGCTCGTACGGCGAACTCGCGGACGCCCTCGGCAACCCCAAGGCGTCCCGCGCGGTCGGCCTGGCCAACGGCAGGAATCCCGTGGGCATCATCGTGCCCTGCCACCGCGTGGTCGGCTCCGACGGCAGCCTCACCGGCTACGGCGGCGGAGTGGAGCGCAAGCAGCGCCTGCTGGACTTCGAACGGGGCGAACAGGGGACGGCTCTCTTCTGAGATACGCGCCCCCGGCCCGTCAGGCGCTCGCGGCGCCGATCCCCCGCAGCACCTCCGGCAGCGCCGTCCCGATCGGCTCCCGTACGACCTCGTCCGCCCGGTCGTCGTACGGGGTCGGCTCGGCGTTGACGATGATCAGCCGTGCGCCGTGGTCGGCGGCGACACCGGCGAGTGCGGCGGCCGGCTGGACCTGGAGGCTGGTGCCGACGGCGATGAAGATCTGGCAGGCCTTGGTGATCGCGACGGCCTCGCCGAGCACCACCGGGTCGAGGCGCTCGCCGAACATCACCGTCGCCGACTTGAGCACGCCCCCGCACTCCCGGCACGGCGGGTCGTCCTCGCCGGCCTCGACCCGGGCGAGGGCGTCCTCCATCGGCGTACGGGCATGGCACCGCACGCACACCACGGACCGTGCGGTGCCGTGCAGTTCGAGGACCTTGCGGGCCGGCATCCCGGCGAGCTGGTGCAGCCCGTCCACGTTCTGCGTGATCACCCGCACGGGCACCCCGGACCGCTCCAGCTCTGTCACCGCCCGGTGCGCCGTGTTCGGCTCCGCCCGCAGCGTCCGGTTCTGCCGCCGCATCTGCCACGAGCGCCGCCGGATCTCCGGATCGGCCATGTAGTACTCGTACGTCACCAGCTTCTCGGCTTCCGGGTCCCGCCGCCACAGACCGCCTGGGCCTCGGTAGTCGGGGATGCCGGAGTCGGTGGAGATACCGGCGCCGCTGAGGATGGCGACCAGGGGCTTGTTCATGGGGCGAGGGTAGGTCGCCCGTTCGGCCGGGGCGAGCGGATATCGGGGCGGGGTCCGCTCCGGCGGTGTCAGGGGGTCGGCAGGCCGTACGTGCGGTCGTAGTGCTGGGCGACCAGGACGCCGGAGTGGTCGCAGGCGAGCTGCCAGTCGTTGACCCCGGTCTCCAGGCCGTCGGTGAAGTTCCACAGGAGCCGGCCCTTGGCGGCGCCGATCGCGTAGAAGCCGTTCTTGTTCTGGTAGGCGGGGACGTAGACGGCGTCGGGGCCGGCGGTGACCGGTCGGTCGATGTTCAGGCGCGGGGTGGGGCAGAACCAACGGCGGGCGCCGGTCCCGGCGTTGAAGGCGTACACGCCGAAGGGGTCGGTCCCGGTGACGTAGACCGTGTTGCCGTAGCCGCCGAGCGAGGCGAACATGCCGCGCTCGGGCTTCACCCGCCAGCGGATCTTGCCGTCGGTGAGGTTCAAGGCCTTGAGCTCCTGCCCGATGGCGAACACCGTGCGGTTGACGACGGCGAGCCCGGGCCGAAGGTCGTAGCCGACGGGGTGCCGCCACAGCACGCCGGAGCTGTCGGTGTCCCGGACCGTGACGTTGCGCAGTCCGTCGGCGTAGACGAAATAGCCGGAGAGGATGACCGGCGCCAGCTTGATCCCGACGTCCTCCGGGCTGATGGGGATGACCTCGGCCCGGCGGGAGGCGAGGTCGACGCCGAACACCGTGTCCGTGGAGGTCGCTATGCCCTGCTGGTCGGACTCGCGCCGGAGCCGGACGCCGATGACGGAGATGGCCCGGTCGTCCACGCCGCCGAGCAGCGTGTCGAACCGGAAGTCCGGCCCGAAGTCGACGGTGAAACGTTCCGTTCCGTCGACCGGGTCGACCCCGATCACCGTCGCCCCCTCGCCGAGCGCGATCGCGGCGTCGAAGGCCAGCACGGCCGGGGTGGGCGACTGGCTGATGCCCTCGTAGACCCATCTGGGCCGGGTGCCGTCCTTGAGGTCGAGGCAGACCAGGTCACCCGGGCGGGTCTTCACCAGGGCCGTTCCGTCGCTGAAGACGGCCGGTGCCTGGAGCAGCGGGCCGCCGCGGTAGGTCCACAGCGGTTCGGGGGCCGGGCCCGCGGGCTCCGTGGACTGTACGGCCGAGTTCTTCCGCCGGCGGAGCACCAGGGCGCCGCCGCCGACGGTGGCGGCGGCGCCCGCCGACACGGCGAGGACCGTACGCCGGGACGGACCGGGCCGTGACGCGGCGCGGCGATGGCCGGCGGACGTGCCGCGGTACGGCTGTGGCTCCTCGGGAGGCGAGAACGGCTCCGTGCGGGAGTAGGGCTGTCCCGGCGGCCGGCCGCCGGTCCCACCGGTCGGTGCCTCGGCCCGGTGGCCGCCCGGGCGCTCGTCGTGGGGGGCGGAGTCGCAGGTCGACGGGGTCGCTGTCGCGCCGGCCGCCCGGTCCTCCGCGAAGTCGTACGCGGCCCGGTCCCGCCGGTAGCCGTAGGCGGCCCGCTCCTCTTCGGGGGAGTAGGCCGTCCGGTCCTCGTCGCGGCTGTGGGGAGCCCGGTCCTGGCCGTACCCGTCCGGCTCGGGGCCGGTCCCGGGCGAGGGGAACGAGACCCGGCCGATCGGCGTGATGTCGAGGGTCTCCACCGCCGCCGCGCGGAGGGCGACCGAGGAGGCCACGGACGGGGGCAGCCAGCCCTCGCCCGTCAACTGCTCCACGCCGCCGGGCGCGCACGCCGCGGCCAGCTTGTCCGGGGTGATCCGCAGACGCGGGTCCTTGGTCAGGCAGAGATTGATGATCTTGTCCAGCGGCTCGGGCACACCCGTCAGGTCGGGGGCGCTGTGCACGACCTGGTAGAGGAGGGTGGCCGCGGCGGTGCCGCTGAACGGCGCGTGTCCGGCCGCGGCGAACGTCAGCACCGAGCCCAGCGAGAAGATGTCCCCCTCGGGGCCCAGCGGCTCGCCCGTGGCCTGCTCGGGACACATGTACTCGAAGGAGCCGAAGAGGGCGCCGGAGCGGGTGAGGTCGTAGCCGTCGCTCGCCCGGACGATGCCGAAGTCGATGACGCGGGGACCGTCGGCGGCGAGCAGTACGTTGGACGGCTTGAGGTCACGGTGCACCAGCCCGGCCGCCTGCACCGAGATCAGCGCCTCGGCGATGCCCGCGCCCAGCACGAGCACCGAGTCCACCGGGAGCGGGCCGTGCGCGGCGACCGCCTCCGCCAGGGTGGGGCCGGCTATGTAATCCGTGGCCAGCCACGGAATGGGGCCCTCCGGGTCGGCGTCCACCACGGGCGCGGTGTATCTGCCGCCGACCGCTCCGGCCGCCTCCACCTCTCGGCGGAAGCGGATGCGGAAGTTCTTGTCCCCCATCAGCTCGGGACGGATGGCCTTGACCGCGACGGTTCGCCCCTGCGATGACCGTGCGAGATAGACCCGTCCCATTCCTCCTGCGCCGAGCCGTGCCACGAGACGGTAGGGACCTAGCTCCTCGGGATCGTCTGAGCCCAGTGGTTCCATGACCTCAGCTGCCTGTTCGGTGGTGACGGGCGGGAAACGGCCCGCAGGTGGGGGAGACCGACTGCTCCGGGCGGCTCCCGGTGACCGTTCCCCCAGGGCTCCGGATCTCCCGGTGCCACGGCCCGCGCCCGGGCCGCCGGTCACGGGTGTCCCGAGTGCTGCCCCGGTTCCTGAGCGGGGCCATGGGGCGCGATCGCTCGGACGGGGTTGGCGTCAGCCTAGATGCTGGAGTGATGAACGGGCAGCGTTTTCAGCCAGAGCTTTAAACTTCTATTAAGTGAAGGGTTCATCCTTCTCACGTTCCGTACAAGGGAAGTTGACAGGGTGTCAGCTGACTCCTGTCACCGGTCGACGCCGACTGAGGAGCCCACGTGGCCGATCTTCATCGGTTCCTCGCCGCTCCTTTCTCGGTGGTTCAGGCCACCCGTTTCCCGTTCTCCAGCTCGACCGGACCCGTGCCCTCGGCCAGCGCGTCGAGGGCCGCGAGCACCCGGCGGCCGAGTGTCTCCGAGAGGTACCCGATCAGTTCCGGACGCGGGACGAGCCGCCACGACAGCAGCTCCTCCTCCTGCAGCCGGATCCGCTTCAGATCCTCCTCGCCGAGCACCCCGCCGTCGTACACGTACGCCACCAGCGGCGGCCGTCCCACGCCGTGCACCCAGTCCACGGCGAGCAGCCGCCCGAGCTCGACGTCCAGCCCGATCTCCTCGGCCGTCTCGCGCCGCGCGCCCTGCCTCGGTGTCTCCCCGTCGTCCGACTCGATCGTGCCGCCCGGAAGCGCCCATCCCTCACGGTAGTTGGGCTCGACGAGCAGCACCCGCCCCTCGGCGTCCCGGAAGACCGCGGCGGCGCCGGCGAGGACACGGGGCAGGCTCGCGATGTACGCGGCAAAGTCTGGAGTGGTCATCCACGAAGGGTAGACCGCGCCCAAGGGGCGGGAAATCGGCGCTCGGAGGCGGAAGGGCCGGCGCTCGGGGAGCGGAACCCCCGGCGCTCAGGCGCCCGCGGCCTCCGCCAACCGCACCGTCCGCTCGGCGAGTTCGCTGATGCGCACCCCGTCGAAGCCGAACACGGCGCTGCGCACGGTGTCCTCCAACGGATCCTTCCACCGGTCCGGGATCGCCGCCGCCCCGCACAGCACGCCCGCCACCGAACCGGCGGTGGCCCCGTTCGAGTCGGTGTCCAGCCCGCCCCGGACGGTCAGCGTGATCGTGCGGGTGAAGTCGCCCTCGCCGTACAGCAGTCCGGCGGTCAGCACCGCCGCGTTCGGCACGACGTGGATCCAGCCGAGCCCGGCCGTCTCCTCGCCCACCGTCGTGAGCGTGTCCTCCCAGCTCAGCCCGGTGTCGTGCAGCGACGCGACCCGCCGCACGGTCCGGGCGAGGCGGCTGCTCGCCGGGATCACCGCCAGCGCCTCGTCCACGGCCGCCCGCACCCCGGGCGCCGTGAACGCCGCCGCGACCAGCGCCGCCGCCCACATCGCCCCGTACACCCCGTTCCCGGTGTGCGACAGCACCGCGTCGCGCCGTGCCAGCGAGGCAGCGCGCCGGGGCAGGCCCGGGCAGGTCCAGCCGTGCACATCGGCACGGATGAGGGCGCCGATCCATTCCTGGTACGGGTTGTCGTACGTGGCGGTCAGCGGTGGCCTCAGCCCGTTGGCGAGGTTGCGGTAGGCGGCTCGCTCCGCCGTGAACGTCTGCAGGAACGGCAGCCGCAGCAGCCACAGATCGCCGACCTGCTCGGTGCTGAACCCGAAGCCGTGCGTCTCCAGGAGGTGCAGCCCCAGGATGGCGTAATCCACGTCGTCGTCCCGGCAACTGCCGTGGACCCGCCCGCGCACGCACTCCCGCCACTCCGGCCGCAGCGCCAGCCCGTCGCTCTCGGTGGCCGGCTGCGGGAGGTAGTCGGTGAGCGGCAGGGCCCCGGCCCGCCGGAGATACCCGTCGATCCGCTCCCGCGTCCACACATCACCCTGCTCGACGGGCTTCCCGAGCATGTTCCCCGCGATACGGCCCAGCCAGCCCCCGAGTACGCGGTCGGTGAGCTCGGTGCCCACGGGGGGCACTGCGGTCATGGGGGTCACGGGCCTCATGAGTGGAGGTCTACCCGATTACGGGCGTGGTCGCTCGGCGTACGGCGTCGGCCCGTGTCGTGCCGTGTTCGGTGCGCGGGACGGCATGGCGGACGGGGCCCGGGCCGGTTAGGGTCGCAGCGGCGCGACTGCCTTGACATGCGCAAGGCCCGATGAGCGAGGGGAACGCGAGGTGGCGAACGCCGCTGTGGACGGGACTGACACTGACACGGCAACTCCGCGCGTGCTGATCGCCGCGGACAAGTTCAAGGGCACGCTGACGGCCGTCCAGGTCTCCGAGCGCGTCACGGCGGGCCTGCGCCGGGTCCTGCCCGGCCTGGAGGTCGAGGCGCTGCCGGTGGCCGACGGGGGAGACGGGACGGTCGCCGCCGCGATCGCCGCCGGATTCGAACGACGTGAGGTACGGGTCAGCGGGCCCCTCGGCGAGCCCGTCACCGCCGCGTACGCGCTGCGCGGCGACACGGCCGTCGTGGAGATGGCCGAGGCCAGCGGGTTGCAGCGGCTCCCCACCGGGGTCTTCGCGCCGCTCACGGCCTCCACGTACGGCTCCGGGGAACTGCTGCGGGCCGCGCTCGACGCGGGTGCCCACACCCTCGTGTTCGGCGTCGGCGGCAGCGCCACGACGGACGGCGGCGCGGGCATGCTCGCCGCGCTCGGCGCGCGCTTCCTGGACGCCGCGGGGGAGCCCGTCAGCCCCGGTGGCGGAGGCCTGCGCGACCTGGTGACGGCGGACCTGTCGGGCCTCGACGCCAGGTTCGCGTCGGTCGACTTCGTGCTGGCCAGCGATGTGGACAACCCGCTGACCGGCCCGAAGGGCGCCCCGGCCGTGTACGGGCCGCAGAAGGGGGCCACTGGGGAGGACGTGGCGACGCTGGACGCGGCGCTCGCGCACTACGCGCGCGTGCTGGAGGAAGCGGTGGGGACCGAGGCCGCGGAGTACGCCCTCGCCCCGGGCGCGGGCGCCGCCGGCGGCATCGGCTACGGCGCCCTCGTCCTCGGCGCCCGCTTCCGCCCCGGCATCGAGGTCATGCTCGACGTCCTGGGCTTCGCGGCGGCGCTGGAGAAGGCGACCCTGGTGATCACCGGCGAGGGCTCACTGGACGAGCAGACCCTCCACGGCAAGGCCCCGGCGGGGGTCGCGGCGGCCGCCCGCGCCGCCGACAAGGAGGTCGTGGCTGTCTGCGGCCGCCTGGCCCTGCCGCCGGAGGCCCTGGGCCGGGCCGGCATCCGCCGGGCGTACCCCCTGACGGACGTCGAGCCGGACGTCGAGCGCTGCATCGCCGATCCGGGGCCGATCCTGGAGACCGTCGCCGAACGAATCGCCCAGGACTTCCTGACCTGATCGCGCAGTTCCCCGCGCCCGTGAAAGGAGCCTGCGGCCCTTTCAGGGGCGAAAAGCACGGGGCGCAGCCCCTGCTTTTCAGGGGCGCGGGGAACTGCGCGACCAGCCCCCACCGGGCCCCCACCCGACATGGCGAAGGGCCCCGAATCCGCAGATCCGGGGCCCACCGAGCGGAGCGTTACGGCAGCTGCGCCGCCCGCGCCTCGCGCCGGTTGTCGCGGAAGTTGTTCACCCGGCGTGCCGTGGCGAAGAGGGGGATCACCGCGCCCATGACGAGCTGCAGGGCGCAGCCGGTCTGGAGGAGGAGCTGTCCGCCGGGGGCGTCGAAGGCCCAGGCCGCCAGGAGGCCCATCGCGAGGACGATCCAGGAGAGCACCGCCACCGCGAGCGGACCCCGCGGCTTCGGGTACTCGACGCGGCTCACCATCAGCCACGCGACGCCGACGATCGCCAGGAGCGTCGCCACGAAGGGCAGCTCCAGGAGCACGATCGAGACGACGGTCAGCGCCCCGAACGGCGACGGCATGCCCTGGAAGGTGCCGTCCTTCACCGTCACGCAGGAGAATCTCGCGAGCCTCAGCACCACCGCCAGCAGCACGACGATCGCACCCACCGCCGCCACCCGCTGGTGCGCGTCGTCCGCGACCATGCCGTAGACGAGGACGAAGTACGCCGGCGCCAGGCCGAAGCTGATCAGGTCGGAGAGGTTGTCCAGCTCCGCGCCCATCGGCGAGGAGCGGAGCTTGCGCGCCACCAGTCCGTCGAACAGGTCGAAGATCGCCGCGCACAGCATCAGGATCACCGCGGTGGCCGCGCTGTGGCGGGCCATGCCCGACTCCTGGCTGCCGGTGAGGTGCGGGATCAGGATGCCCGTGGTGGTGAAGTACACCGCCATGAAGCCGCACGTGGCGTTGCCCAGGGTGAGGGTGTCCGCTATCGACAGGCGGAGCGACAGCGGCATCTCCTCCGCGTCGTCCTCCACCTCGTCCACGTCGGGCACCCAGCCCGCGCCGGTCTGGCCGGGTTGGGTCTCCGGATCAATCACGGTCAATGCGAGTCACCCCAGCCACAGTCTTCTGCCCCACCTCGACGTCGATCTCCACACCCTCGGGCAGGTAGATGTCGACGCGGGAACCGAAGCGGATCAGCCCGATCCGGTCTCCCTGCTCGACCTTGGTGCCCTCGGGGATGTACGGGACGATGCGGCGAGCCACGGCGCCGGCGATCTGGATCATCTCGATGTCACCGAGTTCGGTGTCGAAGTGCCAGACGACGCGCTCGTTGTTCTCGCTCTCCTTGTTGAACGCCGGTACGAACCCGCCCGGGATGTGCTCGACCGACGTCACGCTGCCGGAGAGCGGCGCGCGGTTGACGTGGACGTTGAGCGGGCTCATGAAGATCGCGACGCGGGTGCGGCCGTCCTTCCACGGCATGATGCTCTGCACCACTCCGTCGGCGGGCGAGATGACCCGGCCCTGGGCGATCTCACGCTCGGGGTCGCGGAAGAACCACAGCATGCCCGCCGCCAGCGCGGTGGCGGGTACGGCCACGGCCCGCGCGGCGCCGGAGCGGCGCGAGCGGGCGAGGCTGAGTGCTGCGGTGGCGACGGTCGGGAGAAGCCACGGCGATGCTCCGCGCGCGAGCCGTACGCCAGCGAGGCTGTCGCGAGGTGCAGAGGTTTGGCTGTGGGGCATGGATGACCTTCGTAGCGGACGATGCCGCGCGGTGACTGGGGACGGCGGCTTTCGTGGATCGTACCGGTCGCGGACCGCAACTGGGCAAGCCAGGAAGCCGAGTCGACGGCCGAACAGTGCTGACGGGGTGTGATCTTCTTCTCGAAGAAAACACCCCGAATCAGACAACCGACTCCGACTAGCCCTGGAATCGATACTCTTCGAGCAGTCGACGACCGATGATCATTTTCTGGATTTCGGCGGTACCTTCACCGATCAGCAGCATCGGCGCCTCGCGGTAGAGGCGCTCGATCTCGTACTCCTTGGAGAAGCCGTAACCGCCGTGGATCCGGAAAGCGTCCTCGACGACTTCTTTGCAGTATTCGGAGGCGAGGTACTTCGCCATCCCTGCTTCGAGGTCGTTTCGTTCGCCCGAGTCCTTTTTGCGTGCTGCGTTCACCATCATGGCATGCGCGGCCTCGACCTTGGTAGCCATCTCGGCCAGCTTGAACTGGATCGCCTGGTGCTGGGCGATCTGCTTGCCGAAAGTGTGGCGCTGCTGGGCGTACCGGACACCCAGTTCGAACGCACGCTGAGCGACACCACAGCCACGCGCGGCCACATTCACCCGGCCGACCTCGACACCGTCCATCATTTGGTAAAACCCTCGGCCGGTGACGCCGCCGAGTACACGATTGGCCGGAATGCGCAGTCCGTCCATGATGAGTTCGGTCGTGTCGACGCCCTTGTAGCCCATCTTGTCGATCTTCCCGGGAATGGTGAGGCCGGGGCGGACCTCTCCGAAGCCGGGCTCCTTCTCGACCAGGAAGGTCGTCATCGACTTGTGGGGCGCCGTGCCCTCGGGGTGTCCTTCGTCACTTCGGACGAGAACGGCGACGAGCGTTGACGTCCCGCCGTTCGTCAGCCACATCTTCTGACCGTTCAGGACGTACTCGTCGCCGTCCTTGACCGCCTTCGATGTGATCGCCGACACATCCGAGCCGAGTCCCGGCTCCGACATCGAGAAGGCGCCCCGGATGTCACCGGCCGCCATCCTCGGCAGGAAGTGGTCCTTCTGCTCCTGGGTGCCGTGCTGCTTGAGCATGTACGCCACGATGAAGTGCGTGTTGATGATCCCGGAGACGGACATCCAGCCCCGGGCGATCTCCTCCACGCACAGCGCGTACGTGAGGAGGGACTCGCCCAGACCGCCGTACTCCTCGGGGATCATCAGGCCGAAGAGGCCGAGCTCCTTGAGCCCGTCGACGATCGCTTGCGGGTACTCGTCGCGGTGCTCCAGCTCGGTCGCGACCGGGATGATCTCCTTGTCCACGAAATCACGGACGGTGGACAGGATCTCCTGCTGGACGTCCGTGAGGCCGTGGGTCTGGGCGAGACGTGCCATGGCTACTTCTCCTGCTCCTTGAGCTCGGGGCGGCCCGGCTGCTCGCCGCCGCGCTCCTTGATGTAGGTCTCGGTGGGCACCATGACCTTGCGGCGGAACACGCAGACCAGCGTGCCGTCCTGCTTGTAGCCCTTGGTCTCGACGTGGACGATGCCGCGGTCGTTCTTCGACTTCGACGGCCACTTGTCGAGCACGGTCGTCTCGCCGTAGATCGTGTCGCCGTGGAAGGTCGGCGCCACGTGCTTCAGCGACTCGATCTCCAGGTTGGCGATCGCCTTGCCGGAGACGTCCGGCACGGACATGCCGAGCAGCAGCGAGTAGATGTAGTTGCCGACCACGACGTTCTTGCCGAAGTCCGTCGTCTTCTCGGCGTAGTTGCCGTCCATGTGGAGCGGGTGGTGGTTCATGGTGAGGAGACAGAAGAGGTGGTCGTCGTACTCCGTGACCGTCTTCCCGGGCCAGTGCTTGTAGACCGCCCCGACCTCGAACTCCTCGTAGATGCGTCCGAACTGCATGGCGCTCAGCCCTCCGGGATCTCGAACTTCGACGTACGGGTCATCCCCGCCGCCCGCCCCTTGCCCGAGATGACCAGGGCCATCTTGCGGCTGGCCTCGTCGATCATCTCGTCGCCGAGCATCGCCGAGCCCTTCTTGCCGCCCGCCTCGGAGGTGTAGTAGTCGTACGCGTCCAGGATCAGCTCGGCGTGGTCGTAGTCCTCCTGCGAGGGCGAGAAGATCTCGTTGGACGCCTCGACCTGGCCCGGGTGCAGCACCCACTTGCCGTCGAAGCCGAGCGCGGCGGCGCGCTGGGCGACCTCGCGGTAGCCGTCGATGTTGCGGATCTGCAGGTAGGGGCCGTCGATCGCCTGGAGGTTGTTGGCACGGGCGGCCATCAGGATCTTCATCAGGATGTAGTGGTAGGCGTCCGCCGGGTAGCCGGGCGGCTGCTCGCCCACGACCAGCGACTTCATGTTGATCGACGCCATGAAGTCGGCCGGGCCGAAGATGATCGTCTCCACGCGCTGGGAGGCCGTCGCGATCTCGTTGACGTTGTTCAGGCCCTGCGCGTTCTCGATCTGCGCCTCGATGCCGATCTTGCCGACCTCGAAGCCCATGGTCTTCTCGATCTGGGTCAGCAGCAGGTCGAGGGCGACGACCTGCTGGGCGGTCTGCACCTTCGGCAGCATGATGCAGTCGAGGTTCTGGCCCGCGCCCTCGACGACGGTCACGACATCGCGGTACGTCCACTCCGTCGTCCAGTCGTTGACGCGCACGACCCGCGTCTTGCCGGTCCAGTCGCCCTCGTTGAGGAACTTCACGATGGTGTGCCGAGCCTCGGGCTTGGCGAGGGGAGCGCACGCGTCCTCCAGGTCGAGGAAGACCTGGTCCGCCGGGAGGCCCTGCGCCTTCTCCAGGAAGCGGGGGTTGCTTCCCGGCACCGCGAGACACGAGCGGCGGGGACGCAGACGGTTGACGGTCATGCGGGGACCTCCAGGGGGTCGAGCTTGTTGGCCTTGCGGATCTCGTCGACGATACGGCCGATGATCCCGGTGATGTCGAAGTCCTTCGGGGTGAACACGGCGGCCACTCCGGCGGCCCTGAGCTGGGCCGCGTCCGCGTTCGGGATGATCCCGCCGGCGATCACCGGGACGTCGCCGGCACCCGCCTCGCGCAGCCGCTCCAGCACGTCCGGGACGAGCTGGGCGTGCGAGCCGGAGAGGATGGAGAGCCCGACCGCGTGGACGTCCTCGGCGAGGGCCGCGTCCACGATCTGCTCCGGGGTGAGCCGGATGCCCTGGTAGACCACCTCGAAGCCCGCGTCACGCGCGCGTACGGCGATCTGCTCGGCCCCGTTGGAGTGCCCGTCCAGCCCCGGCTTGCCGACCAGGAAGCGCAGCCTGCCGACGCCCAGGTCCCGCGCCGTCAGGTCCACCTTGCGGCGGACCTCCGCCATGGCCGAGCCCTCCTCGGCGGAGACCGCCACCGGCGCCGACGACACACCGGTCGGCGCCCGGAACTCCCCGAACACCTCACGCAGGGCCCCGGCCCACTCGCCGGTCGTGACGCCGGCGCGGGCGCACTCCAGGGTGGCCTCCATGAGGTTGTCGGTGCCCTTCGCGGCCTCCTTCAGCCGCTCCAGCGCCTTGCACGGGCGCGGGTGGTTGAAGGGCGGCTGGTAGCGGGTGTCGCGCCAGTTCTGGAGGGACTTGATCACACGGGCCTCGACCGCCGGGTCGACCGTCTGTATCGCCGCGTCCAGATCGGCGGTCAGCGGGTTCGGCTCCGTCGACTCGTAGATGTTGACGCCGACGATCTTCTCCTCGCCGGACTCGATCCGGGCCCGGCGCTCGGCGTGCGAGGAGACCAGCTGCGACTTGAGGTAGCCGGACTCGACGGCGGCCATCGCGCCGCCCATCTCCTGGATCCGCTCGATCTCGGCGAAGGACTCCTCGACCAGCCCCGCCACCTTCGCCTCTATGACGTGCGAGCCCTCGAAGATGTCCTCGTACTCCAGCAGATCGCTCTCGTGCGCCAGCACCTGCTGGATCCGCAGCGACCACTGCTGGTCCCACGGCCGGGGCAGGCCGAGCGCCTCGTTCCAGGCCGGCAGCTGGACCGCCCTGGCCCGCGCGTCCTTGGAGAGGGTCACGGCCAGCATCTCCAGCACGATCCGCTGGACGTTGTTCTCCGGCTGCGCCTCGGTCAGGCCCAGGGAGTTGACCTGGACGCCGTACCGGAAGCGGCGCTGCTTGGGGTTCTCGATGCCGTACCGCTCGCGGGTGATGCGGTCCCAGATGCGGCTGAACGCCCGCATCTTGCACATCTCCTCGACGAAGCGGACGCCCGCGTTCACGAAGAAGGAGATCCGGGCGACGACATCGCCCATGCGCTCCTGCGGCACCTGGCCGGAGTCGCGCACGGCGTCGAGCACCGCGATCGCCGTGGACATCGCGTACGCGATCTCCTGCACCGGCGTGGCCCCGGCCTCCTGCAGGTGGTAGCTGCAGATGTTGATCGGGTTCCACTTCGGGATGTGGGAGACCGTGTACGCGATCATGTCCGTCGTCAGCCGGAGCGAGGGTCCCGGCGGGAACACATGGGTGCCCCGCGACAGGTACTCCTTGACGATGTCGTTCTGGGTCGTCCCCTGGAGCCGGGTGATGTCCGCGCCCTGCTCCTCCGCGACGACCTGGTAGAGCGCCAGCAGCCACATGGCGGTGGCGTTGATGGTCATCGAGGTGTTCATCTGCTCCAGGGGGATGTCCTGGAACAGCCTGCGCATGTCACCGAGATGGGCCACCGGGACGCCGACCCGGCCGACCTCGCCGCGGGCGAGGATGTGGTCGGAGTCGTAGCCGGTCTGCGTCGGCAGATCGAACGCCACCGACAGACCGGTCTGCCCCTTGGCGAGGTTGCGCCGGTACAGCTCGTTGGACGCCTCGGCCGTGGAGTGACCGGCGTAGGTCCGCATGAGCCACGGCCGGTCCTTGGCTTGCCTGCCTTCGGCGGGCTGACGCTCACTCATCTTGGACCTCAGATGTTCCGGAAGCGGTTGATGGCGTCGATGTGCTGGGCGCGCTTGTCGTGGTCGCGCACGCCGAGCCCCTCCTCGGGGGCCAGCGCGAGCACGCCGACCTTGCCCTGGTGGAGGTTGCGGTGCACGTCGTACGCGGCCTGCCCGGTCTCCTCCAGGGAGTAGACCTTCGACAGCGTCGGGTGGATCTTGCCCTTGGCGATGAGGCGGTTGGCCTCCCAGGCCTCGCGGTAGTTCGCGAAGTGGGAGCCGATGATCCGCTTCAGCGACATCCACAGGTAGCGGTTGTCGTACTCGTGCATGTAGCCCGAGGTAGAGGCGCAGGTGGTGATGGTGCCGCCCTTGCGGGTGACGAAGACGCTCGCGCCGAAGGTCTCGCGGCCGGGGTGCTCGAAGACGATGTCGATGTCCTCGCCGCCGGTGAGTTCGCGGATGCGCTTGCCGAAGCGCTTCCACTCCTTCGGATCCTGCGTCTGCTCGTCCTTCCAGAACCTGTAGCCCTCGGCGGTGCGGTCGATGATCGCCTCCGCACCCATGGCCCGGCAGATGTCGGCCTTCTGCTCACTGGAGACGACACAGATCGGGTTGGCGCCGCCGGCGAGGGCGAACTGCGTGGCGTACGAGCCGAGCCCACCGCTGGCGCCCCAGATCAGCACGTTGTCGCCCTGCTTCATGCCGGCGCCGTTGCGGGAGACCAGCTGCCGGTAGGCGGTGGAGTTGACCAGACCCGGAGCGGCGGCCTCCTCCCAGCTGAGGTGGTCGGGCTTCGGCATCAGCTGGTTGGACTTGACCAGCGCGATCTCCGCCAGGCCGCCGAAGTTGGTCTCGAAGCCCCAGATCCGCTGCTCGGGGTCGAGCATCGTGTCGTTGTGGCCGTCGGACGACTCCAGCTCGACGGAGAGGCAGTGCGCGACGACCTCGTCACCGGGCTGCCAGGCGTTGACGCCCGGGCCGGTGCGCAGGACGACGCCCGCGAGGTCGGAGCCGATGATGTGGTACGGCAGGTCGTGGCGCTTGGCGAGCTCCGAGACCTTGCCGTAGCGCTCCAGGAAGCCGAAGGTCGACAGCGGCTCGAAGATCGAGGTCCACACGGAGTTGTAGTTGACCGAGGAGGCCATGACGGCCACCAGGGCCTCGCCCGGGCCCAGCTCGGGCAGCGGCACCTCGTCCAGGTGCAGCGACTTGCGCGGGTCCTTCTCGCGGGTCTGCATGCCCGCGAACATCTCCGTCTCGTCCTTGTGCACGGTGATCGCGCGGTACGACTCGGGGAGCGGCAGAGCGGCGAAGTCGGCGGACGTGGACTCCGGCGACTGGATCGCGTCCAGGATTTCCTTCACGGTGGTGCCTCCGGCGACTAGCGTCCTGAGGGAAGACGCTGTTGAGGGTTACGTCGGGTGCTGAACTGTGTGGTGATGCCGTCGGTTCGGCGGAGGTGGTGCTGGCGGCGCTTTGTGGCGCGGAAGGGTGCCTGTGACGCAGGCGTCCGGGCGCGCAGGCACGTGGCTTGCGGGGACAGCCGGCGTACGAGAGTTCGCTGCACGCCGGCCGCCCGGACTCCTTCAACGTATGGCACGCCGTGTCACCCCGCAAGGCACCGAGTGCCAGAAAGTTCGCTCAGCTGAAATCTTTACGTAACACCTGAGCGATGATCGATCAGATCGGAGTGAAAAAGGGGTCTGACATGCCAAAACGGCCACCCGGATGGGTGGCCGTTCTCACAGTTACCGATGAGTAAATCGTGGTTTCGGGGCGGTGCTCAGCGGTCCCGTAGCGCCTCTTCGATGGTCCGCATGACCTCGTCGAGGGGGGCGTCCGTGCGGGCCACGGTCACCAGGACCTCGCCGTGGGCGGAGGCCGTCGCGGTGGCCGGCTCCGGGGCCAGGGTGCGGCCCGCGCCGATGCCGGTGCCGAAGGTCTTGCGGACGATGGCGAAAGCGTGGTCGAGCTGGGTCTCGACGTCGCCCTGCCCGCCGGATCTGAGCCACCGCCGCAGCACGTGGTTGTGCGCGGTGACGACCGCCGACGCGGCCACCTCGGCGAGCAGCGGGTCGTCGTTGCCGTCGTCGTGATGGGCGTGCTCGTCGAAGTGGCCCAGCAGATAGCGGGTGAAGAGGCGCTCATAGCGGGCGACGGAGGCGATCTCCGCCTCCCGGAGGGTGGGGACCTCACGGGTCAGCTTGTAGCGGGCGACCGAGATCTCCGGCCGGGCCGCGTACATCTTCATGACCTCCTTGATACCGCGGCACACCGTGTCGAGCGGGTGCTCGTGCTGGGGCGCCGCGTTCAGCACCGCCTCGGCGCGGATCAGGGTGTCGTCGTGGTCCGGGAAGATCGCCTCTTCCTTGGAGCGGAAGTGACGGAAGAAGGTGCGGCGGGCGACCCCGGCCGCCGCCGCGATCTCGTCGACGGTGGTCGCCTCGTACCCCTTGGTCGAGAACAGCTCCATGGCCGCGGCCGCCAGTTCCCGGCGCATCTTGAGGCGTTGGGCGGCGGCACGGCTTCCCGCGGCGCTCTCCGGAGCGTCGGGCGCAGCTGGTGTACGTGAGGACTTGGCGGGCTGGGACATGCCCCGAACGTACTGCATCCGTGCAGGAGAATGCGCGTGTCCGGCCATCCCCCCGCCCCGCCGGGACGGGGGAGTGGCCAGGTGGGCGGGCGGTGGAGCGGCGGAGCGGGCGGGTGGCGGCCGGCTGCCCGGGTCGAGCAGCCCGCCCCAGTCCGTGCCCGCCGTCGACCGGCCCGCCCGGGTCGTGTCCGTAGGGCCCGGCTCCGACGCCGGGCCCCCGGCCTTGGCCGCAGTGAGCCCGTCGCCCGCCCGCTCAGCGCTTGGCATATTCGCGGAAGCCACGGCCCGTCTTGCGGCCGAGGCAGCCCGCGGCCACCAGGTGCTCCAGCAGCGGCGCCGGGGCGAGCCCCGGGTCGCGGAACTCGCGGTGCAGGACCTTCTCGATGGCCAGCGAGACGTCCAGCCCGACCACGTCCAGCAGTTCGAACGGACCCATCGGGTAGCCGCCGCCCAGCTTCATGGCCGCGTCGATGTCGTCCAGCGTCGCGTAGTGCTCCTGGACCATCTTGATCGCGTTGTTCAGGTACGGGAACAGCAGCGCGTTCACGATGAAACCGGCCCGGTCGCCGCAGTCCACCGGGTGCTTGCGGACCTTCGCGCACAGCTCACGGACCGTGGCGTGGACGTCGTCCGCCGTCAGGACCGTGCGGACCACCTCGACCAGCTTCATCGCCGGCGCCGGGTTGAAGAAGTGCATCCCGATCACGTCCTGCGGGCGCGAGGTGGCGCGGGCGCAGGCGACGACGGGCAGCGAGGAGGTGGTGGTGGCCAGGATCGCACCCGGCTTGCAGACCTTGTCGAAGGTCGCGAACAACTGCCGCTTGACCTCCAGGTCCTCGGCCACGGCCTCCAGCGCCAGGTCGACGTCCGCGAACGCGTCGTACGAGCCCGCCGGGTTGATCCGGTCCAGCGTCTCGGCGGCGGCCTCGACCGTCATCCGCCCCTTGTCGACGGACCGCGCGAGCGACTTGCCGATGCGGGCCTTCGCGGCCTGCGCCTTCTCCTCGCTGCGGGCGGCCAGCACGACCTCGTACCCGGCCTTCGCGAACACCTCGGCGATCCCGGACGCCATGGTCCCGGACCCGGCGACGCCCACCGAGCGGACGGTACGGCCGACGACCTCGGCGGCCCCGTCCAGCGGCGTCAGCGCGTCCCGCACGACGGTCGCGGAGCCGGGGGCCTCGTACGAGTAGAAGCCTCGCCCCGACTTGCGACCGGTCAGGCCCGCCTCGCTGAGCTGCCTGAGGATGGGCGCCGGAGCGTGCAGCCGGTCGCGCGAGGCCGCGTACATGGCCTCCAGGACCGTCCGTGCGGTGTCGATGCCGATCAGGTCCAGCAGCGCCAGCGGGCCCATCGGCAGCCCGCAGCCGAGCCGCATCGCCGCGTCGATGTCCTCGCGGGAGGCGTACTTGGCCTCGTACATCGCGGCGGCCTGGTTGAGGTAGCCGAACAGCAGCCCGTCGGCGACGAATCCGGGGCGGTCGCCGACCGCGACGGGCTCCTTGCCCAGGTCGAGGGCGAGATCCGTGACCGAGGCGACGGCCTGGGGTGCGGTGAGGACCGAGGAGACGACCTCGACCAGCTTCATCGCGGGTGCCGGGTTGAAGAAGTGCAGCCCGAGGACCCGCTCCGGACGCGCCGACTCGGCGGCGAGCCGCGTCACCGACAGGGCGTTGGTGCCGGTGGCGAGGACGGCCTCCGGACGCACGATCGCGTCCAGTTCACGGAAGACCTGCTGCTTGATCTCGTACGACTCCGGGACCACCTCGATCACCAGATCGGCGTCGGCCGCGGCCCGCAGATCGGTGAAGGTGCGGAAACGGGCGAGCGCGTCGCCGCGCTCCTGCTCGGTGATCCGGCCCCGCGCCACGGCACGCTCGGTGAAGGCCTCCAGTGCGGCGACGGCACGGGCGGTGGCCGCCTCGCTGATGTCGATGCCGACGACCTCGCGGCCGGCCCGGGCCAGCACCTCGGCGATACCGGTGCCCATGGTGCCGAGGCCGACCACGGCGATCGTCTGGAACGGGGGTTGCGGAGACTGGGGGGACAGCGACGAGTCGGAAAGGGGAGTGGCCATCGCGGGACTCCAGACGAGGGTGACGACTGAGGGAAGCGCTGCGGGTACGCGAAGAGCGCGCAAACAGCGCGTGGAGTGCGGGTGTTGGTGGTTCCGGGCTGATGAACGCACACGCCCGGTGCCGTGTCGCCGCGGGCGTGCACACGCCCAGGGGGAACGGCTGAACCGACCGGCCCTGTCCCGAGGCCGAGCCGTACTGGTACTCCAGGTACCGAACCGACTGTGCTCACAACGGCTGCGTCACCAAACCGTCGCGAGCGAACACGAGTGGGTATCTCGCTCGTCTGAGCTTAACCGGTGGGTAACGAGCGCGCCAGCCCTCGTGTTTGTGATGTGCGTCCCCCAAGTGCGGTGCACGGCCGTACGCTCGGTGGCATGGACGAGGAGTTGCGATCACTCACGGAGCGTGTGCGGAGCGAGTCGGGGGGCGCGGGAGGATACGAGCGCCTCGTCACGACCGAGTCCACGGACGAGCTGGCGGCCGTCCTGACCGAGCCGGGACAGCCGTTGTGGGCGCGGGAGCTGGCGGCGTTCCGGTTGGGTGTCGCGGGGGACCGTCGGGCCTTCGAGTCGCTCGTCCTGTTGCTGAACCACCGGGATCCGCCGCGTTGTGCCTCCGCCGCGTACGCCCTGGCCCGGCTCGGCGACCCCCGCACCGCGCGTGCGGCCGCCGCCCTCGCCACCAACGAGCTGCGCGTCGCCTATGCCTTGCACCCCGTACGGCTGCTCGTCGAACTCCGGGCGCCCGAGGCCGTGCCCGCCCTGATCACCACGCTCCGGCGGCGGCTCGGGCCGCGCGACCCCTACCGCCGGGTGGCGCTCGCCTGTGTGGAGGGGCTGGGGGTGTTGGGGGACGCCCGGGCCGAGCCCGTGCTGAACGAGGCCCTTGCCCATCCGAGCCTCGCGGAGGCGGCGGTGCACGCGTTGGCTCGTATCCCCAGGCAGCGGTGAGGTTCCGATGGGGCTGTGGGGACACCGCGGCTCTGTGGGGGCTGGTCCCCGCGCCGCTTAGGGGGCGCGTACGTATCGCACCTCGGGAACCTCGACTCCGTTCGCCTCGAAGGGTTCCTCCGCGCCGTCCGGTAGGAAGCCGTGGTGTTCGTAGAAGCGGCGCGCTGGGGCGTTCTCCTTCAGGACCCACAGGAGCATGCGGTCGTGTCCGGCGGTCGCGCAGCGCTCGGTGGTCGCCCGCAGCAGTGCGGTGCCCACGCCGGTGCCGAAGTGGCCCGGTCGTACGTAGAGCGCGTACAACTCCGCGTCCCCGGTGCGGACTTCGCCGTCGCGATACGGGCCGTACGCCACCCAGCCGACGATCTGCCCGGCCCGCTCCGCGATCAGGTTCCGCACCGGATTTTCCTGGTTCGAGAGCATCGCGCGGCGCTTCCCGGCGTCCTCGTCCACGTCCATCGCGTCGAGGTAGGCCCGCGGTACGAGCCCGGCGTAGGCGGTCCGCCAGCCGCCGACGCGGATCTCGGAGACGGGGTGGCAGTCGGCCATGGTCATCGCGCGTATGCGCAGGTCGTCGTCCATGGCCGCACCCTAGGCGGCAGGGCCGTGGGAGGCCCCCGAATTACCGGGGGGCTCCCACGGCGGGGCTCAGCCGCGGAAGCCGAGCAGGCCGTGCAGTGTCGAGCCTCGGGACGAGGTGGACGCGGCCTTGCTGCTCAGGGGCTTCGGGTCGGGGACCTTCTTGCAGGTGGCGTCGGCCTCGCCCTGGCCGCGCGGCACCGTACCGTCGGTCAGATACGCCGCCAGGTGCTTGTCCAGGCAGGAGTTGCCGCTCAGGGTGATGCCGTGGTTCCCGCCACCCTGCTCGACGACCAGGCTGGAGCCGCGCAGCAGATGGTGGGTGACGACTCCGCCCTCGTACGGGGTGGCCGCGTCGTCCGTCGCCTGGAAGAGCAGGACCGGCGGCAGCGCGGTGTTGGAGACGTCCACGGGGTGCAGCGCCTTCGTGGGCCAGAAGGCGCAGGGCGCGTTGTACCAGGCGTTGTTCCAGGTCATGAAGGGTGCCTTCTCGTACACCGCCCAGTTGTCGTCGCGCCACTCCTTCCAGTCGCGCGGCCAGGACGCGTCACGGCACTGCACCGAGGCGTAGACGCTGTAGCCGTTGTCACCGGCCGCGTCCACGGCGCCGAAGTTCTCGTACGCCTCGACCAGCGGATCGTCGTTCCTCTTGTTCACGAAGGCGGCGAAGGCCTCGGCGAGGTAGGGCCAGTAGCCGTTGTAGTAGCCGCCGGTCATGAAGGTGTCCTCCAGCTCGGAGGCGCCGACCTTGCCGTCCGCGGGCTTCTTGGCCAGCGCCGACCGCATCGCGTACCACTTGGCCTCGATCCTCTCGGGATCGGTGCCGAGCTTGTAGGTCTTGTCGTGCTTGGCGATCCAGGCCATCAGCGCCCGGTGGCGGTCGTTGAAGGCGAGGTCCTGCTGGAGGTTGTCGTCGTGCCAGACGCCCGTGGGGTCGACGACCGAGTCCAGCACCGCACGGCGTACACGGTGGGGGAAGAGCTTGGCGTACACGGCGCCCAGATAGGTGCCGTACGAGTAGCCGAAGTAGTTGATCTTCTTGGCCCCGAGGGCCGCGCGGATGGCGTCCACGTCCTTGGCCGCGCTGATCGTGTCGATGTACGGCAGCACGCCCGCGTACTTCTTGGCGCAGGCCTCGGCGAAGGACCGGACGCGCTTGAGGTTCGCCTGCTCGATCCTCGAGGTGGTCGGCAGGGAGTCGGGGCGTACCGGAGAGAAGTGGTTCGGCCCGCAGTTCAGGGCGGGCTTGCTGGCGCCCACACCGCGGGGGTCGAAGCCGATGACGTCGTACTGTGCCGCCACCTTCTTCGGCAGCGAGGAGGCGACGAATCCGGCCAGGGTGAGCCCGCTGCCGCCGGGCCCGCCCGGGTTGACCAGCAGGGGACCCTGGTACGTCCTCGCGGTGTGCGGGACACGCGAGAGGGCGAGCGTGATCTTCTTGCCGCGGGGCTCGCGGTGGTCCAGCGGCACCTTCACGGACGCGCACTGGAGCGTGGGGTAGTCGGCGGTGGCGCACTTCTTCCAGGCGGGTTTCGCCGTCGGTGCGGCCGCGGAGCCGCCGCTCGCGTCGGCCGGGACCGCGGTGACCATCCCGGCCAACACGGCGGCGGCACCGCACAGAGCAGCTGCGCGTTTCTTCATCGTCAGGCCTCCCAGGACGGAGGATTTCGGGCCGTGCACGCCACGGCCTTCGTCGCATCGTCCCGGGGTGCGCCCTGGGATGAACTCGTTCCGCCAGGACTTGACCCGATCGGGGCGGAAGAAGCGCCCGGATGCCCTCGGAGGCGTCAGAGAAGGGTCAGTTGGGTCGGTTCCGTGGTCGGGACCGTCTCAGGCGCGGCCGGTTCACGCGGCGGTATCCGCCTCGGCAGTTCCGCGCGCCTCGGTCCCATCCCGTACTCCTCGGCCAGTTCGTGCACCTGACGGGTGATCTGCCGCTGGTACCACTTCGGGGCGTAGGCGCCCTCCGCGTACAGCCGCTCGTAACGCCGAACCAGATGGGGGTGGTGCCGCTCCAGCCAGGCCATGTACCACTCGCGCGCGCCGGGCCGCAGATGCAGCACCAGCGGGGTCACGGAGGTGGCGCCGGAGGCCGCGACGGCCCGTACGGTGGCGCGCAGCCGGTCGGGATGGTCGCTGAGGAAGGGGAGCACGGGGGCCATCAGCACCCCGCAGCCGATGCCGGCGTCGGTGAAGGCGCGCACCACGTCCAGCCGGCGCTCCGGAGCGGGTGTGCCCGGCTCGACCGTGCGCCACAGCTCGTGGTCGGTGAAGCCGACGGAGACCGAGATGCCGACCTCGGTGACCTCCGCCGCCTGCCGGATCAGGTCGAGGTCGCGCAGGATCAGCGTGCCCTTGGTCAGGATCGAGAAGGGGTTCGCGTGGTCGCGCAGGGCGGCGATGATGCCCGGCATCAGGCGGTAGCGGCCCTCCGCGCGCTGGTAGCAGTCCACGTTGGTGCCCATGGCGATGTGCTCGCCGTGCCACTGCGGCGAGGCGAGGCGGCGGCGCAGCAGCTCCGGCGCGTTGATCTTCACCACGATCTGCGAGTCGAAGTCGATGCCCGTGTCGAGGTCCAGATAGCTGTGCGTCTTGCGGGCGAAGCAGTAGACGCACGCGTGCGTGCAGCCCCGATACGGGTTCACCGTCCATTCGAACGGCATCCGGGAGGCTCCCGGCACCCGGTTCACGATCGTTTTCGCCCGGACCTCGTGGAAGGTCATGCCGCGGAACTCGGGAGTGTCGAAGGTCCGGCTCGTCACCATGTCCGCGCCGAACAGCGCGGCGTTCCGGGCCGTGGCGGGGTTCTCGGCCAGATGGTCCCAGCGCATGGACGCCTCCTCGGTTGCTCTGGCCCCAGAATAGAACACATGTTCCCTTGATCGTGCGAACTGGTTTTCGAACATCGTGTGGAGGTGTCGTCGGGGGTCCTCCGGGCCGTCCGCTCCCGGCCCTTGGAGCACCCCGATTTGGGCCCTCCGGCCCGGTGGTGGTTGGCTTTCCGCACATCCCCGAGTTACCAAGTGCTGGAGGAAGTGCAATGGCGCAGGTCGAGGCCACGACTGAACGAGTCGTCGCGGCGGACGCGGAGACGGTGTTCGACACCCTGGCCGACTACAGCGGCGCGCGCGAGAAGCTGATGCCGCAGCACTTCAGCGAGTACGAGGTGCGCGAGGGCGGCGACGGCGAGGGCACCCTCGTCCACTGGAAGCTCCAGGCCACCAGCAAGCGCGTCCGCGACTGTCTCCTGGAGGTCACCGAGCCCTCCGACGGTGAACTCGTCGAGAAGGACCGCAACTCCTCCATGGTCACCGTTTGGCGGGTCACCCCGGCCGGCGAGGGCGGCTCCCGCGTCGTCGTCACCACCACCTGGCAGGGCGCCGGCGGCATCGGCGGCTTCTTCGAGAAGACCTTCGCCCCCAAGGGCCTCGCCCGGATCTACGACGCCCTGCTGGCCAACCTCGCCTCCGAGGTCGAGAAGTAATGGCGGGAGCGAGAAGGGTGCCCCGTTCAACGGGCGATCATCCGGGGCGCGTTGTCGCCCTCACCGGTTCGAGTGGATCTCCGTGACGCTCCCCGGAATGCCGTAACTCGCCGCACTTGCCGACAGTTGCCGCTTAACGCGGGAATTGTCGGTAAGTGCGACGAGGGGAGCGGTACGCATGGGTGCGATCACACTGGTGAAGGACGAACCGGCCACCACACCCGCCCCACCGCCACCGGCGGACGGACCTCCCCGACCGGGCCCGCGCCGCGTCCGGTGGGTCTTCTCCGCCCTGCTGCTCGTCCTGCTCCTCGCCGCTCTGGAGCAGATGGTCGTCGCCACCGCCCTCCCCGAGATCGTCGGCGAACTGCACGGCGTGGACCGGATGTCCTGGGCCATCACGGCGTATCTGCTCGCCGCCACCGTCACGTTGCCCCTCTACGGCGGACTCGGCGACCTCCGCGGCCGCAAGGGCACCTTCCAGTTCGCGCTGGTCGTCTTCGTGGCCGGGTCCGCGCTCGCCGGCTTCGCGCGGACCATGGACCAGCTCATCGCCTTCCGCGCACTCCAGGGCGTCGGCGCGGGCGGCCTCATGATCGGTGTGCAAACGATCACCGCCGACATCCTGCCGTCCCGGAACCGTGGCCGCCATCTGGGCCTGGTCGGCGCCGTGTTCGGCCTCGCCTCCGTCGCGGGCCCGCTCCTCGGCGGCTGGTTCACGGACCACCTCTCCTGGCGGTGGTGCTTCTACGTCAACGTGCCCTTCGGCCTCCTCGCCCTGGCCGTCGTCACCTTCGCGCTGAAACTGCCGAAGCCGACGGTCAAGGGGCGCCTCGATCTGCTGGGGGCGCTGCTGCTCGCCGGCGCGTCGACCTGCCTGGTCCTGCTGGCCGGTTGGGCCGGCACCGAGTACGCGTGGAACTCACGCATCGTCCTCGGGCTCGCCGCCGGCGCGCTCGCCGCGACGGTCCTCTTCCTCGTCGCCGAGCGGTTCGCCGCCCAACCCCTCATCCCCCTGCGGCTGTTCAGGGACCCGGTCTTCGTGGTGACCGGGCTCGTGGGGGCGGCCATCGGCATCGCCCTCTACGGCGCCGCCACTTACCTGCCCACCCAGCTGCGGATGGTCGGCGGAATCTCCGCGACCGAGTCCGGGCTGCTCATGCTGCCGATGACGGCCGGCATCGTCGGCGCGTCCGTCGTCACCGGCCAACTCATCAGCCGCACCGGGCACTACCGGACGTACCCGGTTCTCGGCAGCGCCCTGACCGTCCTCGGGATGGGGCTGCTGTCCCGCCTGGAGACCGACACGCCCCGGCTGCACTTCTGCATCTGGACGGCCGTCCTCGGCGCCGGCATCGGCATGGTGATGCCGGTCCTCATCCTCGCCGTGCAGAACTCCGTGCGCCCCGCCGACATCGGAGCCGCCACCACCGTCAACAACTACCTCCGGCAGATCGGCGGCAGCGTGGGCGTGGCCGTCTTCGGCGCGCTCCTCCTGGGCCGGCTCGCCGACCGTATGCCCACGCGCGCGCGTGGCATCCTCCCCGACCCCGACTCCCTCACCCCGGACCTCGTCCACGCCCTGCCCGCCCCGCTGCGCGACGCCTATGTGTCGGCCTACGCCGAGGCCATGCCGCGGGTCTTCCTGTACCTCACACCGGTGCTCGTCCTCGGGCTCCTGATCGCCTGCTTCCTCAAGGAGAAAACACCGGTGCCCTGCGACGAGGTCCCCGCCGAGCCCGCGTCCACGCCCGCCGTCCATATCCCACAGGCGCGTTCGGTGTACGTCCCCGGGGTTCCCGTCTGCGGCACGGTCCAGCATTCCGACGGCACCGTCGTGCCCCGGGCCGCACTCACCCTCATCGATGCCACCGGCCGGCAGACCGGGCGCGGCGGCAGCGGCGAGGACGGGCGGTACGCGCTGTCCACGCCCGGGCCGGGGGCGTACGTACTGATCGCCGCCGCCGGGGGCCACCAGCCGCAGGCCGTGAGCGTCACCGTCGGGGAGCGCCCCGTCGAGGTGGACATCGTGCTCGGCGGGGCGGGGCGCCTGGCCGGGACCGTGCGGACGGCGGACGGCCGGGCGGTCACCGACGCGACCGTCACGCTCACCGACGCGCACGGCGAGGTCGTCGTGACCACCCGCAGCGGGGAGGAGGGGGAGTACCTCATCACCGAGCTGGTCGCCGGGGAGTACACCCTCGCCGCGAGCGCCCACTCCTACCGGCCGGCCGCGCTGCCCGTCACCGTCCGGGCCGCCCGCGAGACCCGCCAGGACGTCGAACTCGCCGGGGGCGCCGTCCTGCGGGGCACGGTCCGCGCCGGGGGCGGGCGCCCGGTGGAGGACGCGCGCGTCACCCTCCTCGACGCCGGCGGCAACGTCGTCGACACGAACACCACCGGCATCGACGGGACGTTCCGGTTCGTCGACCTTGCCTCCGGCGAGTACACGGTCGTCGCCACCGGATATCCCCCCGTCGCGACGGTGCTCCAGGTCGCCGCCGGCGGGAGGACGGAACGGGACCTGCAACTGGGGTACGTGGACTGAGCCATTGGGCGGGAGCGCGTGGGCCGGCGGTCGTCGGCCCACGCCCCCCTTTTTGGCCGTGCACGCGGGGGCGTGCGAATGATCGTGCGCCGCCTGCGAGGCCTGGGCGTGCGCCGGAGGCTCCCAGGGGGCAATTCGCGTATTGCCACACATCGCAACGCTACGCAGCCGTACGGTAGTGAGGGCGGCGCAGATCTTGCGAGCCGTGGGGAGAAAGGGCCTTGGCCATGGACCGTGGCACCGACACGGGCGCGACTACCGGCCACGGAGCCGGTGACGGCACGGCGGAGCACGCCGCGGCCGGCCGCATCCCCCTCGCCGTGGTCGTCGTCGACCGCGCCGGCCTCGTCTCGCACTGGAGCACCGGCGCACGCCGGCTCTTCGGCACCACCAAGGACGACGCCGTGGGCCGCCCCGCCCTCGACCTGCTGCCCGTCGCCGGCGCCCTCCCGGACGAGGACGACACCCTGCCGCGCGGCGCGTACGGCGCGTACGACGCACACGGCCACGACCTGGAGACCTCCCTCGACGGACAACTCTCCTACCCGGCGGCCGGCCGCGCCCGGCTCACCGTGCCCGAGCGTGACCGGATCGACGTCCTGTGGTGGGCCTACCCGCTGGTCGGCCCCGGCCGGGAGCGCCTCCTGGTGCTGGCCGCCGACGCCGAGGCCCTGCGCCGGCCGGAGGACGACACGGCCGTCGCCGTCGCCCGCATCGCGCCCGGCTTCGCCCTGCACACCGACTTCCCCGGAGCCGAGGAACTGGCCCGCAGACTCCCCGAGATCCTGCCCAGCATGAGCGTCGGCGAGAGCGCCCGCATCGTCGCCCAGGTTCTCGAACTGGGCTATCCGGTGCTGGAGTTCAGCCAGAACGACCGGGTGCCCGTCACCCCCGACTGGGGCGTACCCCGGCGCGCGGAGCGGCAGGCGCGCCGCGACCGGGCCGCGCGCGCCGTCGCCGAGGGGCTGCCGGTCCCGGAGGACGTACGGGACGAGGGCGAGGACCTCGAGTACGCCGCCGTACGCGAGCGCCTGGAGTTCCTCAACGAGGTCAGCGGACGTATCGGCACCTCCCTGGACCTGTCCCGGACCATCGTCGAGGTCAGCAAGGCGGTCGTGCCCCGCTTCACCGATGTCGCCGGCACCTATCTGCGCGAACAGGTCGTCGCCGGTGAGGGCTTCCCCGAAGGGGTGCCCGACACGACCACCATGTGGCACCGGGTCGCCGTGGAGCACACGGACGAGCCGGGCCGCTGGGACGACGTCGTACCGGTCGGCGAGGCCATGCCGTTCCCGGCGCACACCCCGTTCTTCCAGTGCATGACCACCGGCGAACCCGTCCTCGTACCGCGCATCAGCGAGCAGATGGGGCACGCGATCGCCGCGCAGTTCGAGAAGCGCGACATCCGGCCGCTGATCACCGGCCGCTCCATGCTGGTCGTGCCGCTCAAGGCCCGCAACGTGGTCCTCGGCTTCATGATCCTGCTGCGCCACCCCGAGCGCGAGGTCTTCGACGACATGGACCGCGTCACCGGCGCCGAACTCGCCGCCCGCGCGGGACTCGTCCTCGACAACGCGCGCATGTACACGTACCAGGAGAACGTCGCCGAGACGCTCCAGGACAGCATGCTGCCCGACATCGCGACCCACAGGGCGGGCTGCGACATCGCCACCCGCTACCTGCCGGGCACCCTGCTCGGGCGCGTCGGCGGCGACTGGTTCGACTCGGTGAAACTGCCCGGCGCCCGCACTGCCCTGGTCGTCGGCGACGTCATGGGACACGGCCTCAACTCCGCCGCGATGATGGGCCAGTTACGCACCGCCGTCCAGACCATGGCCGCCCTCGACCTGCCGCCCGCGCAACTCCTGCGCAACCTCGACGACCTCGCCCAGCGCCTCGGCGAGCACTACCTCGCGACCTGCCTCTACGCCGTCTACGACCCCATCGCCGGCGAACTGCACCTCGCCAACGCCGGCCACATCCCGCCCGTACTGGTCCGCGCGGTGGACGGCCGCAGCGAACTCCTCGACCTTCCCACGGGCGCGCCCATCGGCGTCGGCGGGGTGCCGTTCGAGGCGGTGCGTGTGGGCGTGGAGCCCGGCGACCGGCTGGTGATGTGTACGGACGGGCTGGTGGAGATGCGCGGCGAGGACATCGGCGTGGGCCTCGCGACCCTGTGCGAGTCCGCCGCGCACCCGGCCGCCTCCATGGACGAGGCCTGCGACACGATCATCCGCGCTCTCAACACCCGCGGTGGCCGCAAGGACGACGTGGCCCTGCTGATGGCCCGGCTCAACGGCATCGAACCCGAGGACGTCGCCGAGTGGCGCCTCGCCCCCGACCCGGTCGAGGTCGCCCGCGCCCGAGCCGTCGTCCGTGAGCAACTCCACGTCTGGGGCCTCGACACCCTCACGGACACCACGACCCTCCTCGTCGGCGAACTGGTCACCAACGCCGTACGACACGCGCGCGGACGCCGTATCGAACTCCGCCTCGTCCGCGGTGACACCCTGCAGTGCGAGGTCTACGACGACGATCCCACCCTCCCCACGCTCCTCAGCACCTCCCCGACCGACGAGTTCGGCCGAGGGCTGCGTGTCCTCACCACCCTGGCCCGCGAGTGGGGGACCAGCAGGACGGGCGCGGGCAAGACGGTGTGGTGCGAACTGACGCTGCCGCGACGGCGTCGAGCCGGCTGAGGGCGGTCGCCGCCGCTGGACGAGGACGCGCGCGGTGCTTGTCTGTGGGTTCCGGGCGCGGTACACCGATCGGGGCCGCCGGAGCGGCGGGCCGGCGTCGCTGTGGGGGAGTGGGGAATGAGCGTGAGCAGTCGGTACAGGGCGGCCTGGGAGGGGTTCTGGCGGGAGGCCCCCGACGAACCGGGAGCGGTCTTCTGGGACGCCGAGCCCGAACGGACCGCGGCCGTCCATCTCGCCCTGTTCGAGCCGTACGTGACGGCCCCCGACCTGCCCCTCGTCGACCTCGGCTGCGGCAACGGCACCCAGACCCGCTTCCTGGCCGGCCGCTTCCCCCGGGTCATCGGCGCCGACCTCTCCACCGCCGCCCTCGACCAGGCCCGACGCGCCGACCCCGAAGGCCGGGCCACGTACCGCATGCTCGACGCGGCCGACAAGACGGACGCCGAGACCCTGCACACCGACCTCGGCGACGCCAACGTCTACGTACGCGGAGTCCTCCACCAGTGCGAGCCCGACGACCGCCAACGCCTCGTCGACACCATCGCCACGCTGGTGGGGGAGCGCGGCCGGGCCTGCCTCGTCGAACTCACCGAGGCCGCCAAGCCCGTCCTCATGGGCCTCGCGCAGAGCCCCGCCGGCCCTCCCGCCAAGCTCGCCCCGATCTTCCGCCACGGCATCGCCCCCGGCGAGGTCACCGACGCGGCCGTCCCGGAGCACCTGCGCGCCGCCGGCCTCACCGTCCTCGCCGGCGGGGACCTGCCACTTTTCACCACCGAACGCACGGCCGCGGGCACCCGGGTCGAGCTGCCGTCGAGGTGGTACGTGGCGGGCGTGGCGGGGCGCACGGCGTAGGGGACCCGGCGGTCACTGCGCGGACGGCGGTGCCGCTCGCTCGTGCCTCCATGACCGCCCTCCTCCCGGCCTCGCTGGAACCTTGAGGGCGAAATGTGCGGGATTGACATGATTTCACCGATGTCCGGCCGCGGGAGGCAATTCCTGTCTGGCCTTGCGCTCGGAAACCGATCGGTTTACAGTGTTGTAAACCGATCGGTTTTTCATTCTGTGGAGGCAGTCATGACCGTTCTGAAGGGCGCGAACGTCTTCGTCACCGGTGGCAGCCGTGGCATAGGCAAGGCGCTGGTGGAGGAGCTGTACGCGCGCGGTGCCGGCAAGGTCTACGCCACGGCCCGCGACCCGCGCGCCGTGACGCACCCCGACGCCGTACCGGTGGCGCTGGAGGTCACCGACCCGGCCTCCGTGGCGGCGGCCGCCGCGCGGGCGGGAGACGTGACCGTACTGATCAACAACGCGGGTGCCTCGGTCGGCGCGTCCTTCCTCGACTCCCCGGTCGACGACGTGCGCCGGGAGTTCGAGACCAACTTCTACGGCCCGCTCCTGGTCGCCCGGGCCTTCGTGCCGGTCATCGAGCGCAACGGCGGCGGCCACCTCCTCAACGTGCACTCCGTGCTCTCCTGGATCGCCCTGGGCGGCTCCTACAGCGCTTCCAAGGCCGCCCTGTGGTCACAGACCAACTCCCTGCGCCTGGAGCTCCAGCCGCGCGGCATCGCCGTCACAGGACTGCACGTGGGATACGTGGACACCGACCTGGCGGCCGGCGTCGACGCACCCAAGGCCGACCCCCGTGCCGTCGCCGCGCTCGCCCTCGACGGCGTCGAGACGGGCGCGTACGAGGTGCTCGCCGACGACATCACGCGGCAGGTCAAGGCCGGTCTGGCCGGAGACCTTGCGGGACTGTACCCCCAGCTCGCCAAGTAGACCCCGCACCCCGGCGGGAGCCCCGACCGCACATCACCGACGTCACTCACCCCCGCTGCCCGACCATCCACCCGCGCCCGACCGCATCCGCATCGCCCATCCGCAGTTCACACGTCAAGGAGACGACGAGATGCCCAGTCTCGATTCGCGTCCCACGATCCACATCCAGGGAACCACCAGCCACATCATCGTCCCGCGCGCGGGACGCCACAGCCGCGAAGGCACGCTGCGCTACCTCAAAGCCGGCACCGGCGCTCCCCTGGTCCTGCTGCACACTCTGCGGACGCAGGCCGAGCACTTCCGCTCCCTCATTCCGATGCTGTCGCATCAGTACACCGTGTACGCCCTCGATCTGCCGGGGATGGGCCATTCCGAGATCGTTCCCGGCGCGCCGTACGACGAGCCGGCGCTGCGCGCGGGCGTCGAGCGGCTCCTCACCGAACTCGACCTCCACGACGTGACGCTGGTCGGAGAGTCGTTGGGCGCGGTGCTCGCCCTGACCACCGCGGCCGATCTCCCGGAGCGGGTACGGCGCGTCGTAGCGGTGAACGCGTACGACTACCGCGACGGCATCGCCCGCTCCAGCCTCCTCGCTCGTGTGGTGATCGGCGCGATCATCGCTCCGGGGGTGGGCAAGTTGATCGCCGAGCAGGAGCCCAAGCCCGTCCTGCGCGGAATCCTTCAGGGCGGCGTGGGCGACAAGGCCGCCTTCCGGGAGGACTACCTCGACGAGCTCCTCCAGTCAGGCAGGCGTCCCGGCTTCCCGACCGTTGCCCGCGCTCTGTACCGGAACATGCCCAGTCTCATCGCGGCCCGCTCCCGGTACCCCGAGGTCAAGGCCCCCGTCCACCTGGTCCACGGCGAGAACGACTGGTCCCGGCCCTCGGACCGCGAGGCCAACAAGAGGCTGCTGCCCGCCGCCGAGTTCACACAGGTGCCGGGAGCACACCACTTCATCGCACTCGAGAGCCCGGAGGTGGTGGCCGACCTGTTGAACGCGGTGGCGTGACCCCCTCCACCGTGCCGTGGCCACCCCCGTTCCGTTCGGGGTCGTGCCGTTCGGGGGGCGTGCGGGATGAAGATCGACTCCACGGTGCCGCGGGACGGCGTCGTGGTGGCGACGGACCGGTAGGTGGCCGTGATGCCGCTCAGGTCGGCGATGTTCCGGCTCGGCTGCGTGACGCACCGGATCCGGGGAGAAACCGGCACCGGCACGAGTGACCTCACTCCTCGAAACTGTCGGTTGCTTCACGCAACGTGCTAGATTCGCAGCATGTTGGGCCGAACGTACGACAGTCAACTGTGCTCCATCGCCCGGACTCTGGAGGTTGTGGGCGAGCGCTGGACCTTGCTGATCATTCGCGACGCGCTGCTGGGCCTGCGCCGGTTCGAGGAATTTCAGGACAGTCTCGGTATCGCCCGCAACGTGCTCACCAACCGCCTCTCCAAGCTGGTCGACGACGGGCTGCTGGATCGGGTCTGTTACCAGGAGCGGCCCGCTCGCTATGAGTACCGGCCCACGAGCAAGGCCAAGGACTTGCTCACCGCGTTGCTCGCCTTGATGCACTGGGGCGATGAGCATGCCGAGGACCCGGCCGGCCCTCCGCGGATCGCGAACCATGCGGGCTGCGGAGGCAACGTTCGGGAACAGCTCGTGTGCACCCAATGCGGGCAAGTGGCGGGTCCGGATGCCGTTCAGCTGCTTCCCGGCCCAGCGCTCACCGACGCGCCGGCGTGACATCCGAAACGTTTCTCGACGGACGCGCGGCCACCAGCTGGGAGACGGCGGCACATCACTGCGATGGGCCGCCCTCAGGCGTGCGCGCGTACGTCGACTGGCCTTGAGCCTGTCGACCGGATGCTCAACGATGCTCCTCTCCTGCGCGTGATCTGCACGGCGGCTGAGGGGTCCCCGCTTTCTGGGTACGCCTGAAGACCGGCCCTCGGTCGGAGTGCACGCCGACGCCGTACACATCGTCGACCTCTCGCCGGGGTACGACTCGGCCGAAAGTTGCTTCACGAAACTCGCGAAGCTAGGGTTCGAGTTGCTTCATGAAACTCATATGTACTCCACCGCGTGAGGTGACGCTCGATGGCCAGGAACAAGCTCGAAGACCATCCCACCGTCGTCCAAGCCCGCCGACGTGATCGCACCGCCGTCCGGCCCGCCGAGCCGCTGGATGCGGCGTGGCTGCGCCAGTTGTGTCTCGACGCGGGGGCGGACGACGTCGGCTTCGTCGAGATCGACCGGCCGGACATCGCCGACCAGCGAGAGGACCTGAGCGCCGCCCTGCCGGGTGTCCGGACGCTGATCAGCATCGTGTCCCGAATGAACCGAGAACATCCGCACTCCCGCACGCTCGGTCGCCAACCTGGAGTTCCATCACACCGGCGACCACACCAACGAGATCGGCCGGCAAGTGGTCGGCAAGTTGGAAGCGGCGGGCGTGCGCGCCATCAACCCCGCGATGGGTTTTCCGATGGAGATGGACAAGTTCCCCAGGAAGGCGTGGGTCGTCTCGCACAAGCCGGTCGCCGTGGCGGCCGGGCTCGGCAAGATGGGAATCCATCGCAATGTCATCCACCCGAAATTCGGCAACTTCGTCCTGCTGGGCACGATCCTCGTCGACGCCGAGGTCAGCGAATACACACGCCCCATCGAGTACAACCCCTGCCTGGAATGCAAGCTGTGCGTGACGGCCTCCCGACCGGGGCGATCGCCTCCGACGGTCACTTCAACTTCTCCGCCTGCTACACGCACAACTACCGCGAGTTCATGGGTGGCTTCGGCGACTGGGCCGAACAGGTCGCCGAAAGCCGTAACGCCCACGACTACCGTTCGCGAGTGAGCGACAGCGAGAGCGCCTCGATGTGGCAGAGCCTGTCCTTCGGCGCCAGCTACAAAGCGGCCTACTGCATGTCGGTCTGCCCGGCCGGCGAGGACGTCATCGGCCCCTGGCTGGACGATCGCAAGGCACATCTGACCCAGGTCGTGCGCCCACTGATGGACAAGGAAGAGACCGTCTACGTCGTCCCGGGTTCCGACGCCGAGCAGCACGTGGCCGACCGATTCCCACACAAGATGCGAGACGAAGGTGTTGTCCGGGGAGATCGACCACCGTGACTCGGTCCTGAACGACCAGGAGCGCGCCGCGGGCGACACCATGATGATCTGCGTCTCCCGAGCCAAGGGCAACCGCCTGGTCCTCGACCTCTGATCCGCTTCGGGATCTCTCCGATTCCGCCGCTGCTCTATGGCAGGGGTGTTACGGCGGTTTATGCTCCGGATCACGACGACGGCGGACTACCCCCGGGAAGGGGTACGGGTGATGCGCTCCAGCCCCGACGCCCTCCTGCGGCCCGATGACGGCGACGCGCTCCGGCAGGTGCTTCGCCAGGTTCACAGCCGCTCCGGCATCCCCGTGCTGTTCGGCGGACAGGTGGAGAACACACTGCTGAACCTGTCGCAGCACATCGGTGTGCGGACGGCGGCTCTGCGCGGTCTCACGGTGCGCGCCGAGGCCGGGCTGGGCGGCCGGGTCCTCACCACCGGGCGGTCGGCCCGGGTGACCGACTACAGGTCGGCCCGCTCGATCACGCACGACTACGACCGCCCCGTGCTGGCGGAGGGGATCCGCTCCGTCGTCGCCGTGCCCGTCGTGGTGTCCGGGGCGGTGCGCGCGGTGCTCTATGGGGCCAGTCGTGGCCCGGCCCCGCTGGGGGACCGGGCGGTCGACGCGATCGCCGACGCCTCGCGCCGACTGGCCGCGGAGCTGGTCATCCGTGACGAGGTCGACCACCGCCTGCGCCTGCTGGACGCCGCGCGGAGCGGCGCCGTCGACGGACACCGAGGCGTGGCGCCGGAAGAACTACGCCAGGTCCACGCCGAGTTGCGGTGCATAGCCCAGCAGGTGCCCGATGGTGACCTGCGCGGTCGGCTGCTCGACGCGGCTGAGCGGCTGGCCCGGCCGGCCGCCGCCCACTCGGCGCCGGGCCCGTCACTGGCGCCCCGGGAACTCGACGTCCTGGCGCAGGTGGCGCTGGGCTGCAGCAACGCCGAGACCGGTCGCAGGCTGTCGCTGCTGCCCGAAACAGTCAAGTCGTATCTGCGCAGCGCGATGCGCAAGCTGGGAGCCGGCAGCCGCTTCGAGGCTGTGGTCGCCGCACGTCGACAGGGTCTGCTGCCCTAGGAAAACTCCGTCAGGGCTTCCTGCGGCAGCGGCCGGCCGCCCGTCTGGCTGTTCTCCGGCTGTCGGTGAGCCACCGCTCAGTTCAACCAGGATTCAGTCGTCCACAACGGTGAACGCCCGCAGGCACCTCCGCACCGCTCAGCTGTGAAGAACCGGAACCCCCGGGCGCTTGCCTCCTTGAAACCGATCGGTGTACCGTATGGGAAACCGATCGGTTTCCAATTGTCGTGGCCCACGGGTATCGGCGCAGCGTCCGTCCGCCGGTGCCGTTGATCGCCGGCCGATGCAGAGATCGTTCCCGAATGCGCCGCATTGGCTCGTGGTGATCGCGTGCGTACTCAACCTCTGGAGTCAAAAACCATGTCCTCTCATGCCACCTCCACCATCTTCGTCATCGGCGGTACAGGGGCTCAAGGGATGCCCGTCGTCCGCGCTCTTGTCGAAGACAAGAAGTACTCCGTCCGGGTCCTCACGCGGGATGCCACCTCCCCCCGGGCTCAGGCTCTCCTCGCGCTCGGCAACGTCTCCATCCTCGAAGGGTCGTTCGCCGACGAGGACGTGCTGCGTGAAGGATTTCGCGGCTGTGACGGGGCGTTTGTCAACATCGACGGGTTCAACTCCGGTGAGAAGACCGAGACCTACTGGGCCATCCGCACATATGAGATAGCGATCGAAGAAGGAATCAAGTTCTTCGTCTACGGAAACCTCGACTACGCCCTGAAGAAGTCCGGCTACGACTCCAGGTTCCGCACCGGCCACTATGACGGCAAGGGGCGCATGGCCGAATGGGTGCTGTTCCAGAACGAAAAGAACAGGGACCGGATGGGAGCGGCGGTCTTCACCTCAGGTCCCTACATCGAGATGGTGATCTCGCCGCTCACGCCCATGACGCCCAGCATCGAGGACGGTGTCGTCACGTGGCGAGTCCCCCTCGGCGAGGGAGCCGTTGCGCACGTGGCTCTCGAAGACTGCGGATTCTACGTCCGCTGGCTCTTCGATCACCCGGAACGGGCCAATGGTATGGACCTCGAAGTCGCCATCGAGCACATGACCTACGCCGACATGGCCGCGGCATTCGAGAAGGTCACCGGGCACGCGGCGCAGTACATCGACACTGAACTGGACACCTATTGGAGCCATCCCGACCTGAGTGGGATTGCTGATCACCCTGCCGGATACAACGCCGACCCCAACGACAAGAGCACGATGAGCTTCCGTGACAATTTCACGGGCTTCCGGAACGTGTGGAAGCACGGAATCATCACCAGGGACTACGCCCTGCTCGACGAAATTCACCCCAACAGGATCAGAAGCGCTGAGGAGTGGTTCCGTCGTGAAGACCGGTTGGGAAGGGAACTCGGCAAGGGAAGTCTCTGGGAGAGGGTCCAGCCGGAGAACTGGAGCGTGGAATCAGCGGTCCTCAAAAGCAGCGCGGATTTCAGGACGGGCAAGTTGTAGCCGGACGAGATCAGCCGCCCACGGCCCGTCCAACACGGATCAGCCCGCACCGCACACCATGGAGGATCTCATGCCCGCGATCAGTACGGCCAATACCGCAAGCGAGATGGTCCGCTCGGCCACGACCACCGCATTGCGGGTCGCCGCGCGCGAGTTGGAGCTCTACGACACCGGGGACGTCGCCGGGCGGACGAGGTGTTCGCCCCGGATCTGATCGACCACAAGCCTGCCGCCGACGCCGCCTCGGGCATCGACGGGATGCGAGCGCTGATCGCCGCGACCCGCGACGGATTCACGGACAGGCAGCACAGGATCCTGTTCCAGGAGGAGCTTCCCGGCGGCTGGGTGGTCCTCCACTGGCGGATGACCGCGACCCACACCGGAGACGCCTTCGGGTTCGCCGCCAGCGGCAACCCGGTCGATATCAACGGCCAGGACATCATGCGTGTTGTCGACGGCAAGATCACCGAGATCTACCATGTCGAAGAAATGCTCAAGCTCACCCAACAGATCAGCACCGGCGTTCAGTCGGCGTGAAGATCGAGATCCTCTCGGACACCGTCCGCATCTGACGGCGCGAACCGTGGGGATCCAGCCGGCGAGCTTGTGGTCGTTGCCCCCCGCTGGGCTCAGTAGCTGAGTGGACTCGCCCCTGAGCGAGCGAGTTCACTCACCTTCGGGCAGGCTCAACTCGAGATCCCCCCACGGGTCGAGTACCGGCTCACCCCTCTCGGCGAAGGACTGCGTGCCGTCCTCGACACCATGGCCGCCTGGGCCGTGACCGTTCCCGACGGCGAGCCCACAGCCATCGCGTGACCGTCGGACCAGCGTTACCGGATGGAGGATCCGATGGAGATGCCGCCGTCCACGTCGAGGACGATGCCGGTGATGTAGCCGGCGAGGAAGGCCGCGGCTTCGGCGATGTCCTCGGGCCTGCCGGTGTGGCGCATCGGGATCTTTTCGTGCTGGATCGGCGCTCCTCGTCGAGCTGACGGCCCTGCCTCGGGTTGGCGCAGCTCGAAGCGCCACGACCGCCCACGCGGCCGGTCGACGACGGTCATCTCCAGGTCGTCCGCTGGCCCGAGGAAGGCAGGGCCGCCGAGAGCGCCGACGGCCAGGCACCCTCGGGGAGGGACGCTGCTTCCTGTCAGGCCGGAACCACCACGGGGAGGACGATGCGGGAGGGCCGGTCCGGGTCGTGGAAGACCTGCTGGCGGGCCACTCGGGCCGTGGTCGCGCTCTCCTCGGGTTCATCCGTGTTGAGGTTGCGGTCCCAGCGGGGGAAGTTGCTGGAAGTGACCTGGAGCCGTATGCGGTGGCCTGCCCGGAAGGCGATGCTGGTCGACCACAGGTCCACGACGTGCTCGGCCGCCTCGCCCGGTGTCGCCGCGCGCACCCGCACGATGCCGTCGGTGACATTGCGGGAGACACCGTGCTCGTCGACGTCGCACAGCCGTGCCACCCAGTCGGTCGAGGGCCCGTCCGTGGCCGCGAAGAGCACGGCCTTGACGCGGCCGGTCACCTCGGTGTCCTCGGGGAGCGGTTCGGTGGTGAAGACCAGGACGTCCTCGCGCGCCTCGACGGCCGTCTGGTCGAGGGGACCGGGACGGAACTCGTCGGTCATCAGCAGCGCGCCGCCGGTGGTGGGCACCGGGTTCATGGGGTCGTAGGTGAACTCCTCGGGCTGCTCGGCGGTGGTGGGCGGCTCCAGCGTGAGCCGCCCGTCCGCGCGCAGGTGGAAGTCCGTGTCCGCCGCCCGCGACAAAGGCCACTCCGTCTCCTCGCGCCACTGGTTGACGCCCATGACGAACAGCAGCACGTTGCCCGTGTCCGGCTCCAGAGCCTCGCCGTCGCCGATCGTGCGCTGGAACCAGTCGAGCTGGAGGCCGTGCAGGGGCCCGCGCATGCCCATGAAGGCGGAGTTCGCGCCGAACCCGAAGTTGACGTCGCCGATCACGTGCTGCTGGTTGGCGTGGCTCCACGGGCCCATGATCAGCGTGGCGGACCGGCCGGCGCGGCGCATGGCGGTGAAGTTGTCGAGCGTGCCCTGGGTGAAGATGTCGTACCAGCCGCCGACCTGGAAGGTGGGCAGGTCCACCTCGTCGTGCCGGCCCGCGACTCGGCAGGCCCGCGCCCACTCGGGCTCCCGCCGGGACCGCTCGTAGCCCAGCTCGGGAAGGTCGTGCCGGGCGAACGCGGGGAACCGCCCGGAGGGCAGTTCGCCGTAGCCGCCGTCGGCCAGGCCGTCGAGGTCCTGCACGAGCCTGCCGATGCCGCCACCGAGCGCGGCGGGGTCGGTGCTGTGCCGGCGCGTCAGCGCGTCGGCGCCCATCATGAGGGACCAGGGCGCGGTGATGCCGAGCTCGATCGCACCGCCGCGCGTCCACAGTCCGTCGTCCGGATCGGACCACGTGACCATCGGCGCGATCGCCTTCAGCTCCGGCGGCTTGGACAGCGCCGCCATCCACTGCGTGTTGCCGAAGTAGCTGGCGCCGATCATGCCGACGGAGCCGTTCGCGCCAGGAAGGGCGGCAGCCCACCGTACGGTGTCGTAGCCGTCGCTCTCCTCATGGGTCCACGGGTCCCACTCACCCTCGGAGGCGAACCGGCCGCGGGTGTCCTGGATGACCACCATGAAGCCACGCCGAGCCGCCGCCAGAGGATCGAGGAGGGCGATTGCCAGGGCCATCTGCTTGCCGTACGGCAGTCGGCTCAGTAGCACCGGCCACGGCCCCGTACCCCCAGGCCGGTAGACATCGGCCCGCAGCACGGTGCCGTCACGCATCTCGGCCGGAACATCGAACTCGATCTGAATCTCTGCCACGCGCTGCTCCTTTGCATGCCCACGACGTTGTCAGGCACATGGTCGAACCTGGTCCCCGTCCCGCACCACCCCCGAACGGGGGTGGCCACGGCACTCTCGGGGCGGTCACACCACCGCGGTCAGCAGGTCGGCCAGCAGGTCGGGCCGTTCCAAGGCGATGAAGTGGCCCGCTCCCGGCACCTGCGTGAAATCGGCGGCGGGCAGCAGGTCCTTGTCGGCCAGCCGGTCCGAGTGCCGGGACCAGTCCTTCTCCCCGTAGACGAGGTGGACGGGCGCCTTGACCTCGGGGTAGCGCGAGCGGGCGGCGATGAGACTGGGCAGGCTCCGGTACACGGCCCTGGCGACGGTCGAGTAGCCGGGGCGGCTGCCCACCTGGAGGAGTTCGTCGAGGTAGTCCTCCTGCAGCGCGGTCTTGTCGACCAGCCCGCCCTGCAGGATCCTACGGACGACGGGCTTGGGCTCCACCCCGGCGATCACCGGCCCCACTCCCGGCGCGAGGACACCGCCGACCACCACACGGGCGAGAAGACTGGACCGGGCGATCCCGCCGGGGAAGTCGTAGGTGTTCACCGCGACGACGCGCCGTACCCGCTCCGGGAGATCGGCCGCCGTGGTCAGGGCGAGCACGGCCCCCATGGACTCCCCGACCATCGTCACGTCGTGGAGGTCGAGTTCGGTGAGGAGCCGCTCGACGCCCGCGCGCATGGCCGGCTCGTCGTACGAGGCGCCGGGCACGATCTCGGAGTAGCCCATCCCCGGCAGGTCGAGGGCGTACACGGTGTAGTGGTCCGCGATCAGCGGGATGAGGTGGCGGAAGTGCTCGGCCTGGGTGCGCACGGTGTGCAGCAGGACCAGGGGGGCGCCGGTGCCCGCCTTGAGGTAACGCAGCGTTCCCTCATGGCCCTGACGCCCTGAGTGCGGGGCGATGGTGTGACTGGTGGTGCCCGAGATGTGGATCGTGGGCTGTGACTCGTTGTGGGGCGCGTCGTCCTTGAATACGGTCATGGCTGCCTCCGCAGATGGGGAAACCGATCGGTTTCCACTAAGGTAAACCGACCGGTTTCCGAGCGCAAGCCCAAGGTGGCTTCAGCCGGCTCGCGCGGACGAATCGCGCTCGGGGTCGGCTTTTCCGGCCGTGTCCGTGGGGCGCGTCAGCGCGGTGTCCGGGGTGAGGGTGGACTGCCGGGAAACCGATCGGTTTTTATTTCGTCCGCTTCGAGTTAACCTCGCGGTATGACCACCGAAGCGAAACTGAGCCCCAGGGAGCGACTGCTGGAGGCCGCGGCCACGCTCACCTACCGAGACGGCGTCGGCATCGGCGTCGAGGCGCTGTGCAAGGCGGCGGGAGTGTCGAAGCGCTCCATGTACCAGCTGTTCGAGAGCAAGGACGAACTCCTGGCGGTAAGCCTGAAGGAGCGCGCCTCCGCCTACGTGGCGACGCTCCTGCCCCCGGCGGACGACGGCCTGTCGCCCCGAGAGCGGATCCTGCACGTCTTCGAGCAGGTGGAGTCGCAGGCAGGGGCGCCCGAGTTCCGCGGCTGCCGGTACCTGGCCGTGCAGATCGAACTCAAGGACCAGAGCCACCCCGCGAGCCAAGTCGCCCATCAGGTCAAGGCGAACCTGACCGCCTTCTTCCGTGCCGAGGCCGAGCGGGGAGGGGCCGGCGATCCGGACCTGTTGGCCCGGCAGCTCAGCCTGGTCTTCGACGGCGCCAGCGCCCGCGCCGGCATCGGAGCGGACAAGCTCACGGGGCTCGTCGCACCCACGGTGACCACCCTGCTCGACGCGGCAGCCGTTCGCTGACGCGCCACCTTTCCGGGGAGCTCCCTCACCACCCGGCCGTCGGTGACCTGCTCACCATCGCCGACGTGACCGCCGCGCTGAAGGGCGTCCGGCGCATCTGCTTCAGCATGAGCCTGTCGCCGTCCCCCGAGTCAGTGGCCCGCAGGTCTCCCACGACGAGGGCCTGGACGCGGGCTGCCGGAGCGGCGCGTGGACAGGCCTCCGTGTGTGTGGCCCGCCCGATCGCGCCGCGCCGGTCGATGCGCTTCCCCGGCCGGTCGGTCGGGCGGGCGGGCGGATCAGCGCAGCCCGGCGAAGAGATCGTTCTCCGGTGTGGCCGCGCCGGTGGCGTCCTGGACGCGTACGAAGGTCTCCATGCCCATCAACTCGCCGAACCGCTCCTTGCCCATCTTGAGGAAGAAGATGTTCTCGCCCTGACTGGCGTGCGCGGCCAGCGCGTCGAACTTCTGGCCGCTGAACGCCGTGGTGTCCACCCACGTGGTGATCTCATCGTCGGGGAGGCCGATCTCGGCCAGCGCGGCGGCCTCGGCAGGGTCCGGCTCCGGCATGTCCTCATGAAACTCGCGCATGATCTCGCCGAACCGCTGCATCATCGAGCGGGGCATCGTGGTCCAGTACACCTTCGGCGTCAGCGCGGTCATCTCCAGCGCCGCCATCGTGATGCGGTGGGCCTGGATGTGGTCGGGGTGGCCGTAGAAGCCGTTCTCGTCGTAGGTGACGACCACATCAGGCCGGTAGTGCCGCATCAGTTCCGCGAGTCGGGCCGCGCCTTCCTCCACGGGGGTCCGCCAGAAGGATCCGGGTGCGTCGTTGCTCGGCCAGCCGATCATCCCGGAGTCGGCATAGTCCAGCGTCTCCAGGTCGCTGACCTTCAGGACGTCACAGCTCGCCTGGAGTTCTTGACGGCGCATCAAGGCGACCGCCGCCGCATCGTGCCCGGGGTCGCCGGGCTTGACACCTCCCGGCCCGTCACCGCAACCGCCGTCGGTACACGTCACGAGAACCGTGCGGATGCCTTCCGCCGCGTACCGCGCGAGGACCCCTCCCGTTCCGGTGGCCTCGTCGTCGGGGTGGGCGTGTACGGCCATGAGAGTCAAGGGCCGGTCAGTCATGAAACAGTCCTCCTGCGGAAATACGTCGTGGTCCGAGTGCGCGGCAGGCGTACCGCGATCCCGGGGCCCGGATCCTGGTGGGCCGGACGGCCTTGTGGTCTCCGAGTTCCCCGCCGACGCGGTGCCGGTGCCTCGGTCGATGCAACCGCGCAGACCGGACCGGCTGTTCCCTCGTAGGAAGTTCCCGAGTCGACGCGTAACGTGAAGCGACATGAAGATCCTCATCAGCGCCGACATGGAGGGCGCCACCGGAGTCACCTGGCCGGCCGATGTGCTGCCGGGGACGCCGCAGTGGGAGCGGTGCCGTTCGATGTTCACCTCGGACGTGAACGCCGCCGTGCTCGGGTTCTTCGACGGCGGAGCCGACGAGGTGCTGATCAACGAGGCGCACTGGACGATGCGCAATCTGCTGCTGGAGCGGCTGGACGAGCGCGCGCAGATGCTGACGGGGCGGCACAAGGCGCTGTCCATGGTGGAGGGCGTGCAGCACGGGGACGTGGACGGCATCGCGTTCGTCGGCTATCACGCGGGCGCCGGGATGGAGGGGGTCCTGGCCCACACCTACCTCGCGAACTCCATCACCGGGGTGTGGGTGAACGACGAGCGGGCCAGCGAGGGACTGCTCAACTCGCATGTGGTGGCCGAGTACGGGGTACCGGTGGTGCTGGTGACCGGCGACGACGTGGCTTGCGAGGACGCCCTGGGATACGCGCCCGGGGCGCTCAAAGTGGCGGTCAAGGACCATGTGTCGCGGTACGCGGCGGTGTGCCGTACGCCGACGAGGACGGCCGCCGACATCCGCGCGGCGGCGAAGGAGGCCGCGTCGCTCGCGGTGCGTCACGAACCGGTCAGAGGCGGGCCGTTCACCGTGGCGCTCGAGTTCGACGCCGAGCACCTGGCGATGGCCGCGACCGTCGTGCCGGGGGTGAGCCGTATCGGTGAACGCAAGGTCGCGTACACCAGCCCGACCATGTACGAGGGAATCCGCACCTTCAAGGCGGTCACCACGATCGTCTCGGCCGCAGTGGAGGAGACCTATGGCTGAGCACGCACGTCCCGTGAGCCCCGCGGAACCCATGGCGCGGCAGGCGCTGGACGAGGTCGTCCGGTTCACCTCCGAACTCATCCGCGTCGACACCACCAACCGCGGGGGCGGGGACTGCAGGGAGCGGCCCGCCGCCGAGTACGCCGCCGCGCTGCTCGCCGAGACGGGCCTGGAGCCCACGCTGCTGGAGCGCACGCCGGGCCGTACGAACGTCGTCGCGCGGATCGAGGGCACCGACCCGTCGGCGGACGCGCTGCTCGTCCACGGTCATCTGGACGTGGTGCCCGCCCAGGCGGAGGAGTGGAGCGTCCACCCGTTCTCCGGGGAGATCCGCGACGGTGTCGTCTGGGGCCGGGGCGCGGTCGACATGAAGAACATGGACGCGATGATCCTCGCCGTCGTACGGCAGTGGGCGCGCGCGGGCGTACGCCCCCGCCGGGACATCGTGATCGCGTTCACCGCCGACGAGGAGGCGAGCGCCGAGGACGGCTCCGGGTTCCTCGCCGACGAACACCCCGGTCTCTTCGAGGGCTGCACCGAGGGCATCAGCGAGTCGGGGGCGTTCACCTTCCACGACGGCGCGGGCCGGCAGATCTATCCGATCGCGGCGGGGGAGCGCGGCACCGGCTGGCTGAAGCTCACCGCGCGCGGCCGGGCCGGCCACGGCTCCAAGGTGAACCGGGCCAACGCGGTGACCCGGCTGGTGGCGGCCGTCGCCCGGATCGGTACGCACGAGTGGCCCCTCCGCCTCACCCCGACCGTCCGCGCGGCTCTCACCGAACTCGCCGCGCTGTACGGCGTCGAGGCCGACCTCGACGACCGCGACGGCGTCGACCGGCTGCTCGACAAGCTCGGCCCGGCCGCCGCCCTGGTCGAGGCGACCGTGCGCAACAGCGCCAACCCGACCATGCTGGAAGCCGGCTACAAGATCAATGTGATCCCGGGCGAGGCCGTCGCCCGCGTCGACGGGCGGTATCTGCCCGGCGGCGAGGACGAGTTCCGGGAGACCCTCGACCGGCTCACCGGACCCGACGTGGAGTGGGAGTACGAGCACCGCGAGGTGGCCCTGCAGGCGCCGGTGGACTCGGTGACGTACACGCGGATGCGGGCCGCCGTCGAGGAGTTCGCGCCCGAGGGGCATGTCGTGCCGTACTGCATGCCGGGCGGCACGGACGCCAAGCAGTTCTCGCGCCTCGGCATCACCGGCTACGGCTTCTCGCCGCTGAGGCTGCCCGAGGGCTTCGACTACGCGGCGATGTTCCACGGGGTCGACGAGCGCGTCCCCGTCGAGGCGCTCCACTTCGGCGTCCGCGTACTCGACCGCTTCCTGCGGACGGCCTGAGCGATGCGGCACGGGGGACCAAGGGAGATGGGGAACAAGGTGCAGACCCTCGCGTACGGTTCGTGGCCCTCGCCGATCGACGCGTCGCTCGCCGCCGCGCACGACGGCCACCCCGAGTTCGTGGGGTTCGTCGGCGACGAGGTGTGGTGGACCGAGCCACGGCCCACCGAGGGCGGCCGGCGCACCCTCGTGCGGCGCACGGCCGACGGCACGGAGGAGTCGGTACTGCCGGCGCCGTGGAACGTACGCAGCCGGGTCATGGAGTACGGCGGCCGGCCGTGGGCCGGTGTGCCGCGTGACGACGGCCCGTCCGTCGTCTTCGTGAACCACGCCGACCAGCGCCTGTACCGGTACGAGCCGGGCGGCGAACCCCGCCCGCTCACCCCGGTGTCGTCGGTGGGCGGTGGACTGCGCTGGGTGGACCCGCAGCCGCACCCCGGGCGGGACGAGGTGTGGTGCGTCCTGGAGGAGTTCACCGGGGAGGGGCCCACCGACGTACGGCGGGTCGTCGCCGCGGTGCCGCTGGACGGCTCGGCGGCCGAGGACCGGGACGCCGTACGGGAACTCACCGACGACGGCCACCGCTTCGTCACCGGCCCCCGTCTCTCGCCCGACGGCCGCCGCGCCGCGTGGCTCGCCTGGGACCATCCGCGCATGCCCTGGGACGGTACCTCGCTGCTCGTCGCCGACGTGACCGAGGAAGGCCTGCTGGGCGAGGTCCGGACCGTCGGCGGCGGCCCGGACGAGTCCGTCGCCCAGGTCGAATGGGCCGCCGACGGAACCCTCGTGTACTCCAGCGACACCACCGGCTACTGGAACCTCTACCGCCTCGACGGCGACGAGCGTACGGCGCTGTGCGCCCGTGAGGAGGAGTTCGGCGGGCCGCTGTGGAAGGTCGGCTGGCGCTGGTTCGCCCTGCTGGAGGGCGGGCTCGCCGCCGTGGTGCACGGGCGGGGCACCACCGCGCTCGGCATCCTCGACATCGAGACCGGCCAGGTCGTCGACGCGGCCGGACCATGGACCGAGTTCGCCCCCTCCCTCGCCGTGCACGGCAGCCGGGTCGTCGGCATCGGGGCCAGCCCCCGCAGCGCGTACGAGGTGATCGAAGTGGACGCCGCCACCGGCGACGCCCGGGTGATCGGGGCCGCGCACGACGACCCGGTCGACCCCTCCTACTACCCCGAGCCCCAGATCCGCAGCTTCCTCGGCCCCGCCGGACGTGAGATCCACGCCCACATCTACCCGCCCCACCACCCCGGCTGCGTCGCCTTCAGCACCGAACTGCCGCCGTACGTGATCTGGGCGCACGGCGGACCCACCAGCCACGCGCCCCTGGTCCTCGACCTGGCGATCGCCTACTTCACCTCGCGCGGCATCGGCGTCGCCGAGGTCAACTACGGAGGGTCCACCGGTTACGGGCGGGAGTACCGCAACCGGCTGCGCGAACAGTGGGGCTTCGTCGACGTCGAGGACTGCGCGGCGGTCGCGCTCGCCCTCGCCGACGAGGGCACCGCCGACCGCACCAGACTCGCGATCCGCGGCGGCAGCGCGGGCGGCTGGACCGCGGCCGTCTCCCTCACCACGACCGACGTCTACGCCTGCGGAACCATCCTCTATCCGATCCTCGACCTCACGAACTGGGGCTCGGGGGAGACCCACGACTTCGAGTCACGGTATCTGGAGAGCCTGGTCGGACCGCCGGCCGAGGAACCGATGCGGTACGAGGAGCGGTCGCCCACCGAGCACGCCGACCGGATCACCGCGCCCTTCCTGCTGCTGCAGGGCCTCGACGACGTGATCTGTCCGCCCGCGCAGTGCGAGCGGTTCCTGGCGCGGTTGGAGGGGCGGCGGGTGCCGCACGCGTACATCGCGTTCGAGGGGGAGGGGCACGGTTTCCGGCGGGCGGAGACGATGGTGCGGGTCCTGGAGGCGGAGCTGTCGCTGTACGCGCAGGTCTTCGGGTTGAATCCTCCGGGAATCCCTACTCTGGAGCTCGCCAAGTGACGACACCCGCCCCGACCACCCCGGCCCCCGCCGCCACTGCGGTCCCTGCCGCCACCCCGCTGACCCGGCCCGCCCGTCTCGCCCCGGGCGCCCGCGTGGCCGTCGTCGCCCCCAGCGGGCCGGTGCCCGAGGAGCGGCTCAGCGCCGGGCTGGACATCCTGCGCGGCTGGGACCTCGACCCCGTCGTCGCACCCCACACGCTCGACCGGCACCCCGGCTTCGACTACCTCGCGGGCACGGACGCCGACCGGGCCGCCGACTTCCAGGCCGCCTGGTGCGACCCGACCGTGTCCGCCGTCCTCTGCGCCCGCGGCGGCTACGGCGTGCAGCGGATGGCCGACCTGCTCGACTGGGACGCGATACGGGCGGCGGGCCCCAAGCCATTCGTCGGCTTCAGCGACATCACCGCCCTGCACGAGGCCTTCGCCACCCGCGCCGGACTCGTCACCCTGCACGGCCCCATGGCCGCGGGCGTCGACTTCCTCAAGAACACGAGAGCCCAGGAACATCTGCGGGCGACCCTCTTCGCCCCGGAGACGGTACGGACGATCCGGGCCGCCGAGGGAAGCGCCACCCTCGTACCCGGCCGCGCCCGGGGCGTCCTCCTCGGCGGCTGCCTCTGCCTCCTCGCCGCCGAACTCGGCAACCCCCACGCCCGCCCCTCCGCCCGCGGCGCCCTGCTCTGCCTGGAGGACGTCGGCGAGGAGACCTACCGCCTCGACCGCTACCTCACCCAACTCCTGCGTGCCGGCTGGTTCGACGGCGTCGGCGGCGTCCTCCTCGGCTCCTGGGCGCAGTGCGAGCCGTACGAGAGGGTGCGGGCGCTGCTCATGGACCGCCTCGGCGGCTTCGGCGTACCGATGATCGAGGAGTTCGGCTTCGGCCACGGCGACGGGGCGCTGACCATCCCGCTCGGGGTGACGGCGGAGCTGGACACGGAGGCGGGCACGCTGACGCTCGACGAGCCGGCGTTGATCTGACGGCGGGCGCGCCCCGGCGGTTCGCGTCATCCTGGAGGTATGAGCCCGAAGACATCGGATCGTGTGCGGACGCACGGGCGGAAGCGGTGGGGTGATCTGCTGACGCCCGGCCGGGTCATCGTGGGTGTGCTCGCGGTGCTCGCGCTCGTCTTCGTCTTCCAGAACACGCAGCACACCGAGATCCAGCTGCTGGTCTCCGAGGTCACCATGCCGCTGTGGCTGGCGCTGCTGGGGACGGGAGCGATCGGGGCGTTGTGCGGGGTGTTCTTCATGCGGCGGCGCGGGTGACGCCTCCGCCGCCGTACCGTGGCGAGGTGTCCGAGAATGTTCGTTACCTCGCTGAAGGCCCCCGTGTGGGGATACGGCACTTCGCGCCCGGCGACGGGTCCGAGTTCATCGCGCGGGTGCGGGAGAGCAGGGATCTGCACCATCCGTGGCTGTTCCCGCCGGCCACGCCCGCCGCGTACGCCTCGTACGCGGCGCGGCTCATCGACGATCCGACGAAGACCGGTTTCCTGGTGTGCGAGAAGGACGGCGGGGGGATCGCCGGATTCATCAACATCAACAACATCGTGGAGGGCGGCTTCCGATGCGGCGCCCTGGGTTACGGGGCCTTCGCGCACGCCGCCGGGCGGGGGCTGATGCGGGAGGCACTGGGACTGGTCGTCGAGTACGCGTTCGGGGCGATGGGGCTGCACCGGCTGGAGATCAACGTGCAGCCCCGGAACGCGGCGTCCATCGCTCTCGCCCGGCGCTGCGGCTTCCGCCTGGAGGGGTTCTCGCCGGACTTCCTGTTCATCGACGGGGCGTGGCGGGACCACCAGCGGTGGGCGCTGACGGTGGAGATGAAGCGCCCTGGCCGGTCGATCGGCGGTCCGCGTACTCGTAGACCGAGCCGTCGGGATGGACCGCGATGAGGTTGCGGCCGACGGGCGTGGGGATCGGGCCGGCCAGGACCTGGGCACCGGAGGCGGTGAGGATCTGGTTGGCCTCGTCGACGTCCTCGACCGCGATCGTGGCGGTGACCTTCCGCAGGACCTCCAGCTCGGACTCCGGGCCGCTCATCAGCAGGAAACAGCCGACGGCGGCGACCTGGACACCGCCGCGTTCGAAGCGCATCGCCGGTCCGCCCGAGAGTCTCTCGTAGAACGGGACCGCGGCTTCCAGGTCGTCGACGCAGATGCGGAGCGTGGTTCCGAGAATCTCCATGCGCAAAAGCCTAGTTGGGGCCGGGCGGCAAGGGAGATCGTTCCGACCGGTTCGTGCGCATCGGATCGCCGATCCGCACGAACCGATCACCATTCCGCCCCGGCACGCGGGCATGGGCGTGAGGCGTGGGGGCACGGGTGCGCGGAGTTACGGGGACGCGGGCTCGGGTACTCGGGCGCAATGGACCGCTTGGATCATCTGGAACATCTGGAACATCTGGACAAGCATCTGGTCGACGAGTTGGCGCAGGTGGCGCGCGAGACCGTACGGGACGAACTGCGCCAGCAGACCCGTAAGCAGCGCCGTACGGCCGCGCTGTACGCCGCGTCCGGCGCCGTCGCCCTGTACGCGGGCGCCGCCCTGGCGCTGGCGCTCGGTCTGGTGCTCTCGCTCGGCCTGCCGGACTGGGCCGCCGCGCTGATCACGGCCGTCGTGCTCGGCGCGGTGGCCTATGTGCTGAGGGGCGCGGCGCGGCCCTCGGCGTCCCGGCCGACCGGCGAGCGCGAGGGCGAACTCGCGGCGGGCCGTGACCGGGCCGTCGGTGGTACGGCGCCGGGGATGCCACCGGGTGGCACGGGACCGGCCGGTTATCCGCCGGTGCCGCCCGTCGCGCCGGGCGGTGCGACCGGGGCCGCGGGCGGACCGATGCCGGGTACGGCGGCCGGTGCGCCGCCCCCGCCGGGCATCGACCCCGAGACGCCGCACCACAGGGGGTGACGATGGCGGGCGCCGTATCGTCATCGTCGGCGCGCCGCCAGGCCGGGGCCGTCGTGGTCACCGGGGCCAGCGGGGGCGTCGGCCGGGCCACGGCCCTCGCCTTCGCCGCGCGGGGACAGCGCGTCGCGCTGCTGGCCCGGGGCCGTGAAGGGCTCGCGGCGGCGGCCGAGGAGGTGGAAAGGGCCGGGGGTGAGGCACTGGTCGTGCCCGTGGACATGGCCGACGCGAAGGCCGTGGACGACGCGGCGCAGCAGGTCGTCGACGCGTTCGGCCATATCGACGTGTGGGTCAACAACGCCTTCTCCGGCGTCTTCGCGCCCTTCACCGACATCACGCCGGACGAGTTCCGCCGCGTCACCGAAGTGACCTATCTGGGCTATGTGTTCGGGACCCGCGCCGCACTCCGGCACATGCTGCCCCGCGACCACGGCACCGTCGTCCAGGTCGGCTCCGCGCTCGCCTACCGGGGTATCCCGCTGCAGTCCGCGTACTGCGGGGCCAAGCACGCGATCCAGGGCTTCAACGAGTCCCTGCGGTGCGAGCTGCTGCACGCGGGGACACGCGTGCGCACGTCCATGGTGCAGCTGCCGGCCGTCAACACCCCCCAGTTCGACTGGGTGTTGAGCCGTCTGCCCGGGCGGGCGCGTCCCGTCGCCCCCATCTACCAGCCGGAGGTCGCCGCACGCGCGATCGTGCACGCGGCGGGGCACGGGCGGCGGCGGGAGTACTGGGTCGGCGGCTCCACGGTGGCGACCCTGATCGCCAACGCGGTCGCGCCCGCGCTGCTCGAGCGGTACCTCGCGCGCACGGGGTTCGACTCCCAGCAGGGGCCGCGAGATCGGCGAGACAAGGGGGCGCCGGAGAAGCCGGGCGGTCTCGGCGGTGACGGAAACCTGTGGAGTCCCGCCGACGGCCCGCACGGGCGGGACTTCGGGGCGCATGGCCGCTTCGACTCCGAGGCGCAGGCGGAGAGCGCGCAGAACTGGGCCTCGCGCAACCGGAACCGGGTGGGGGCGGGTCTGGCGGCGGCCGGGCTGAGCGCCGCGCTGACCGCCGGCCTGCGCCGCCTGGGCCGGTCGCCGTCTAGGTGACGGACCTGGAGTGACGTTCCACCTCCTTGGCCGCCTGCCGTGCCGCCCGCTCCGCCTCGGCTGCGGCTTCGGTGGCGGAGCGTAGCCGCCGCTCGGCCTGCTCGCGTTGGTCTGCGGCCCGCTGGAGGTCTTCGCGTGCCCGCCGTAGGTGTTGCTCGGCCTCGGAGACCTCCTGTGCGGCCCGGTCGTGCCGGGCGTGCGCCTGTTCCAGCTCGGCGTCGGCTTCCGCTCGGGTGGCGCTGAGATCACGTAGCCGCTGGTCGGCGGCCTTGGCCGCCTCGCGGGCCTGGCCGAGCAGCTCCTGCTTTCGGCGGCGCCTCTCGGCGACCTCGTCCTTCGCCCGCGGTTCCTTCGCCCGGGGGGCCTTCGCCCGGGGCGGTTCCCCCGCCCGGGGCGGTGAGGCCGGCTCGCGCGGCGTGCCGTCCGTCGCGGTCGTACGGGAGGGGAAGGCCGTCGGCGGGACGAGGACGCTCTCCAGGCGGCCGGTGGCCCACTGATCGGCCGCGTCCTGGTCGGCGAGCACGGCGAGCAGGGTGGACTCGACGTCCCTGCGCACCGTGTCGGACAGGGGGTGCCCCGCCTCACGGGCGAGTTCGCCGGCCTGCCGGGACAGCGCGGCGACGAGGCTCCGCCGCTGCTCGGACAGTTCCCTGACCCCGCCGGCGTCCAGGTTCTGATAGGCCTCGCGCAGCGCGCGACCCAGCTCCATGAACCGTCGGCTCTCCTCCGGGCGGGACCGCAGCAGCAGGTTCGCGGTCCAGGCCGCGAGCGAGGGACGGCGGGCAGCATGGATCCGGCGTCCGTCCGCGACACGTCCGTCCGATCTGGCCTGAAGCGCCAGCTCCTCACGGCGGGAGACGAAACCGGGCGGCGGCGTGGCGTAGAGCTCGTCCAGAGCCCTCTCCACGTCGTGCCCCTCACCGCCCCGCGTACCTTTGCGCCGCACAATCCCCAGATTCCACTGCCGGGGGCCACCGCGCACCTCGGCGCCCTCCGGGCATGCACTCGGCCCAGATGATGGGGAGAGGGAGCACCATCTGGGCCGAGAACTCCGGGTGCTGGCGGTCAGCGTCGGAGTCGGGGGAGGACCTTCGTGCGGTAGAAGTCGAAGAATCCGCGCTGGTCGGGGCCGATCTGGCCGACGTAGACACGGTCGAAGCCCGCTTCGGCGAAGGCGTTCAGTTCGGCGACGTGTTCGTCGACGTCGTCGCCGCAGACCGTGTTCTCGCCGACCATCTGCTCGGTGACCAGCGGCGCCACCTGCTCGAAGTGGCTGGGGGTGGGCAGGATCTGGGCCATCTCACCGGGCAGGGACTCGTTCGGCCAGAGGCTGTGGACCAGGCGGACGGCCTCGTCGCGGTCCGGGCCCCAGCACACCTTCGTACCGCCGCTGACGAGATGGCCGCCTCCACCGCCCTTGCGGTACTGGGTCACCAACTCCTCGTCGGGACCCATGGTGATGAAGCCGTCGCCGACGCGGGCGGCCAGCCCGGCGGCCTTGGGACCGAAAGCGGAGATGTCGATGGGGACCGGCTCGTCGGGGACCGTGTAGAGGCGGGCGTTCTCCACCGTGTAGTGGGGGCCGCGATGGGTGACCTCCTCGCCGGTGAACAGGCGCCGCATCACCTGCACCGCCTCCTCCAGCATCTCCAGACGGACGTCCGCCGGCGGCCAGCGGGTGCCGAGGACGTGCTCGTTGAGCGCCTCGCCCGAGCCGATGCCGAGGCGGAACCGGCCGCCGGTCATCACCGCGCTGGTCGCCGCGGCCTGCGCCACGACCGCCGGGTGGATACGGACGGTCGGGCAGGTCACCGCCGTCTCGATGGGGAGCGAGACCGCCTCGGAGAGCGCGCCGATGACCGACCACACGAACGGACTCTGGCCCTGGGCGTTGTTCCACGGGTGGTAGTGGTCCGAGATCCACAGACAGTCGAATCCGGCCTGCTCGGCCATCCTCGCCTGCTCGATCAGCTCCGCAGGACCGAACTCCTCGGTCGCCAGGAAGTATCCGTATTCGGGCATGGGGGGTACCTCCGCCGCGGGTGCGGGTCGGGTGGGGGATCGGGTCGCGGTCCGGGTACCCGAAGGTCACAGGGGAAACCCACGGACGTTCGGACGCCCGGACGGTTTGGGCGCTCTGACCAGGGGGACGCGGAAGGCTCGTACGCGATCCCGCCGGAGGCGAACCGTGAGTCGACCCCGCATCGTGATCGTCGGTGCCGGCTTCGCCGGCTACCGGACGGCCCGCACCCTTTCGCGGCTGACCCGGAACAAGGCCGACATCACCCTGCTCAACCCGACCGACTACTTCCTGTATCTCCCCCTGCTGCCCCAGGTCGCCGCCGGCATCCTGGAACCACGCCGCGTCACCGTCTCCCTCTCCGGCACCCTGCGCCACGTACGGCTGGTGCTCGGGGAGGCCGACGACATCGACCTCGACGCGCGTACCGTGCGCTACTCCGACCCCGAGGGCGGCGTCGGCACGCTCACCTACGACCGACTGGTGCTCGCCGCCGGCAGCGTCAACAAGCTGCTGCCCATCCCGGGCGTCGCCGAGCACGCCCACGGCTTCCGCGGGCTGCCCGAGGCGCTGTACCTCCGGGACCATGTGACCCGGCAGGTGGAACTGGCCGCCGGCAGCGAGGATCCCAAGAGCTGTGGCGCGCGCTGCACCTTCGTGGTGGTCGGCGCCGGCTACACCGGGACCGAGGTCGCCGCCCAAGGCCAGTTGCTCACCGACGCGCTGGTGCGTAAGCAGCCCTTGCGGGAGGGCATGCGGCCCCGCTGGATGCTGCTGGACATCGCCGAGCGTGTGATGCCCGAGATGGACGAGAGGCTGTCGCGGACCGCCGACCGGGTACTGCGGCAGCGGGGCGTCGACGTGCGGATGGGGACCTCCGTGAAGGAGGCCACGTCCACCGGAGTACTGCTGAGCGACGGCGAGTTCGTCGACACGCGCACGCTGGTGTGGTGCGTGGGCGTACGGCCCGATCCGCTCGCCGAGTCGCTGGGGCTGCCGATGGAACGCGGCCGGCTGCTCGTCGAGCCCACGCTGCACGTGCCCGGCCGGCCCGAGGTGTTCGCCTGCGGGGACGCGGCCGCCGTGCCCGATCTGACCAAGCCCGGCCAGTACACGCCGATGACCGCCCAGCACGCCTGGCGACAGGGCAAGGTGGCCGGATACAACGTCGCCGCGTCCCTCGGCAGGGGCGAGCCCAAGCCCTACCGCCACAGCGACCTCGGCTTCGTCGTCGACCTCGGTGGCGTCAAGGCCGCCGCGAACCCCCTCGGTGTCCCGCTGTCCGGCCCCCTCGCCGGAGCCGTCACCCGCGGCTACCACCTCGCCGCCATGCCCGGCAACCGCGTCCGGGTCGCCGCCGACTGGCTCCTCGACGCCGTACTGCCCCGCCAGGGCGTCCAGTTGGGCCTCGTACGGTCCTGGTCGGTACCGCTGGACACGGCGTCACCGGAACTGGCCAAGGTGCCGGGGCGACCGGAGAAGGCGGAGGCGGGGAAGACCGGCGCGTCAGGCGGACCGGGAGCCGCACGCGAGCAGGAGGCCCCCGCGAAGCCCGGCCCGGCCGCGGTGCCGGGAGCCCGCGAGGAGCAGCGATCGACGCCGGCGCGGAGCGCGGCATCCGAAGACCCGCCAAAGCCCTCCAAGGGTTCGGAAGGAGACTCATGAACAGCCGTCAACTCACTGAACTGGCCCAGCAGTTGCGGGTCGACAGCGTGCGTGCCTCGGGGGCCGCGGGGTCCGGGCACCCGACGTCGTCCATGTCGGCCGCCGAGCTGATGGCGGTGTTGCTCGCCAAGCATCTGCGGTACGACTTCGACCGCCCCCGGCACCCCGGCAACGACCGCTTCGTGCTGTCCAAGGGCCACGCCTCGCCCCTGCTGTACTCCGCCTACAAGGCGGCCGGCGCCATCAGCGAGACCGAGCTGATGACGTTCCGGAAGCTGGGCAGCCGGCTCGAAGGGCATCCGACGCCCCAGCGGCTGCCCTGGGTGGAGACGGCCACCGGCTCGCTCGGCCAGGGCCTGCCCGTGGGTGTCGGCATCGCGCTGGCCGGGAAGCGGCTGGACCGCACCGGCTACCGGGTGTGGGTGCTGTGCGGCGACAGCGAACTCGCCGAGGGCTCGGTGTGGGAGGCCGCCGAGCACGCGGCCTACGAGCATCTGGACAATCTGACGGCGATCGTGGACGTCAACCGGCTCGGCCAGCGCGGTCCCACCCGGCACGGACACGATCTCGACGCCTACGCCCGCCGCTTCGCCGCCTTCGGCTGGCACACGATCGAGATCGACGGACACGACGTGGACGCCGTCGACCGCGCCTACGGCGAGGCCGAGTCCACCAAGGGCCAGCCCACCGTGATCCTCGCCCGCACCCTCAAGGGCAAGGGCGTCGAGGCCGTCCAGGACCGCGAGGGCCTGCACGGCAAGCCGCTCAAGGACGCCGACGAGGCCATCGCGGAGCTCGGCGGCGTACGCGACCTGCGCGTCGAGGTCCGCCAGCCGCCCGCCGCCCGGATGCTGCACGCCGTACGCACCGGGCACCTGGAGCTGCCGCGCTACGACATCGGCGACGAGGTCGCCACCCGGAACGCCTACGGCCAGGCGCTCGCCGCGCTCGGCACCGCCCGCGGCGACATCGTCGCCCTGGACGGCGAGGTCAGCGACTCCACGCGCGCCGAGTTCTTCGCCAAGGAGCACCCCGACCGGTTCTTCGAGTGCTACATCGCCGAACAGCAGCTCGTGGCCGCCGCGGTGGGGCTCGCGGCGCGCGACTGGGTGCCGTACGTCTCCACGTTCGCGGCGTTCCTCACCCGCGCCCACGACTTCATCCGCATGGCGTCGGTCAGCGGCGCCGGCCTCAACCTCGTCGGCTCGCACGCGGGCGTCTCCATCGGCCAGGACGGGCCCTCCCAGATGGGCCTGGAGGACCTGGCGATGATGCGCTCGGTGCACGGCTCGACCGTGCTGTACCCGTGCGACGCCAACCAGACCGCCAAGCTCGTCGGCACGATGGCCGGCCTCGAAGGCATCCGCTATCTGCGCACCTCCAGGGGTGAGAGCCCCGTCCTCTACAGCCCGACCGAGGAGTTCCCGGTCGGCGGCAGCAAGGTGCTGCGCGCCTCGGAGACCGACCGGCTGACCGTCGTCGCGGCCGGCGTCACCGTCCACGAGGCCCTGAAGGCCGCCGAGGCACTGGACGGCGAGGGCATCCAGGTCCGGGTGATCGACCTCTACTCGGTCAAGCCCGTCGATCGCCGCACCCTGCGCGAGGCCGCCGAACGCACCGGCTGCATCCTCACCGTCGAGGACCACCGCGAGGAGGGCGGCCTCGGCGACGCGGTCCTCGACGCCTTCCTCGACGGCCGGCCGGTGCCCCGCCTGGTGCGCCTCGCCGTCCGTACGATGCCGGGTTCCGCCTCCCCCGAGGAGCAGTTGCGCGAGGCGGGCATCGACGCGGAGGCGATCGCGGCGGCCGGCCGGCTGCTGGTGGAGCACGCGATCACGCCCTGAACAGCCAAGGGCGCCGTGTGAACGGCCAACAGCGGCCTGCGAACGGGCCGCATCCAGAAGGGAGTCGGAGATGGGGGACACGCACACGCTGCGGGTCGGTCGGCGCCGCGTCGACATCCACCGACCGGACAAGGTGCTGTTCCCCGCCGACGGTGACGGCGGCGGCAAGGAGTACACCAAGGGCGACCTCGTCGCCTACTACCGTGCTGTCGCCCCCTTCATGTTGCCCCATCTGCGGGGACGCCCGCTGATGCTGGAGCGGCACCCCGACGGCGTCGGCGGACCCATGTTCATGCAGAAGAACACCCCGGACCACTACCCGGACTGGATCGAACGCGTCGAGGTGCCCAAGGAGGGCGGTACGGTCGTCCACCCGGTGTGCGAGGACGCCGCGACCCTCGTCTACCTCGCCGACCAGGCCTGCCTCACCCTGCACCGCTGGCTCTCCAGGGTGGGCGCCGTCGACCGGCCCGACCGGCTGGTCTTCGACCTCGACCCGGCGGTGGACGACTTCGAGCAGGTCCGCGAGGCGGCGAGGGACGTACGGGCGTTGCTGGACGAGCTGAGGCTGCCTTCCGCGCCGATGACCACCGGCTCCAAGGGTGTCCACATCGTCGTACCGCTCAACGGGCACGACGACTTCGACGCGGTGCGCGACTTCGCCAAGGAGGTCGCCGAGGAACTCGTCCGCGCCCGCCCCCAGCGGCTCACCACCGAGGCCCGCAAGAAGGACCGCGGCGACCGGCTCTACCTCGACGTGCAACGCAACGCCTACGCCCAGACCGCCGTCGCCCCCTTCACCGTGCGGGCCCGCCCCGGCGCGCCCGTGGCCACGCCCCTCACCTGGGAGCAGTTGGACGATCCGGCCGTCGACGCCCGCCGCTGGACACTGGCGGACGCCGTCGAACAGGCCCGCACCAACCCCTGGGCGGGGGCGATGAGCAGGGGCCGGGCGCTGGGCCCGGCACGGCGGAGGCTCGCGGCGCGGCGCGGCTGAGACCGGCGGCGGATTCGCACCCCACCCGGAAGGTTTGGCCAACGGACGTGGGGCCACTCGGTGTTCGAGGTGGCCATGTCGAACACATCCAACACATCAAGAACACAGAGTTCACGCAAATCCCAGAAACCGGAAGAACCGGAAGAAGCGCAGGAATCGAACGAAGAGCGCGGGTCTTCCGGCAATACGCGGCACGACGCGCCGGACGAGCGGCCGAAACCCATGGAGGTGCTGCGCCACGCGCGGACCCAGCTCGCGGAGCTGACCGGCATGGCGCCCGAGTCCGTGTCGTCCTTCGAACAGACCGAGGACGGCTGGACGTTGGAGGTCGAGGTCCTGGAGATCGCCCGGGTCCCCGACACGATGAGCCTGCTCGCGAGTTACCGGGTGGAGCTCGACCCCGAGGGCGAGCTCACCGGCTACCGGCGCGTCCGCCGTTACGAGCGGGGGAGGGCCGACCCACATCGCCCCGGCGGCCGGTAGGCCGCCGTCCCGCATCAGTATCCACAGACAAGGAGGATCAGCCGGCATGACCGTAGTCCCGGCACAGCAGTCCGGCGGCGGAGGCGGCAGCAGCGGCCTGTACGACGTCCTGGAACTCATTCTCGACAGGGGGCTCGTCATTGACGCGTTCGTGCGGGTCTCCCTGGTCGGCATCGAGATCCTGAAGATCGACGTCCGGGTCGTCGTCGCCAGCGTCGACACCTATCTGCGCTTCGCCGAGGCGTGCAACCGGCTCGACCTGGAGGCCGGCCCGCGCAAGAACCCCGGCCTGCCGGACCTCGTCGGTGAGATCACCGAGTCCGGCTCGCGCGGCAAGTCCAAGGGGGCGCTCTCCGGCGCCGCCGAGACGATCTCCGACGCGTTCAAGCAGTCCCGTGAGGAGAGCCAGTCCGAGTCGCGGCCTCGGGCCCGTAAGACCACGAGCTCGCGCAAGAGGGAGGAACAGGAGTGAGCACGTACGTCTACGGCATCGCCGCGAGCTCGCACCCCGCCCTGCCCGAGGGCATGGGCGGGGTGGGCGACCCCCCGCGCCCGGTGCGCGTCCTCAAGGAGGGTGAGCTGGCGGCGATCGTCAGCGAGGCACCCGAGGGGCTGCGCCCCAAGCGCAAGGATCTGCTCGCCCACCAGAACGTCCTGAGCGAGGCGGGTGCGGGCGGGCCCCTGCTGCCCATGCGGTTCGGCAGCGTCGCACCGGACGACGCCGCCGTCACCGGGGTGCTCGCCGAACGCGCGGAGCACTACCTGGAGCGGCTCGGCTCCCTCGACGGCAAGGTCGAGTACAACGTCAAGGCCAGCCACGACGAAGAAGCCGTACTGCACCGGGTGATGGGCGAGAACCCCGAGCTGCGCTCCCTCACCGAGGCCAACCGGCAGGCGGGCGGCGGCACTTACGAGGACCGGCTGCGGCTCGGCGAGATGGTGGTCGCCGCCGTGCAGGCCCGGGAGGCCGAGGACGCGGCGGAGCTGCAGCGGGCGCTGGAGCCGGCCGCCGCCGCTGTCAGCGCGGGCCCCGAATCCACCGGCTGGCTGGCCAATCTGTCGTTCCTGGTGGACCGGGAGTCGGCCGCGGTGTTCCTCGAGGCCGTGGAGCAGCTCCGCAAGAGCCATCCGCACATCGAGGTGCGCGTGAACGGGCCGCTGCCGCCGTACAGCTTCGTCGAACCGGGCCCCACGGAGCCCGCGGAGACCACCCACTGACCGCGCGTTCGGCGCGCCGTGCCCGCACGGCGCGCCTGCACGGCGTTCTGAGGCCGAGGAGGCGAGTACATGGGACTGATCACCGAGGTGCTGCTGCTGCCGTTCGCTCCGGTGCGCGGCAGCCTCTGGACGGTGAGACAAGTGCTCACCGAGGCCGAGCGCCAGTACTACGACCCGGCGGCCGTCCGCGCCGATCTCGCCCGTCTCGAGCAGCGGCTCGAAGCGGGCGAGATCGATGAGGAGGAGTTCGACCGCCTGGAGGACGAGCTCCTCGACCGGCTGGAGATCAGCACGCGCAGGAGCACAGGAACCGGCAACGGGACGGCACAATGAATCGCATGGGACTGGGCCTCGCCGTAGGGGCCGGGTACGTCCTCGGACGTACCAAGAAGATGAAACTCGCGTTCGCGGTCGGCACCATGGTGGCCGGCAAGCGGATGCACCTCAGCCCGCGGGCGCTCGCGGACCTGGTGTCACAGCAGCTGCAGAACAACCCGCAGTTCAAGGAGATCGGGGACCAGCTCCGCGAGGACCTGCGCGGTGTCGGCAAGGCGGCCACCGGAGCGCTGGTCGAGCGGCAGATCGAAGGGCTCGCCGACCGGCTGCACGGGCGCACCTCGCAGGTGCGCGACCAGCTCGCCGGAGTGGCACCGGACCTGCCGGGGCGCGGCGACCGGGACCACGACGACGCGTACACGGACGACGACGAGTTCGTGGACGAGGAGGAATACGCGGACGGCGACGAGTACGACGACGGCCGCGAGTACGACGACGGCGAGAGCCGTGAGGGCGACGACGAGAAGCCCTCGCGGAGGCGGCCGGCGAAGCGGACCGCGCCCAAGGCGGAAGGGAAGCCGGCCGCGAAGAAGTCGGCCGCGAAGAAGGCTCCCGCCAAGAAGACCGGCGCCTCGACGCGGAAGGCGGCGGCCAAGAAGACGGCGGCGAAGACGACAGCGGCGAAGAAGACGGCCGCCAAGAAGACCGCCCCCGGAAAGGCTCCTGCCAAGAAGGCCGCCCGCAAGGCCACCCGGGCGCGGACCACGAGGGGAGGCGGTGGTGATGACTGACTCCCTCGGCGCGGCGACCGGCCGCGCGACCGGACAGGTGACGGACCGCGCCAAGGACACCACGAAGAGCAACCCGCTCACCGACGTGGCCCACAGCGCGGCCGTCGACCATCTCAAGGCCGAGGCCCGGGAGTATCTGGCCGCACAGGCCCAGCGGCTCCTCGTCGGCGCCGGCCGCAAGCTGGGCGAGACGACCGGCAAGCTCAACGACATCGCCGAGGGCAACAGCCCCGGCTTCGCCAAGCTCGCCCGGGACGGCGGACGCAAGCTCGCCGAGGGCAAGGGGCCCCTGCGCTCCGCGCTGGAGGTGGGCGCGGGCCGTGCCAAGGACAATGTGCTCGGCGCGCTCAAGAACCTCGGCGGCGGCAAGGGCAAACAGAAGGGTGGCTCGGGCAACAAGCCCACGGTGATCGTCGAGTCCATCGACGTCGGGGTGCCGGTGCGCACCGCGTACGACCAGTGGACCCAGTTCCAGAGCTTCAGCACCTTCGCCAAGGGCGTGAAGAGCGCGGGCCGGGCCGACGACACCCACTCCGACTGGCAGCTGAAGGTCTTCTGGTCCAACCGCAGCTGGAAGGCGCACACGACCGAACAGGTGCCCGACGAACGGATCGCCTGGACGTCGGAGGGCGCCAAGGGCACCACGAAGGGCGCCGTCTCCTTCCATTCCCTCGCGGACAACCTCACCCGGGTCCTGCTGGTGCTGGAGTACTACCCGAAGGGCCTCTTCGAGAAGACCGGCAACATCTGGCGCGCCCAGGGCCGCCGGGCCCGGCTCGACCTCAAGAACTTCGCCCGGTTCATCACGCTCCGTGGCGAGGCCGAGGACGGCTGGCGCGGCGAGATCCGCGACGGCGAGGTCGTGGTCAGCCACGAGGACGCCCTCGCGGAGGAGGAGCCGGAGGAGGCTCCGGAGGACGACGAGGCCGAGCCCGAGGCCGAGGCCGAGTACGCGGAGGAACCCGACGAGGAGCCCCGCGACTCCGACGCGACGGACGAGACCGACGAGACCGACGAGACCGACAAGACCGACGAGTACGCCGACGAGCACGACGAAGGCGACGAGGAGGTCCCGGAGGGCGAGTACGAGGAGGTCCCGGAGGGCGAGTACGAGGAGGAGGCTCCCGACGCTGAGGATGACGCTGAGGACGACGCCGGGGACGACGCCGGGGAGGACATCGACGAGGAACCGTACGAGGATGAGGACGAGGAGCGGGCCGCCGTGGGCGGGAGCCGACGATGACATTCCCGAGCCGAGTCCCCGAACCGTACGGCCAGAACGGGAGCGCCAACCTCGCCGACATCCTGGAGCGTGTACTCGACAAGGGCCTGGTGATCGCGGGCGACATCCGCATCAACCTGCTCGACATCGAGCTGCTCACCATCAAGCTGCGCCTCATCGTCGCCTCGGTCGACAAGGCCAAGGAGATGGGGATCGACTGGTGGGAGACCGACCCGGCGCTGTCGTCCCACGCCCGCCGCGACGAACTCTCCCGTGAGAACGCCGAGTTGCGTGCCCGGCTCGCCGAGCTGGACGACGGGCACCGGCGCGAGCCGGAGCCCATCGAGCGCGGCCGCGCCAGAGAGGAGCCCTCATGACCGGACTGCGTTACGTGTACGCCGTCTGCCGCCCCTTCGACGCGGCACTCCAGTCCCAGCTCACCGGGGTCGCGGGCGCGCCGCCCCGGCAGCTGCGCCACCACGACCTGATCGCCGTGGTCAGCGAGGTGCCGGAGAGCGACTTCGCGGAGCAGCCGCTCCGCGCCCATCTGGAGGACCTGGACTGGCTGACCGAGACCGCCCGTGCCCACCAGAGCGTGATCGACGCGCTCACCGTCGTCACCACGCCCCTGCCGCTGCGGCTCGGCACCGTGTTCCGCGACGACAGCGGCGTACGGGTCATGCTGGAGGCCCGCGAGGAGGACTTCCTGCGGGCCCTGGACCGACTGGCGGGCCGGGTGGAGTGGGGCGTCAAGGTGTACGCCGAATCCGAGGAGCGGGAGCCGTCCCAGGAGCCCGCGAAGGTCTCCAGCGGGCGGGACTACCTACGGCAGCGGCGCCGGAGCCACCGGGCCCACGAGGAGATGTGGGAGAACGCCGAGCGGTTCGCCCGCCGGCTGCACCACACCCTGTCGGAATTCGCGGAGGACACCAGGCTGCACGCCCCCCAGAATTCGGCGCTCTCCGGCGTTCCGGGCCGCAATGTGCTGAACGCGGCCTATTTGGTGCCGCGTACCCATTCCGAGGAGTTCGTGGAACTCGTGGACCGTACGAAGGGTGAGGAGCCGGGATTGCGCGTGGAACTCACCGGACCGTGGGCGGTCTATTCCTTCAGCGGGGAGGACGGCCCGTGACCGTCGTCGAACGTCGTGAGGTGGCCCTCGTCGACCTCCTCGACCGGCTCCTCGCCGGCGGGGTGGTCATCACCGGTGACCTCACTTTGCGCATCGCGGACGTCGACCTCGTCCGCATCGACCTGAACGCGCTGATCAGCTCTGTGAACGCGCAGGTCCCGTCACCCTGGGGAGGGATCGAGTGACCGACCGCAACCGTCTCGAACTGGAGCCCGACACGGTGGAAAGGGACCTGGTCAAACTGGTCCTGACCGTCGTGGAACTGCTCCGTCAACTGATGGAGCGGCAGGCGCTGCGCCGCTTCGACACCGGGGAGCTCTCGGAGGACCAGGAGGAGCGCATCGGGCTCACCCTCATGCTCCTGGACGACCGTATGACCGAGTTGCGCGAGCGCTACGGCCTGCGGCCCGAGGACCTCAATCTGGACCTCGGGCCGCTTGGACCGTTGCTACCGCGGGAGTGAATGCGGGGGTGAATTCACCACTGGTGCCGGTGAATTCACCACCTGTACCAGCGACCCCTTCCTCCGGAGGCGGACGTGCCGCGTACCAGGAATCCGAGGAGCCACAGCACCAGAACGGCCAGTGCGATATACCAGAGAACCTTCACCGCGAATCCGGCACCGAAGAGAATCAGCACCAGAAGCAGTACCAGCAGGATGGGAACCATTATGCGAACCTCCTGATGGTTCGGGTTTCCAGAATACGCTCTTTCAGACCGCCTTACGGCAGAGAATTTCTCCGTGGAGTACGGCGAACCAACCGTCCTCCCGCCGCCCCCATTCCCGCCAGGCCGCCGCGATCGCCTCGAGTCCCTCGACCGTCGCGTGACCGCCCTCGGTCGCCCGTTCGGCGTAGGAGGAGGCGACCGTCCGGTCCGCCCACAGCCCGCTCCACCAGGCCCGCTCTTCCGCCGTGGCGTAGGTCCAGGTGGCGGAGGTGGCCGTGATGTCGGTGAGCCCGGCGCGCAGGGCCCAGGCCTTCAGCCGGCGCCCCGCGTCGGGCTCACCGCCGTTCGCGCGGGCCACCCGGCGGTACAGGTCGAGCCAGTCGTCCAGGCCGGGCGACTCGGGGAACCAGGTCATCGCCGCGTAGTCGGAGTCACGGACGGCGATGAGACCGCCCGGCCTGGTGACCCGGCGCATCTCGCGCAGCGCCTGCACCGGGTCGCCGACGTGCTGCAGCACCTGGTGCGCGTGGACCACGCAGAAGGTGTCGTCCGGGTAGTCCAGCGCGTGGACGTCCGCGACCGCGAAGTCCACGTTCCCCAGGCCGCGTTCGGCGGCCGTGGCCCGGGCCTGATCCAGGATGCCGGGGGCGTGGTCGACACCGGTGACGTGCCCGTCCGGGACCAGGGCGGCCAGGTCCGCGGTGATGGTGCCCGGGCCGCACCCGATGTCCAGGATCTTCATGTGCGGTTTCAGTGAACCGAGGAGATAGGCCGCCGAGTTGGCGGCCGTTCGCCAGGTGTGCGAGCGCAGCACCGACTCATGGTGTCCGTGCGTGTAGACGGCGGTCTCCCGTGCCTTCGACATGGCCGTTCCCCTTCCACGAGGTCCGCGACATCCGCGAGTTCGTGCTCGAACCGTACGCGACCATGTCGAACTGTGAGACCGCCGTCTTGAAATGTGGAATGTACGGCCGTGTCAGTGCATCGGCACGGGCCGGTAGACCGTCAGCGCCTCCGGGAGCTTCTGGAGCGTCAGATCCCCCTGCACCTCGGTGACTTCGCCGTCGTACGCGAGGAGGGTGCCCGGCGCGATGCCGTCCACCCGGAGCCGGCGTACCCGGACCGCCGCGTGGGCCGGGGTGCGGGTCAGCGGCCCGGCGACGGCCGCGGCCAGCAGCCGCAGGGCCGGGCGGCGCCCGCCGTGCACGACACGGACGTCCAGCAGCCCGTCCGCCAGGTCGAACCGGCGGGCCGGGGCGCGCCCCAGCCGGTGGTACGTGCCGTTGCCGGCGAAGAGCAGCCAGATCGGGCGCGGGCGGCCCTCGAAGGTGGCCTGGAGCGGATGCCGGTCGGAGCGCAGGACCCGCAGCGCCGCGATCACCCCGGCCGGCCAGCCGCCGATCATCCGCTCCCAGCGCTCGCGCTCCCGCACCAGCTCCGGGTAGACGCCCAGGCTGAAGGTGTTGAGGAAATGGCCCTCGGTGTCACCGGTCGAGAAGTGCCCCAGGTCCACCCGGACGGCCTCGCCCTGCCGCACGGCGCGGCCCAGGTCGCGCACGTCCTCCACCCCGAGGTCGTGCGCGAAGTGGTTGAGGGTGCCGCCGGGCAGTACGGCGAGGGGGAGGCCGTGGCGCAGGGCCACCTCGGCCGCGCAGTTCACCGTGCCGTCGCCGCCGCACACGCCGAGCACCTGGGCGCGGGCGGCTGCCTTCTCCAACTCGGCCTCCACGTCCTCGGGTTCGCACTCCACGGTCTCGGCGCCGGGCAGCGTGTCCCGCAGCGCGCGGACGCGGTCCGACGTGCCCGACGCCCGGTTGGCGACCACGACGAGACCGTGCCCGTCCGGCAGTGCGGGCGCGTCCACGTACGGGCGGCCGGGTGGCGGGAGCTGGTCACGGGTGGGCACCATGCCCCGTACGGCGTAGGCGGCGCCCACGCCCAGGGCGGCGCCCACCAGGACGTCGCTCGGGAAGTGCACGCCCGTGTACACACGGGACAGCGCCACGGCGGTCGCCAGCGGCGCGACCGCCGCGCCCCAGCCGCGGGACTCCAGGGCGACGCCGGTCGCGAACGCGGCGGCGGAGGCGGAATGGCCCGAGGGGAAGGACGTGGTGATCGGCTGGCGCTTGAGCTGGCGCATCATCGGGACGTTGTCCAGGACCGGGCGGGGGCGGCGGATCGAGCGCTTGCCGAGGGTGTTGATCGTCGCCGAGGCGAGTGCGAGTGAGGCGACCCCCCGGACGGCCGCCCTGCGGGCCCGCGGGCTGCGGGTCGCCGCGATCGCCGCCGCCGTGGCGAACCAGAGCACGCCGTGGTTGGCGGCACGGCTCAGCTTCGGCAGCAGGGGGTGGGCGCCCGGCCAGTCGCGGGTCGCCACGGCGTTGAAGAGGCGGCTGTCCGCGGCGAGGAAACGGTCCCGGAGGATGTGGTGGCCCGGGGGGCGGACGGTGAGGTCGACGTCTGGGGTCATGAGTCCACGGGTACCCCATGGGGGCGGAACCGTGTCGGGCGGGGTGGGCTTGTCGATCTCGCCGTGCCGTGCCGTGCCGTGCCGTGCCGTGCAGTGCCCAGCCGTGCCGTGGTGGCGGCTTGTCCGCAGTCGGGGCGGCGGGGGACGGCCGCGGCTGCGGCACGCCGCCCGCAGGTGGGGCCGGCTCCGCGGAAATGGATTTGCTCAGTTGTTCGTGGGCCTCGGACAATGCGGTCCATGGGACATCTCGAAGCCGCTCATCTGGAGTACTACCTGCCGGACGGGAGGGCACTGCTCGGGGACGTGTCCTTTCGGGTGGGGGAGGGGTCGGTCGTCGCGCTCGTCGGGCCGAACGGGGCCGGGAAGACGACCCTGCTGCGGCTGATCTCCGGGGAGCTGAAGCCGCACGGTGGCTCGGTGACCGTCACCGGCGGGCTCGGCGTCATGCGGCAGTTCGTGGGGTCCGTACGCGACGAGACCACCGTGCGGGACCTGCTGGTGTCCGTGGCGCAGCCCAGGATCAGGGAGGCGGCCGAGGCGGTCGACGCTGCCGAGCACGCGCTCATGACCGTCGACGACGAGGCGGCCCAGCTCGCGTACGCGCAGGCCCTCTCCGACTGGGCCGAGGTGCGGGGCTACGAGGCGGAGACGCTCTGGGACATCTGCACCACGGCCGCCCTCGGGGTGCCGTACGAGAAGGCGCAGTGGCGGCAGGTGCGGACGCTGTCCGGCGGTGAGCAGAAGCGGCTCGTGCTGGAGGCGCTGCTGCGCGGCACCGACCAGGTGCTCCTCCTCGACGAGCCCGACAACTACCTCGACGTCCCCGGCAAGCGCTGGCTGGAGGAGCGGCTCAAGGAGACCCGCAAGACCGTGCTGTTCGTCTCCCACGACCGGGAACTGCTCTCCCGCGCGGCCGAGAAGATCGTGAGCGTGGAACCGGGCCCGGCGGGTGCCGACGCCTGGGTGCACGGCGGTGGGTTCGACACGTACCACGAGGCCCGCCGACAGCGGTTCGAGCGCTTCGAGGAACTGCGCAGGCGCTGGGACGAGAAGCACGCCCAGCTGAAGAAGCTGGTGCTGACGCTCCGTCAAGCCGCCGCCGTCAGCCATGAGATGGCCTCGCGGTACGCCGCCGCCCAGACCCGGCTGCGCAAGTTCGAGGAGGCCGGTCCGCCGCCGGAGCCGCCGCGCGAGCAGGACATCACGATGCGGCTCAAGGGCGGCCGTACGGGCGTGCGGGCCGTCACCTGCGAGGGACTTGAGCTCACCGGGCTGATGAAACCCTTCGACCTGGAGGTCTTCTACGGCGAACGCGTCGCCGTCCTCGGCTCCAACGGCTCCGGCAAGTCCCACTTCCTGCGCCTGCTCGCCGGTGACGACGTGGCCCACACGGGGGAGTGGAAGCTCGGTGCCAGGGTCGTGCCGGGGCACTTCGCGCAGACCCACGCCCATCCCGAGCTGGAGGGGCGGACGCTGCTCGACATCCTGTGGAAGGAGCACGCGCAGGACCGGGGCGCCGCCATGTCCCGGCTGCGCCGCTACGAGCTGACCAAGCAGGCCGAGCAGCCCTTCGACCGTCTCTCCGGCGGCCAGCAGGCGCGCTTCCAGATCCTGCTGCTGGAGTTGCAGGGCGTCACCGCGCTGCTCCTCGACGAGCCCACCGACAACCTCGACCTGGAGTCGGCGGAGGCGTTGCAGGAGGGGCTTGAGGCCTTCGACGGGACCGTCCTCGCCGTCACCCACGACCGCTGGTTCGCCCGCTCGTTCGACCGCTACCTCGTCTTCGGCTCCGACGGCCGCGTACGGGAGACACCGGAGCCGGTGTGGGACGAGCGCCGCGTGGAGCGGGCCCGCTAGCCACACCGGCTCCCGGCGCGGGTCACTTCCAGCGGAGCAGTGCGCCCAGTCCGCCGACCGGGACCTCGCCCTCCGTGGCCTCGGGCGCCGCCGTCACGCAGATCGCGGGGGCGCCGGTCGTCACCGCGGACCGCAGGAGCGCGTCGTCCGCGCGGGCCGCGTGGGCGTGGTCCTCGGCGAGCCCGAGCGTGCGCAGCTCCGTACGGCGTACGGCCAGCTGGTCGGGATCCTCGCCGACCCACAGCGCGCGGTGCGTGTCGGGGCCCTCGGGACGGACGAGCAGCTCGTCGATACGGTGCTCGCGCGCCGCCTCGACCAGGTCGGCCACGTCCTCCACGGCCCCCAGGCGCCCCTCGGCGTCCGGGCTGCGCGCCGCCACGAACCGCTCGACCTCGGCTGCGGCCCGTCGGCGCACATGCTCGGCGCGGACCCGCTCCACGTCCTCGTCCAGCAGCCTGCTGCCTGCCCCGTGCGGGGCCTCGACCACCCGGTCGAGCAGCCGCTGCGGCAGCCGGTCCCGCACGGCGTGCCGCTCGCGGTCCTCACCGACGAGAACCAGCAGGTCGGCGCGGGTCTCCTCCTGACACACGGCGAGCGCCTCGGCGACCTCCGCCGCGTTGTGCTCCCAGGTGTTCTCCACCTTCAGCTGGAAGTGCCGCTCCGACCAGTCGGCCGTGCTCGTGCGGTGCACGGGCCACTGCCGCCCGGCCACCGACCCGGCGTCCTCGCCGCCCAGGGCGCCCCGCAGCTCGAACCGCGCGCCCCGCCGGTCGACGTACGCCACCAGGCACAACGGGTCCTCCCCGGCCAGCTCCAGCAGCGGGGCCGTACGGGGCAGTGGGGCCCAGAACGCCTGGTTCGCCGGGGGCGGCGAGGTGAGCGGCGGGTCCAGGACCACCTGGCCGCCGCGTGCGAACAACGCCCGGCCGTGCGGTTCGGCGTCGTGGCGCGACTCCTCCACCGCCCGGTGCACGGCCCGGCAGGTCGCCTCGTCCGCTCCCTGCTCCGCCAGCTCACGACTGACGGCGGCCGCCGTCAGTGATCGTTCGTGGGCCATGGACTCCGATGGTGCGGACGAACCGACGTACACAGAGGCCCAGGGCCCGGGATGTTCGTACAGTGGATGGAGAAACGCGAGATCCATGGCTCCCTCCCGGATGCCGCTCGGGGTAACGCTTGCCGGGCGGGTACCCGGACCTCATGGAGGAACACGAAGATCGGGGTACCACCATGACCGGAGTGCATCCGGACCATCTGGACGACCAGCAGTTGATGAAGGAGCTGGAGTCGATCCACCGCACACGTCACGACACGCTGCTGCACGGATCGAGCGAGGCGCTGCGCACCCACAACGAACGGATGGCGCAACTGGAGGGCGAGTATCTGCGCCGCCATCCGCGCCGGCCGGTCGTCTCCGGCCGCACACGTGACGGCGCGCGGGAGCGAGGGCCGGCATGACATCGAGTACACGGGCGAGCGCGCTGCTCACCCGGCATGCCGAGGCACAGGACCTCTTCGGCGCCCGTGTCCACGCGGTGCGCGACGACCAGTGGGGCGTGGGCACGCCCTGCGCCGAGTGGACGGTCCGTGACCTCGTCAACCACCTGGTGTCCGAGCAGCTGTGGGTGCCGTCGCTGGTGCGGGACGGCTGCATGATCGAGGAGGTCGGCGACACGTTCGAGGGGGACCTGCTGGGGCCGGACCCCGCCGCCTCCTGGGACACGGCGGCGCGGTCCGCGCGAGAGGCGTTCGCCGCGCCCGGCGCGCTCGAACGCACGGTTCATCTGTCCTACGGCGACACCCCGGCGACCGCGTACTGCGCGCAGATGGTCGCCGATCTCGTGGTCCACGCGTGGGATCTGTCGCGGGCGATCGGGTTCGAGGAACGGCTTCCCGGGGAGCTGGTGTCGTTCGCCGTGGAGGAGATCACTCCGTATGCGGGTGATCTGGAGAAGAGCGGGTTGTTCGGGGCGCCGGTGGAGCCGCCGGCGGGCGCGGACGCGCAGACCAGGTTGTTGTGTCTGCTGGGGCGGCGGCCGTAGGTCCAGATTCGGGGAGAGCTCGGGGCTCGTCGTGCGTCGCGGGCCGCGGGTGCGTGGGGGTTGATCGCGCAGTTCCCCGCGTCCCCAAAAAAGGGCGGGGCTCCCCTTGGGAAGGGGAGCCCCGCCTTCTTTCAGCAGCGGGTCGGTTGGCGGTCCCAGTGGCGGTGGGCCTTGATCGCCTCGATGAACGCCCGGGTGAAGTCGTCGCCGGCCGTGCCCTGGGCCGTGTCCGTGACCACGCCCCGATCCGCCACCACGTGGTGGAACTCGGAGGAGAGGCGGACGCCCTCCGGTTGCAGGGCGGCGACGATGCCGACGCCGGAGCCGAGGGCGCCGATCGGTTTGCCGTGGCGGTAGGCGTCGCGGACGAAGCGCATGGCGTCGGGGTCGGTCGACGGGGACGGGGTGCCGACGGGGCCGCCGGGGAGGAACACCGCGTCGTACAGGACGGACGCTACCGTCGGCAGGGCCCGGTCCACGGTGTACTCCGCGCCGTCCGAGCCGCGTACGGTGCCGTCCTGGGCCGCGATGGCCTCGACGATCGCACCCTCCGCGGCCAGGGCGTCCCGCACGCTGGTCACCTGCTCGGCGTCCACCCCGTCGGCGACCAGGACGGCGATCTGGCGGGTGCGGATCGAGCCGGGACCGCGCTGGGACTCCAGGCTGAGGGCGGGCGAGGTGAGCTTGTACGCCACCGGCTCGGCGTCCGTCGGGACGGGCACGCCGACGCCCTTCGCCACCTCGGCCGCCAACTCCGGGTCCACCTTGGCCAGTTGCTCGACCGTACGGGCGCGGACGCTGAGGGCGCCCACCTTGCCGAGTTCGAAGCGGAAGGCGGCCACGATGTGCTGCTTCTCCCACGGGGCCATGCTGTTCCAGAACAGGGCGGGCTGGCTGTGGTGGTCCTTGAAACTCTCGCTGCGGCGGCGGATCTTGGCACCGTCGACGCGCTCGGCGTAGTGGGTGTAGGCGTGGGGGTCGACGCCCGCGTGGGCGGGGCAGCCGGCGCCGAGGGAGTTCGGGAAGTAGTTCGTGCCGCGGTGGATCGCGGACTGGTGGTAGCCGTCGCGATGGTTGGTGCGCACGGGGGCGACCGGCCGGTTCACCGGCAGTTGATGGAAGTTGGGGCCGCCGAGGCGGATCAACTGGGTGTCCAGGTAGGAGAAGTTGCGGGCCTGGAGCAGCGGGTCGTTGGTGAAGTCGATGCCCGGGACGACGTTCGCGGTGTGGAAGGCGACCTGCTCCGTCTCCGCGAAGAAGTTCTCGGGGTTGCGGTCCAGCACCATACGGCCGATCGGCCGCACCGGCACCTGCTCCTCCGGAATGATCTTCGTGGGGTCGAGCAAATCGAAGTCGAAGGCGAACTCGTCCTCCTCCGGCACGAGTTGGACACCCAGCTCCCACTCCGGGTACTCGCCGGCCTCGATGGCGTCCCACAGGTCCCGGCGGTTGAAGTCCGGGTCCCGGCCCTGGCACTCCTGCGCCTCGTCCCACACCAGCGAGTGCGTGCCCAGCTTCGGCTTCCAGTGGAACTTCACGAACGTGCCCCGGCCCTCCGCGTTCACGAAGCGGAAGGTGTGCACGCCGAAGCCCTGCATCATGCGGTAGCTGCGCGGGATCGCCCGGTCGGACATCAGCCACATGATCGCGTGCAGCGTCTCCGGCTGGAGCGACACGAAGTCCCACAGGGTGTCGTGCGCCGACGCGCCCGTGGGGATGTCGTTGTGCGGCTCCGGCTTCACCGCGTGCACGAAGTCGGGGAACTTGATGCCGTCCTGGATGAAGAAGACGGGGAAGTTGTTCCCGACGAGGTCGTAATTGCCCTCCGAAGTATAGAACTTGGTCGCGAAACCGCGTACGTCCCGCACGGTGTCCGCCGAACCGCGCGGCCCCTGCACGGTGGAGAACCGTACGAAGACGGGAGTGCGTACGGAGGGGTCCTGGAGGAACGCGGCGCGGGTGAACTCCGCGCAGGACTCGTACGGTTCGAAGTAGCCGTAGGCTCCCGCGCCCCGCGCGTGGACGACCCGCTCGGGGATGCGCTCGTGGTCGAAGTGGGTGAGCTTCTCCCGGAAGTGGAAGTCCTCCATCAGGGTCGGCCCGCGCTCGCCGGCGGTCAGGGAGTCGTCGGTGTGGTCGACGGCCACGCCCTGATCGGTGGTGAGGGGGCCCGACGCCGGGTCGTCCGGGTGGGCGGCCTCGCGCTGCCGCTGCTTGCGGTCGGCGGGGGAGCTCATCAGGCGGTCTCCTGGAACACGTCGAGGAAGGCTTCGCAGAACGCCTTCAGGTCGTCGGGCTTACGGCTGGTGACCAGCTTGCTCGGGGCGTGGTCGCAGATCTTCACCTGCTCGTCCACCCACTCGCCGCCCGCGTTGCGGATGTCCGTGCGCAGGCTCGGCCAGGAGGTCAGGACCCGGCCGCGGACCACGTCCGCCTCGACCAGCGTCCACGGGGCGTGACAGATCGCGGCGACCGGGCGGCCCCGCTCGAAGAACTCCCGGACGAACGACACCGCCCGCTCGTCCATGCGCAGGAAGTCCGGATTGGCCACCCCGCCCGGCAGGACCAGCGCGTCGAACGACTCGGCCGCGGCCTCGCCGACGACGGCGTCCACGGCGAACGTGTCCGCCTTGTCGAGATGGTCGAAGGCCTGGATCCGACCCGGCTTCGTCGACACCAGCACGGGCTCGTGACCGGTGTTCGCCGCCGCCTGCCAGGGTTCGGTCAGCTCGATCTGCTCGACACCCTCGGGTGCGGTCAGGAATGCGATACGCATGGCTGCTCAGTCTCCTTTCGTTGCCTTGTTCCGTCGCTTCCTTGCCTTGTTCCGTAGCTCATCGGGCCACCACTCGCAGGGTGCGCAGCTCCGGGTCCGAGGGGTCCGGCACGTACATGCCGTGCTCCACACCGGACTTGAGGTACTCCACCACCGCCTCGTTGATCAGCTCGCCCGGGCAGATCACCGGGACGCCGGGCGGATAGGGGCTCGCGGGCTCCGCGGCCACCCGGCCCGCCGCCTCCTCCAGCGGCACCTGCTCCACCGGCCCGAAGAAGGCGTCCCGGGGGAGCATCACGCCCTCCAGCTCCAGCTCGTCCGGTTCCGGCAGCCGGATGGGCGGCGCCGGCGGCAGCGACTCGCGCCGTTTCACCAGTTCCGTGAGGGCGTCGAGCAGTGCCGCACAGCTCTCCTCCGTGTCCGCGTGGGTGAGTTGGGCGACGACCCGACGGTGGTCGCCGAGCCCGAGGTTGACCTGGTGGTGCTCACGCAGCCACTCGACGGCCGCGTAACCGCTCGTACCGAGCCCGGAGACGTCGACGACGATTATCAGCGGGTCGTACGCGAACGCCAGCCCGGTGCCGACGAGTTCGGAGTCGCCCAGCGCGTCGAGGCCGGGAAGGGCGGCGACCTCCTCGCGCACCCGGCCCGCCAACCTCAGTGCGTGGTCGAGGAGTTCATGGCCCCGCTCCACCATCTGCCGGCGCCAGCCGTCCAGCGCCGCCCACATCAGCACCGACGGGCTGGTGGTGTTGAGCAGATCGCCGCGGAGCCGCAGCACGGCCGGATCGACCAGATCGCCGCGCAGATGGAACACCGAACCCTGCTCCAGGCCCGCGCCCATCTTGTGCACCGACGTCACACACAGATCGGCGCCCGCGTCCATCGCCCAACTCGGCAAGGCCTCGTGGAACGGCAGATGGGCGCCCCACGCCTCGTCCACGATCAGCGGCCGGCCGCGCGCGTGACACACCTCGGCGACCCGGGCGATGTCCGCGCAGGTGCCGTACGCCGTGGGCGTGACGAGCAGCATGCCCTTCGCGTCGGGCGCCCGCTCGAAGGCCTCGGCGACCTCCTCCGGGCCCGGCGGATGCGACAGACGGTGCTCGGCGTCCCAGCGCGGGCGCACCCACACCGGTTCGATGCCGGCCAGGATCACGCCCGCGATCACCGACTTGTGGGCGTTGCGCGCGACCAGCAGTTTCTCGCCCGGCCCGGCGACCGCCAGCATGGAGGCCTTCACCGACAGGGAACTGCCGCAGGTCGAGAAGTAGGCCCGGTCCGCGTCCACCGCGTCCGCCATCAGCTCCTCGGCCCGCTCCAGGACGCGGCCCGACATGCGCCGGTCGTCCAGGCCGTTGAGGGCGAGCACGTCGGACGCGAACACATCGGGGCCGAGTGTCAGGGCGACCCGCGCGTCCACGCCCGTACCGCCCTTGTGGCCGGGCGGCGAGAACGGGCGGCGGCCGGAGCGCCGGTAGCGCTCCAGGGCTTCCAGGACGGGGGTACGGGAGTGGTCGGGCTGCTGGTCCGTGGTCACACTGTCGTCGTCCATGGTCTCCGTGTCATCGCTGTCCGCTGCGTCGGGCCGGGGCGGTACCCGAACCCGTCCCTCAGGTCGGGGCCGTCCCCGGCCAGGTGTCCGGCTCGGCCCGGCTGATGTCGGCGAGCGCCGACCCCGGGTCCTGGGAGACGGCCAGGTCACCGAGGCTGACCATGCCCACCGGGTGCCCGTCCTCCACGACGGGAAGCCGGCGTATCGCGTGGCCGCGCATCAGCTCCACGGCGGCGGACACCGCGTCGTCCGGACCGATCACGACCGGGTTCGGGGTGCAGACGGCCTGCGCGCTCACCGTCAGCGGATCGGCGCCGTCGGCGACGGCGCGCAGCGTGATGTCGCGGTCGGTCAGCACCCCGATGACGTGCTCGTCCGTCGCGACGAGGACGTCGCCGACGTCCTGGGCCCGCATCAGTTGCGCCGCCTCGACGAGGGAGGCGTCCGGACGGACCGCCACCACACCTGGCGTCATGACTTCCCTCACGAACTCGGCCATGGGTCCCTGGGCCTTTCGTCGCTCCGCCCCGACTGCGGGGGGCACGCTCACGTCGGCGTGACCTTGCCCGCAGTACCCGCGAGCAGGGTGCCTATGTGTCCGCGTCGGGTGCGGATTCCGTGCCGTCCGCCGGGGGCCGCGCGGCACCGCCCTCCGCTTCGTCCTGGGCTTGGACGACCGCCTCCGCGAGCCGGTGCGCAGAGTCGTAGCGCACCTTGCGGGGCAGCCGTTCCAGGAGCTCCACGAGCCTGTCCGGGGCGTGCCGGCCGCGCAGTACGCGGATCAGCTCGGCCGACCCCGCCGGGAAGGACGTACGGCCCAGGACCCGGGCCAGCTCCAGCCGCAGCGCCTCCACCCGGGCGGGCGCGCGGCTCGGCGTCACCGGCCCGTACGCCACCTCGGGGTCGTCCTCGGCGTACGGCTCCGGGTCGTGCCATTCCTCCGTCCGCGTGGGATGCCCCGAACGGAGCAACCCCTGCAGTTCGTGCTTCATCTCGTCGTCGCGGTGGGCGCTCAGCCGGTCGCTGCCTCGCTGCATGACTCCCCTCCAGATCGTTCGTGGCCCCCCGCGTACCCGAAGACCCGGTGTCGACACGGACGCCGGGCGACGGATGACGGCGGGCCGGTGCCGAGCGTCCGAACGGGTTCCGCTTCCGCGCCCGGGTTTGCCCGTCCGCCCGGGGGAGACCCGGCGAGACACCCCCCACCGCACACTTCCTGGGGAAGGACCGGACTCATGGCGGCTGTCGCTGTGATCATTCCGCTACTGATGCTCGGCGTCGTTCTGGCGCTCGGCCGCTACGAGGAGTTGGTACTCCCACCCGTCGAGGAGACCGACCGGCCGGAAGGGGCCGTACCGATCCGCTGATCCGAGGCGGAGCGGGCCGCGCCGGCAGAGGTCGCCGACGGGTTGGTCAGGCCGCCGTCGTGACGGCCGGATCGCGCGGGTCCGCCAGGGCGGTGCTCCGGTGAGGCGGGCGAGGGTCTTGTCGGTGACCCGGTCGGGCAGTTCGCCGGCCGGGCGATCGGCCGCGATACGCGGATTCCCGGGCGCAGGCACCCCGCAGGTATCTCCAGCCCTACTCCTGGCCGGCGCGGAGGGCGACCGCGCGGTGGAGGGCGTCGCGGCAGGCGAGGACGGCGGGGTGTCGGCTGCGGCCCTGGCGTACGACGGTGAAGATGCGGCGTGTGCGCCGGCCGCGGGGGAGCTGTCGCAGCGTGACGGTCGGGGGCCGTCCGCTCCAGACGAGACCGGGCAGGAAGGCCGCGGCGAGTTCCTGCTCGACGAGCCGCTGGTGGAGCAGCAGGTCGGTGGTCTCGAACCGTACGTCGGGTTCGAAGCCGGCGTCGCGGCACAGGGTCATGGCCCAGTGCCGGGCGGCCGTGCCTTCGGGTTCCATCACCCAGGGGTGGTCGGCGAGGGAGCGCAGCGCCGTCAGCGGGCTGTCGGTGTCCGGGCCGTCGGCCGGCTTCGGCAGGGCGAGGTGCAGAGGGTCGTCGAGCAGGTCTTCCTGGTCGAGGCCGGCGGGCCGGGGGTTGGGGTTGCCGGGGTATTCCTCGGCGAGGACGAGGTCGAAGTCGCGTGCTTGCAGGCCGGGAAGGGCCTTCTCCGGTTCCATGTGTGTGACGTGGACGCGCAACCGCGGGTGCTGGTCGCGCAGCAGGCCGAGCGCGCTCGGGACGAGGGCCAGAGCGGCCGTCTGGAACGAGGCGATGCGCAGGGTGCCGGTCAGGTCGGTCAGGGAGGCGGCGATGTCCGCCTCCGCGCGCTCCAGGCGTTCGAGGACCGCTTCGGTGTGGGCGACGAGGATCTCGGCCTGTGCCGTCAGCCTCACCCGCCGTCCGACCGGTTCCAGCAGCGGGACGCCGACCTCGGCCTCCAGCTGGGAGAGCTGCTGCGAGACGGAGGAGGGGGCGTAGGACAGGGCGGTGGCGACGGCCGCCAGGGTGCCGCGGTGCTTGAGTTCGCGCAGCAGCCGCAGCCGGTGCAGATCGAACATGGGCGGCCCGCTCTCCTCACCGTCGCGGACCCGTGCGGAACGGTCGGACTTTTCGATGAGTATAGGTAGGAAACATTCGCTGGACCGATCGTACGGTTGCATCGGACCCTGAACGTGTGTCCGACAACGCCTCCTCCTTCCGCGAACCGCCGTGGTTCGCGCGACCCGATGCCCGCACCTGGCGGTGTGAACCCGCGCCGGCCGAGGTACGGGTCTTCCACGCTTCGCTGCCCGACTACGCGCCCACCCCGCTGACCGAACTCCCGTCACTGGCCGATGAACTGGGAGTCGGCCGGGTCTTCGTCAAGGACGAGTCACGCCGGCTCGGGCTGCCCGCGTTCAAGGCGCTGGGCGCGTCCTGGGCGGTGCACCGCACCCTTGCCGAGCGGGCGGCGAACGGTGAAGAACAAGACCCGGTCACCCTGGTGACGGCCACCGACGGCAACCACGGCCGCGCCGTGGCCCGCACGGCGCGGCTCCTCGGCCAGGACGCCCACGTCTTCGTTCCTCAGGGCGTGCATCCGCGGGCCGTGGCGGCCATCGTCGCGGAACAGGCGAAGGTCACCGAGGTGGCAGGGCCGTACGACGAGGCCGTGCGCCTGGCGGCCGAGGCGGCTGCCGCGCCGGACGCGGTGCTGGTCCAGGACACCGCCTGGCCGGGCTATGAGCGGATCCCGGGGTGGATCGTCGAGGGGTACTCCACCCTCTGCACCGAGATCGACGAGCAGTTGTCGGCCGGCGGGGTCGTCGAAGGCCCCGGTCTCGTCGCCGTACCGGTCGGTGTGGGGTCACTGGCCCAGGCCGTGGTCACCCACTACCGCAGCCGCCCCTCGGGACACGCCCCCGCGCTGCTGTCGGTGGAGCCGGAGGCCGCGCCCTGCGTCCTGCGAAGCCTCACCCTCGGCGCGCTCGTCAGCGTCAGCACGGGGGAGACCACCATGGCCGGGCTGAACTGCGGCACTCCGTCCAGCATCGCCTGGCCCCGCCTGCGCGACGGCCTGGACGCCGCGGTCGCCGTCACGGATGCCGACAGCGCCCGCGCGGCCGGTGACCTCGCCGCCGCCGGTGTCTCCTCGGGTCCCTGCGGCGCCGCGGCGCTCGCCGGTCTGCGCGCGACGCTCACCGGCGCGGGAGCCGAGGAACGCCGTACGGCTCTGGGGCTGGGGCCGACCTCGGTCGTCGTACTGCTGAGCACCGAGGGCACGGCCGCCAACCCGCACGCCGGCGCCGATCACCGGTCGGCGGCGTGCTGACCCACCTCGTCGCCGCGATCGGTGTCCTCGGGCTGCTGACCGTCCTGCCCGGCCCGGACATGGCGGTGGTCACCCGACGTGCGCTCGTGGCCGGTCCCGGGGACGGGCTGCGCACCGTGGGCGGGATCGCGACCGGGCTACTGCTCTGGGGCGCACTGACCGTGGCCGGCCTCGCGGCCATGCTCGCCGCCTCGCCCGCGGCCTACCTGACCGTCAAGCTCCTCGGCGCCGCCTACCTGCTGTTCCTGGGCGCGCAGGCGCTGTGGCACCACCGCTCCGCCGCACCCACCGTCACGACGGAGACCGACCCTGCCGGAAGCCCGTGGCGGACGGGCCTCGTCAGCAACGCCCTCAACCCGAAGATCGCCGTCTTCTACACCGGGCTGCTGCCCACGCTCGCACCGCCCGGGCTCCCCGCCGCCTGGGCGCTGACGCTCCTCGTCCTCCTCCACACCACCCTCACCCTCGCCTGGCTGGGCGGCTACGTGCTCCTGCTGTCCCAAGCCGGCCCGGTCCTTCAGGAACCGCGCATCCATCGTGCGCTCGGGAGGACCACGGGCGTCGCGCTGATCGGGCTCGGACTCGTGGCCGCCACCGCTTCCGGCTGACCGGTACCGGCAGCCGGCCAGGCGTCGATGTCCTCGCGACTGTGCGACTGTGCGACTGTTCCTGAAGCCTGAAGCCCAGGCGTCGTCCACCCTGCGGGGCATCGTGACGCGGGGCCACCTCTCACGGCGTACGGAACCCGCGGAAGGTCACGTGCCTGCGGCTCTCGAACCCGAGTCGCTCGTACAGGGCGATCGCGGCGGTGTTCGTCTCGGCCACGTGCAGGAGCGGGCGTTCGTCCCGGGACAGGACGCGCGCGGCGAGCGCGTTCACCAGGCGGACGGCGTGGCCCTGCCCGCGTGCCTCGGGGGCCGTGCAGACGGAGCTGATCTCGGTCCACCCCGGAGGCCGGAGCCGTTCGCCCGCCATGGCCACCAGGCGGCCGTCGGCGCGGATGCCGAGGTAGGTGCCGAGTTCGTGGGTGCGCGGCCAGAACGCGTCCCGGCTGGGTCCGTGCGGCCAGGTCGAGCATCTCGGGCACATCGGCCGGACCCAGTTCGACCACGCCGCCGGTACCGGCCGGAGCGGGCCGGTCACTGGGCCAGATCATCTGCCGGCCTTCGAGGACGAAGACCGGCTCCCAGTCCGGCGGCGGCGTCGCCGGGGAGCTGAACAGGTCGGCGAACCCGCCCGGACCGAGCAGCCGGGCGAGATCGGCCCAGCCAGCCGAGTCCGCAGTGGGGGACACCGCCGAGAAGGTGGCGACATCCGGCACGTACGTGGCGGCCCGGCCGAGTCGACGGGCGAGGCCTGCGTGGTGTCCGCGCAACGACGCGCCCACCGGGTCGTCGAGTACGGCGTCGTCCGCGCTCGTCATGGAGCTGTGCCTTTCTCGGACCGACTCACGTGTGAAGGGGGCGGTTGTCCAGGAGGCTCCCTCGCGCACCTTGCGGTGGCGGGAGTATGACCAAGCCGCTCCTGCGCGCCCTGGTGGCCGGCACGTACGCGCCGCCGACGTCATGGCTTCAACGACCGCCGCCCTTCCCCTTCCCCTTGGTGCCCGGCAGGAACTCCTGCATCTTCGCCTTGAAGCCCTGCTTGACCATCGACGCCCGGTCGGCGTCGCCCTTGAGGATCGAGGCGGCCGTGGCCTCCATCTGCTCCCAGGTGGCGTGCGGCGGGATCGGCGGCACCGCCGGATCGGTGAGGAACTCGACGACCGCCGGGCCGTCGGCCTCCAGCGCCGCCCGCCAGCCCGCCTCGACGTCCTCCGGCTTCTCGACCCGGATGCCGGTCAGGCCCAGGGAGCGCGCGAAGGCCGCGTACTGCACGTCCGGCAGCTCCTGCGACGGCAGGAAGGACGGTTCGCCGCCCATCGCCCGCAGCTCCCAGGTCACCTGGTTCAGGTCGTGGTTGTTCCAGACGGCCACCACCAGCCGGGGATCCTCCCAGCGGTCCTTGTACTTGGCCGCCGTGATCAGCTCCGCCATGCCGTTCATCTGCATGGCCCCGTCCCCGACGAGCGCGATCGCCGGCCGGTCCGGGTGGGCGAACTTCGCGCCGATCGCGTACGGCACCCCGCAGCCCATCGTCGCCAGCGTGCCCGACAGGGAGCCCCGCATGCCGTCGCGCATGGTGATGTGGCGGGCGTACCAGTTGGCCGCCGAACCGGAGTCCGAGGAGATCATCGCGTCGGCGGGCAGCAGCGGATCGAGGGCGTGGGCCACCAGCTCCGGGTTGATCGGGTCGGCCGACAGCTCCGCCCGCCGCGCCGTCACCTCACGCCAGCGCGACACGCCCGCGCACACCTCGTCGTACCACTCCCGGCCCCGCTCCGGATCGATCAGCGGGATCAGCCGCTCCAGCGTCGCCTTCGCGTCCCCGACCAGGTTCACCTCGTACGGGTAGCGCATCCCGACCATGTGCGGGTCGATGTCGATCTGCACGGCCCGCGCCTTGCCGAAGTCCGGCAGGAACTGCGAGTACGGGAAGGATGAGCCGATCGTCAGCAGCGTGTCGCAGTCACGCATCAGCTCGTACGACGGGCGCGTGCCCAGCAGCCCGATCGAGCCGGTGACGTACGGCAGCTCGTCGCTCAGCGCGTCCTTGCCGAGCAGCGCCTTGGCGACACCCGCGCCGAGCAGCTCGGCGATCCGTGCCACCTCGGCGCGGGCCCCCGCCGCGCCCTGCCCGATGAGGATCGCGACCTTGTCCCCGGCGTTGAGGATCTCGGCGGCCCGCTCGACGGACTCCGCCGAGGGCACGGCCGTCCAGGCGCTGCCGCCCAGGCTGGAGGGGACCATCTTGAAGTCGTGCGTCGGTGCCGAGTAGTCCAGTTCCTGCACGTCACCGGGGATGATGACGGCCGTCGGCGCCCGGCGGGCGTACGCGGTGCGGATCGCCCGGTCGAGGACGTTCGGCAGCTGCTCGGGCACGGTCACCGTCTCGACGAAGTCCGAGGCCACGTCCTTGAACAGGGTGTGCAGGTCCACCTCCTGCTGGTACGAGCCGCCCATCGCGCTGCGGTGCGTCTGGCCGACGATCGCGACCACCGGCACATGGTCCAGCTTGGCGTCGTACAGGCCGTTGAGCAGATGGATCGCGCCGGGGCCCGAGGTCGCCGCGCACACGCCGAGCCGGCCGGAGAACTTGGCGTATCCGACCGCCTGGAACGCGGACATCTCCTCGTGCCGTGACTGGATGAACCGTGGACGGTCCTCGGCCCGCCCCCAGGCGGCGAGCAGACCGTTGATGCCGTCGCCCGGGTAGCCGAATACATGTTCGACTCCCCACTCGCTCAGCCGCCGCAAGATGTGATCCGCGACCGTGGTGCTCATACTGGAACCTCCCGGGGTGTGATCTCCCGAGCGAGTCACCCCCCGGGCAAAGGAGAAACCTGCATGTGTTTGCCGTGCATGATCCGGGGCAGGCGCATAACAGTGCTTCGGACAGGAGGCACGTCCGTGGAAGAGGCGATGTTTCCATCACGGGTGTGCTGTCCCCTGTGCACGCCCGCGCCCCCACGGTGACCGTCCATCCCAGAGCACCATCCAGGGAGTTGCGACGCACCATGCGTAATCAGGTGAACGCGAAGCACCACCCTCACGACGACGCCCCCGACACCGCGGAGGCCTTCCGCAGGCTGGCCAGTCTTCCCCCCGGCCAGCAACGGGACACTCTCCGTGAGCAGATCATCGAGGCGTGGCTGCCCATGGCGGAACGGCTCGCGGGCCGCTTCCGCAGCCGCGGTGAGAGCTACGAGGACCTGCGCCAGGTCGCCTCGCTCGGCCTGGTCAAGGCCGTCGACCGCTACGACCCCGAGCGCGGCAACGCCTTCGAGAGCTATGCGGTACCCACCGTCACCGGTGAGATCAAGCGGCACTTCAGGGACCACATGTGGACCCTGCATGTGCCGCGCCGGGTCCAGGACCTGCGCAACCGCGTCCGGTTCGCCAGTCAGGACCTGTCCCAGACGATCTCCGGCCGACGGCCCACCGTCGCGGAGATCGCCCGACACGCGAACATGAGCGAGGAGGACGTCCAGGTCGGACTCGAGGCGCTGGAGAGCTTCACCGCCCTGTCGCTGGACGCGGAGCTGCCCGGGAGTGAGGACGGGTACTCGCTGAGCGACGCGCTGGGGGCGCCTGATCCCGCCCTCGACACGGTGGTGGACAGGGAGGCCGTGAAGCCTCGGCTGGCCGCGCTGCCCGAGCGGGAGCGGGCGATCCTGTACATGCGGTTCTTCGGGGACATGACGCAGAGCCGGATCGCGGAGCAGCTGGGGATCTCCCAGATGCATGTCTCGCGGTTGATCAGCCGGTGCTGCGACCGGTTGCGTGACCAGGTGATGCAGGACGCGGTGTAGCTCCGCCGGCTGAGCTGAGGGGCGCCGTTGGGGTGCGGGACGGCTTCCAGCCGCGGGTTTCGTCGTGGCTTGTCGCGCAGTTCCCCGCGCCCCTCAGGGGGCGCTGCCGTGGGGGGTGTGTCCCATGGCCAGGGCGATGTGGCGGGACATCGTGTCCATCGCCTGGGCCTCGGCCATGGAGAAGGCCAGGCGGGGGCCCGAGCGGAAGAGGGTGAGGACGCCTCTGGTGGAGCCGTTCGGGGCCGCCAGGGGGACGGTGAGCAGGGACGTCACGTTCGCTCGTACGAGGACCGGGGCGCCCGAGCTGTCGTGGCCGAAGGCGTCGGGGTCGGCCGGGCGGATCTGGAGGGCGGGGGAACCGCCCCGGGCGGCGTCCACGACGAGAGGGCAGGTGGCGGGGTCCTGGGCGACCAGAAGCTTCGTCTCTCCCTCGGAGGGTGCCAGGACCGTCGTACGGGTGAGGGCGGGGCCCACCGTGTCGGCGACCACCCAGTCCGCGAAGCGGCGGTGCAGGACGTGGGCCGCCCGGTCGAGCGCCGCACCGGCGGGGGCGGTGAGCAGGGCCGTCGTCATGGCGTCGACGAGATCCATGAGGGCCGCGTGACGGGTGGTCTCGGTGAGGTTGGGTAGCGGGCGCAGCGGCTCGACGGTGGGCATCCGGTCGCCCGCGGGCTGCAGCGCGACGAGGACGGTGGTGCGCGGCTCGCTGTTGGAGCGCAGCGCGGTGAGCGTGGCGCGTACCGGGATCGAGGGGCGCTGCTGGAGGTGCACGACGAGGCTCCGCTCGCCCTCGCCGCGGGCCACGGCCGCCGCCTGGGAGCGGAACGCACCCCGGTCGGCATGGGTGAGGAATCCGCTGAGCGGACGGCCCGTGGCATAGCCGGACCGTACGCCCGTGAAGGCGGTCGCGGCCGGGTTGAGCCGGCGCACCACCGTCTCGCGGTCCACCAACACCACCGGCAGGGGCAGGCATTGGAAGACGGCCTTCAGCAACTGGTGTTCCCGGGCGGCCGATGAGGGGCCGCCGACCGGGCCCGAGGTGGTCAGCCGCTCGTACCAGGGCCACAACTGGTCGGCGACATGGTCCAGTTCGAAGATGGCGGCGTCCAGGACCGTCGGTAGATCGCCGGTCGGCACCGAGCGGGCCGCTTTGAGCTCCGCGACACGGCGCACGAAATCCGCGAGTTCCTCACCGAATTCGTCCGTCTGCGTCATGCGACGAACGTAACGCCTGGAGGGCGTTGAGGGGGCCGGCCGGATCGAAAGCGGGAGATTCGTTTTCCGCGCAGGCGGGCGGGAAGGCGACCGGAAGAGGAGGCGTGCGCCATGCCGGAAAGCGAACAACTCGGCCTTGTGGGCAGGGAATCGCCGGAATCGGCGGATCCGGGCAGGAGGCTCTCCGAACTCGTCGAACAGGCAGCCCGTTGCACCAACGACTGCTGTGGCGCCAGCAGCCTGGTCTCCGACTGCGGCACCGAACGCCCCGCCGCGGTCACCCACCCCGACCTCTCCGGGCTGGTCTCCGTCCAACTGCGCTCGGGCGACGGGCCGATCCCGGCCGCGCTGGAAAGCGGCGAGCCCGTGGACTCCACCGACCTGCTGCGTGACGAACGCTGGCCGGAGTACCGGGCCGTGGCCCTCGAAGCGGGCGTACGTTCCAGCGTCACGCTTCCCTTCCGGCGCTCGGGCCTCACCGTGACCCTCAGCCTCTACAGCTTCCGCCCCCACGCCCTGGAGGACGCCTCGCACGGCCCCGCCCGCGCCCTCGGCGACCTCGCCGCGACCTGCATCGTCCGGGACCGTTCCTATAGAGCCGCCCTCACCGAACTCGACCAGCTAGGCGCCGCCCTGCGCACCCGACCCGTCGTCGACCAGGCCTGCGGCATGGTCATGCACGTCCTCGGCTGCGACGCCGACGCCGCGTTCACCGTCCTGCGCCGCATCTCCCAGGGCACCAACCGCAAACTCTCGGACGTCGCGTCAGCGGTGGTGGAGAAGAGGGGCAGAGGGCTGGAACGGGAACTGGCCTCGCTTTCCGGCTGAGTCGTACCGGGTGTCTGCAGCCCACCCTTCAACGGTGCTCACCGGCGTAACCCGACGGAGCGCTCCGTCACCCGCTCGGCCGCCCCGTGTCCCGCGAATGGGGCCCGGCGACGCGCGCCCCGCCGGGCTCGGCGCTCTGATGGACCACGGGGCACGGCGGTCGTGCCCCGCCCGCCGGAGTCGGCCGAAGGAGCCCCGCCCATGCGCCGCAGAGCCCGTGTCCTGTCCGCAACCGCCCTGATCGGTGCCGTCCTGGGTGCTGCCCCGGCCGCGTACGCGGAATCGGGGGCGGAGGTGAGCCCGCACACCGTCGAACCGGGCGCCACCCTCACCATCTCCGTCACCTGCGACCCCACCGGCGGCTCAGCCCCCGAAACCATCGACGCCAGCTCACAGTCCTTCGAACAGGGCACCGTCAAGCTGCAGCGCCTCCCCGGCAACGACGACTCGGCGGGCGGCCCCTCCTACCAGGGCACCGCCAAGATCGCGCCCGCCGCGGACTTCGAGGTCGGCGCCGACGCGGCGAGCGCCTCCAGCGAGTGGGGCGTCGACGGCACCTGCCCGACGGCCCCCGGCGGCGAGGGCAAACAGTGGAACGCCAGTTTCGACGTCTCCCTCGGCGGCAGCCAGCACGGCCCCACGGACCACTCGACCGGCTATCCCACACTCCAGCCCACACACCAGCCGACCCAGCAGCCGAGCCATCACGGCACCGACCCGGCCACCCACCGTCCCGCTCCGGTCCAGCGAGGCGTCCACGCGGGCGGCGGCGGCGCCTTCACCGACTCCGTCCCCGCCCTCGTCACCGGCGGCATCCTCATCGCCGGCGCGCTCGCCGCCGTCGTGCACCGACTGCTCCGCCGGGACCGGTCCACGCCATGACCGACCGGGCCCACCGACCCGGTCGCCCCGCCCGGGCCCGCCCGGCCCGGACCTGCCGCCGATGTGACCGGCGCAACCCGTACGGGTGGCCATGGGGCGCGTGAGCCTGGGTACTGACAGGCCGAGGGTGCGCACGGGGCCGTCGTGGCACAACGGCGCACACTCGCGGCAGGGCGGAGCACCATCGACCCCGGAGCGCGAAGCGCCGAACAACGCACCACGACTGCGCGGAGGCACACATGCGGCGGACGGATCCGGAAGGGCACGGTCCGGTCCGTTTCGGCCCGCCCCTTCCCGCCCAGGGACTGCCTGTCCTGCCCGAACTGGCCGCCGTGCTCTCCGCCGCCGCGGGCCGGCCCCACGCCGTACCCCCCGGTGGCTCTCCGGCGCTCCTGGACGCCGCCTGCGGCTACTGGGACAGACGCGGACTGCCCACCGAACGGGCCAGGGCCGTGGCCGCCCCCGGCGCCCCCGCCCTGCTCCTCGCGCTGACCGCCGCGATCGGCGGCGACGTCCTGCTCCCACGCCCGTGTGCCGCCTGGTGGGAGCCCCAGGCGCGGGCGTTGGGCCGATCCGTGTTCCATGTGGCCACGCCCGTCGAATGCGGAGGCGTGCCGGACCCGTACGCGCTCCTGGAGACCGTGCGCAGGATCCGGGCCGAGGGCGGTGACCCCCGGCTGCTCGTGCTGTGCGTGGCGGACGACCCGACCGCCACCGTGGCCCCGCCCGAACTGGTGCACGAGACCATGGAGGCGGCCCTGGGGGAGGGGCTGCACCTGGTCAGTGACGAGACCTGGCGCGACACCCTGCACGACCCGCACGACACCGTGCTGCTCAGCCCCGCCGAGATGCTGCCCGACCGGGTCACCGTCGTCACCGACCTCGCCGGCCCCTTCCTGCCGCCCGGCTGGCCGGCCGCCGTCGCGCGGTTCCCGGCCGACGGGGACGGGACGGGGCTGCACGACCGGGTCCTCGACGTGCTCACCGCGCTGGGCGCCCGGGTCGCCACCCCGGTCGCCGCGGCCGCCGCGTACGCCCTCGAAGAGCCCGCTCCCGTCACCGAGCGGCTCGCCGCCGCCGTACGGCTGCACGCGCGCCTCGCCGCCGCCGCGCACCGGGCCGTGGTCGCCGCCGGGGCGCTCGCCCTGCCGCCACGCGCCGGACGGCACCTGTACGCCGACCTCGCCCCGCTGCGCGCGGCGCTCGCCGCGCACGGTGTGGGCGACGCCCAGGAGGCGGAGGACTTCCTCAGCGAACGGCTCGGGATGCCCGCGCCCGGCGGCCACCGGTTCGGGGACGACCTCGGGGAGCTGCGCGTCCGGCTGTCCACCGGCCCGTTCCTCGGCACCACCGACGCGGAACGGGCGCAGGTCCTCACCGCGCCGGATCCCTTGGAACTGCCCCACGTGGAACGTGCGTTGGCGCTTTTCGGGGCGGCTTTCGAGGACCTTCGATGACGACGGCCCGCCGGGCCGACGCACGTCGACCGGCCCTCGACGACCTTCCTGCGACGCCGATCCCCAGCGACTCCCCTGCGACACCGATCCGCACCGACTCTCCCGACCCCCGACTCCCGACCCTCCCGACTCTCCTGCGACGACCGCCCCCAGAGACCTTCCCCCGACGACGACCCCAGCGGCCTTCAGCGACGACGACCCTCAGCGGCCTTCAGCGACGACGATCCTTCGTGACGACGCTCAGCGACGGGAGCCTCCTCGATGACGCAGCAGTCCGAGTCGACCACCCCGGCGACACCTTCATCGGCCACCTCCACGACGACCACTGAGGACACCGAGGACCCGGCGTCCCCGCCACCCCCAGAGTCCCCCTTCGCCCGTCCCCTCGCGTCCCCGCCGCTCGCCGAGCCCCGCCCGCTCGGCGAGCGGCGCCGCTGGCCCCGGACCTTCGCCGACCGGCTCACCACACCGTTGCCCGGCCTGAAGGCCTTCGCCCGGTTCGCCCGCGAGGGCTCAATCCGGCCCGGGGCCGACGGGCTCGCCGACATCCCCCGACTGCCGTACGAGCCCGCCCCGTTGCCCCGGGTCGGCACACGCGCCCTCGCGGTCTCCTGGGCGGGGCACGCGAGTTGGGTGGTGCGGATCGGCGGGCTCACCGTGCTCACCGACCCCGTCTGGTCCCGCCGGATCCTCGGCACCCCCGCCCGGATCACCCCCGTCGGCATCGCCTGGGACGCGCTGCCCGGTGTCGACGCGGTCGTCATCAGCCACAACCACTACGACCACCTCGACGCCCCCACCCTGGCCGGACTCCCGCGCGACACCCCGGTGTTCGTACCCGCCGGGCTCGGCCGCTGGTTCCGGCGGCGCCGGTTCAGCCGGGTCACCGAGCTGGACTGGTGGGAGGCGGCCGAACTCGACGGCGTCCGCTTCGACTTCGTACCGGCCCACCACTGGTCCAAGCGCACCCTCAGCGACACCTGCCGCTCGCTCTGGGGCGGCTGGGTCCTCACCGCCCCGGACGGCAAGCGCCTCTACTTCGCCGGCGACACCGGCTACGGCCACTGGTTCTCCCTCATCGGCCGCCGCTACCCCGGCATCGACCTCGCCCTCCTGCCGATCGGCGCCTACGACCCCCGGTGGTGGCTCAGCGACGTCCACTGCGACCCGGAGGAGGCGGTACGGGCCTTCCAGGACCTCGGCGCCCACCGCATGGCCCCCATGCACTGGGCCACGTTCATCCTCTCGGCGGAGCCGGTACTGGAACCGCTGACGCGGGTGAGGGCGGCCTGGAAGGCGGCGGGCCTACCGCGAGAGAACCTGTGGGACCTGCCGGTGGGCGGCTCCCGAGTGCTGAACTGAGCGGGCGGGGGCGCACCGCGCTCCCCTGGCTCTACCGGACAACGCGCCGCCACACACTCGGCACCACACTGATCAGCAACGTCAACACGACCGCCGCCAACACCCCTTCCCAGGGCTCCGGGAACAACGACCCACCCAGGATGCCGATCAGCTGGTACGTCACGGCCCAGGCCAGGCACGCCGGCAGATTCCCCCGCGCGAACCGCCGCAACGGCATCTTCGCCAGCAGACACGCCAGCATCACCGGAATCCGCCCGGCCGGCATCAACCGGGACAGCACGAGCACGGCCACCCCGTGGTCGTCGAGCTTCGCCTGGGCCTGGGCCAGCCGGTCCTCCGGCGCCCGGCGCCGGAGCGCCTCCAGCCAGCGCGAACCGTTCTTCGAGCCCATCCCGCGCCGCCCCAGCCAGTACAACGCGATGTCCCCCAGGAACGCCGCGACCGAGGCCACCACGAACACCAGCAACAGCGCGAGCGGGGCGGTCTGATGGAACGCCACCACCGCCGCCGAACTCACCAGCGCCCCCGTCGGCACCACCGGCACCAGCGCCCCGACGAGCACCAGCAGGAACAGTGTCGGATAGCCGATCGCCTGCTGCGTGGACTCGTGCGGCAGGGGGCTGCTCACGGCGGCCAGGACGATCACCGGGCATCCTCCGGGACTTCTGCCGTCCGGCGTCTCATCGCGCCACCCCCGGCCGTACGGATTCCCCGTGCCCGAGCCGATGCACGGCCACCTCGGGCGCGCGTGCGGCGGCGAGCCGTACGAACTCCTCGCCGGGGGCGTGGAATTCATGGGGGCGCACGGCGTCCATGCCGATCGGCCAGTACGTGCCGTAGTGCACCGGCACCGCGCTCCGGGGCGCGAGCAGCGCAAGCGCCTGGGCCGCGCGCCCCGCGTCCAGATGGCCCTCGCCGAGGTACGGTCCCCAGCCGCCGACGGGCAGCAGCGCCACGTCGACCGGCCCGACCTCCTTGGCCATCGACTCGAACAGCCCGGTGTCCCCGGCGAAGTAGGTCCGCGCCTCGCCCTCCACGACGAAGCCGAGCGCCGGCGAACGGTGCGGCCCGACCGGCAGCCGCCGCCCGTCGTGCCGCGCGGGCACGGCACGTACGACCAGGTCACCGACCCTGACCTCGTCCCCGGGCGCCACCTCGCAGAGCCGCAGATGCGCCAGCCTGCGCAGCCCGGGCACCTGCCGTGACGCGTCCCTCGGCACCACCAGCCGCGTACCCGGGGCGAGCCGGGCCAGCGACGGAACGTGCAGATGGTCGGCGTGCAGATGGGACACCAGCGCCACATCCGCGACCGCCGCCTCCGGCGGGGGAGGCGCACCACGGCGCCTGCGCAGATGCGCGAGCCGGCGTGTGAAGAGGGGGTCGGTGAGCACCCGCGTGCCCGAGTCCTCCACGGTGCAGGTCGCATGACCCCACCAGGTGATCTCCACCGGCACTCCGTTCGCCTCCTTCGCGCTACTCCCCCGAGCCTACGGGCTGGAGTAGGGTCTGCGGCGAAACCCGGAGGTGAGGGGGACACCGTGGGAGACAAGGGAGACAGGGGCGGCGCCACCGGCGTGACGTGCCCGGAGGCGGCTCGTGCGCGGGGCGGGGCGGCGGGGCGTGGCGCCGTGGTGCGGGTCGCCGCCATAGCGAGCCTGACGCCGCTGGAGGAGCTGGAGGCCGACCCCTTCCTGGTCGACTCCCGCAGCCAGCACGCCATGTGCGCCCGCTGGGCCGCCGAGCGCGGCTACGTGGTGACGCGCGAGCTGCTCGTACGCGGTCTGCGCCCCGACCACGGCGCCCTGTGGGCCGATGTCGACGCCGGCCTCGTCGACCTCTTCGTCGCCCCCAGCCACCGCGTCCTCGAACGCGCCCTCGCCTCCGTCGACGACTTCACCGCCGAGTGCGCCCGCCGAGGCATCCGCGTCGAGACCGTCGGCCACGCGGAACCCGCCTACGACGCCCAGATGAAGGCCCACGTCCACCGCCGCCTGTCGATGCCGACAGCGGGCTACGACGGCCGCTGAGCAGGAGGGGGCCGCACCTCTCAGCCGCCGGCCGCCCCTGAAGGGGCGCGCGGGCAACTGCGCGACCAGCCACGAAGGACCCGCAGCCCGCACCGCGCATGTGGTCCCGAGTTCTCCCCGGACCGCGCCCCTCCCCACCCCCCGTGCCACCCCGACGTGCCACCCCGGCGCCCCCACCGCCTATGACAGGCTGGGCCAAGGATCGGGACGGCAAAGGTGGCCGAACGTGGGCGGTGCTCGTTGGCGCAGGGTACTGAGCGGTATCTGGCGGATGCTGGCCGTATGGGCGGTGTCCACGCTGACGATGCTCGTGCTCGCGGGCGCCCTGCCCGACTTCCGGCTGCAGTCCCGCACCGGCGAGAGCGCCACCCAGATCGGAACGACCGCCGCCCTGGGCGCCGGAATGTTCGGTCTGCTGTCCTCACTGGTGTGGCCGCTGCTGGTACGGGCGTTGCTGCTCGTCCCGGCCCTCGTCCTCGGCCTGCTCGTCTTCTTCCTCAACGGCTCACTGCTCCTCCTCGCACTGTGGATCAACCCCTCCGGCCAGGGTGAGGCCGCCCCCGAGACGGCCGTGGTGGTCGCCGCGGTGATGTCCGCCGTCGCCTCCGCCACCGGTGGAGCCCTCGCCGTACGGGACGACGACGCCTACCGACGCCGCCTGTACCGGCTGGCCGACCGCCGCCGCAGGCACGCGGAGGGCCGCCCGGGACCCGCCGGACCCGGCACCGTCTTCCTCCAGCTCGACGGCGTCGGCCACGACGTGCTGGAGGCGGCGACCGAGAAGGGGCTGATGCCGACCGTGGCCACCTGGCTCGGCCGGCCGTCGGCGGAGACCACGCGCCCCCGGCCCACCCACCGGCTCACCCTCTGGCGCACCGACTGGTCCAGCCAGACCGGCGCCAGCCAGCTCGGCATCCTCCACGGCACCAACCACGACATCCCGGCCTTCCGCTGGTACGAGAAGGACACCCGGGAGGTGATGGTCTGCAACCGGCCCTCCAGCGCCGCCGAACTCCAGCGCCGGGCCATCGACCGCACCGGCGACGGCGGGCTGCTCACCGTCGACGGCGCCAGCCGGGGCAACCTCTTCAGCGGCGGCGCCGAGCAGCTCGCGCTCGTCCTGTCGATCGCGGCCCGCCGGGACCGGCGGAACCGGTCCCGCGCCGGGTACTTCGCCTACTTCTCCGACCCCGCCAACGCCGTCCGCACCGCCATGTCCTTCGTCGCCGACGTCCTCCGCGAGATCGGCCAGTCCACCCGCGCCCGGTTCGCCAAGCAGCGGCCCCGCGTGAAGCGCGGCGGGCTCTACCCGTTCATCCGCGCCTTCGCGACCGTCGTCGAGCGCGATGTCGTCGTCTCCGCGGTGATCGGGGACATGTTCGCGGGCCGCGCCGCGATCTACGCGGACCTCGTGGCGTACGACGAGGTCGCCCACCACTCGGGCCCGCACAGCCGGGACGCCGCGAAGGTCCTCGAACGCCTCGACCGTTCCCTCGCCTTGATCGCCCAGGTCGCCGAACACGCCCCGCGCGCCTACCGGATCGTCCTCCTCTCCGACCACGGCCAGAGCCCCGGCGAGACCTTCCTCGGCCGCTACGGCCTCACCCTCGGCGACCTGGTCCGCGCCGGCTGCGGACTGCCCGTACCGCGCCGCGCCCAGCGCACCCACAGCGGCGCCGAGGCACGGGCGGCGGTCCGGGCCGCGCTGCGCATCCCCGTCGAGGAGGGCGTCGAGGAGTACCGGCCGACGCGGCGTTCCGAGCCGATCGTCCTCGCCTCCGGCAACCTCGGCCTGGTCTCCTTCCCGGACGTCTCCCACCGGATGAGCCGCGAGGAGATCGACGCCCGCCACCCGGCCCTGCTCTCCACGCTCGCCAACCACCCGGGCATCGGTTTCGTCCTCGTCCGCAGCGAGGAGCACGGCGGTGTCGTCCTCGGCGCTCACGGCGCGGAGATCCCCGTCGAGGAGCTGAGCGACGAACACCCCGGCCCGCTCGCCGACTTCGGCCCGGGCGCCGCCGACGCCGTCCGCCGCACCCACGGCTTCCCGCACGTCGCCGACATCATGGTCAACTCCTGGTACGACCCCGCCGAGGGCGAAGTCCTCGCCTTCGAGGAACAGATCGGCTCCCACGGCGGCCTCGGCGGCTGCCAGGCCCGCCCCTTCCTCATGTCCCCGCTGGCCCTCTCCGCGCCGGTGGAGGACGACGAGGACCTGGTAGGCGCCGAACACATCCACCGCGTACTGAGGCGATGGCTGCGCGAGTCGAACGGCCCCCAGGTGCCCTTGGGCGAGCGGGGGCGCCCTGAAGGGGCGCGGGGAACTGCGCGGCCGGCCACGGACGAACCCGCACCCGCCGGACGACAGAACCCGGCAGACGCATAGGCACCCGGCCCACAGAAAATTCGGCTGCGCTCCCGCGAAGCGGTCACCCAAACTGTCCGCAACGTCCGCAGGACCAACCCTTGGAGCCCCCGCCTTGCAGGCAGCCGTCACCGTCACGCCCTCCCGCCTCCCCGAACTGCTCCTGGGCCTGGCCACCGTGCGCCCCGTCTTCCTCTGGGGCGCCCCCGGCATCGGCAAGTCCTCCCTCGTGCGGGACTTCGCCGAGTCGCTGGGCCTGGAATGCGTCAGCCTCCTCGGTACGCAGCTCGCGCCGGAGGACCTGATGGGCGTACCGCAGATCCGCGACGGGCGCTCGGTGTTCTGCCCGCCGGAGGCGATCGCCCGCGACGAGCCGTACTGCCTGTTCCTGGACGAGCTGAACGCGGCCACCCCGGATGTGCAGAAGGCGTTCTACTCGCTGATCCTGGACCGCCGAATCGGAAACTACGAGCTGCCGAAGGGCTCGATCGTCATCGGCGCCGGCAACCGCGCCACCGACAACGCCCTCGCCCGCCCCATCGCCTCCGCCCTGGTCAACCGGCTCACCCACGTCCACCTGGAGGCGTCGCCCAAGGACTGGCTGGCGTGGGCGGCGGACAGCGGTATCCACCCCTGGGTCCTGGACCACCTCACCGACCGCCCGGACCACCTGTGGTCCAAGCCGCCGAAGACCGAGGAGCCGTTCTCCACGCCCCGCTCCTGGCACATGCTCTCCGACGCCCTGCACTCCTTCGGGCGCGACCTCGACGAGGGGACCCTGAAGGTCCTCGCGCACGGCACCCTGACACCCGCGCACGCGGTCGCCTTCTGCGGCTACGTCAAGATCGTGCGCAGCCGGTTCGGCATCGAGGCGATCCTCAAGGGCGAGGCCGGCTGGCCCCATCGCCTGGAGGACCGCGACCTGCTCTACTACCTCGCCGACTCCTTCCGCGGCCGGCTGATCAAGGAGCTGCCCGCGAGCAAGCAGCACATGTCGGCCAACGGGCGGCAGACCGCGTACCGCGCCAAGTCCCTGCTGGTGCGGCTCGCCGAGATCTCCGTCGAGGTCGCCCAGACCGTCATCGCCTCCGACACCGAGGGCAACCCCGTCCTGCCCGCCTGGTTCCTCGTCGAGGCGGCCCGGGACATGCCCCGGCTGGTGGAGGCGCGCCGATGAGTACGGCCGGCGGCAAGGGCCGGAACAAGCGGAAGACGAAACGGGACCTCGCCGACGAGGCGTTCGAGGCGGGACTGTCGACAGCGCGGGCCAACCCCGCGCTGCGCGCGGTCCGTTTCGGCACGTGCCGCAAGGAGAGGTGCGATCTCACACCCCGCGACGGCCTCGTCCGCGTCGACTCCGACGGCGTGCTGCACGCCCATCCCGACCGGCTCGCCGCCCCCGACGCCTGGGCCTGGGCGATCGCCCACGCCGCCATCCACCTCGGCTTCGGGCATGTCCCGGCGGCGCAGGGCGAGCGCGTCCAGCCCGACCGGTTCGACCTGGCCGCCCGCTGCGTCGCCGTCAACCGGTTCCTGCTCACCTTCCCCGTGGGGCTGACCCCCGAGGACCTGCCCGCCCGCTACCCCGACGGCGACGAGGAGCGTCTCGCCGCCCGCTGGCGCCGCGACGGGCTCCCGGCGGCGTACGAGCGCTGCGGCACGGCCGGCGGCGAGCCCGACCAGCTCCTGCTGACCTGGCCCAGGTGGCAGGGGCAGCCCCCGGACTGGCAGGTGGCCTTCGCGCACGCCCTCACCAGCACCATGTCCGCCGCCATGGACATGGCCGGCGGCCGCCGGGAGTCCCTCGACGACGAGCCGGTCCGCAGACGGCCCTGGGAGGTGGCGCTGAGCTGGTTCATCTCCTCCTACCCGCTGCTCGGCGGCATCGCGGCCGGCATGCGGATCGTCGCCGACGTCGAGCTCGCCCACGCCCACGGCATCGCCATCGCGGCCGTCGACGCGGAGGCCGGCGAGATCTACATCAACCCGCTCCGGCAGTTCGAGGACGAGGAGTGGCGGTTCATCCTCGCCCACGAGATGCTGCACGCCGCCCTGCGCCACGGCGACCGCCGCGGCACCCGCGACCCGTATCTGTTCAACATCGCCGCCGACTACGTGATCAACGGCTGGCTGCGCGAGATGCAGGTCGGCACCATGCCCGACGGTCTGCTGTACGACCCCGAGCTGGCCGGTCTGTCGGCCGAGGAGGTGTACGACCGGATCGCCGGCGACCTGCGCCGTGTGCGCCGGCTGGCCACCTTGCGCGGCAGGGGCGCCGGTGACATCCTCGGCGGCCCGCTCGGCTCGCCCCGCGACTACGTGGACCTCGACGAGTTCTACCGCCGGGGCCTCGCCCGGGGGTTCGATCTGCACGAGCGGCAGGAGCGCGGTCTCCTGCCCGCCGGTCTGGTCGAGGAGATCCGCGCCCTCAGCCACCCGCCGCTGCCGTGGGACGCCCGACTGGCCCGGTGGTTCGACGAGTTCGTGCCCAGCCCGCAGGCCGTACGGACCTACGCGCGCCCCTCGCGCCGCCAGTGGGCCACCCCCGACATCCCGCGCGCCGGACGGCACTTCCCGCCCGAGGAGATCGCCCGCTGCACCTTCGGCGTCGTCCTCGACACCTCCGGCTCCATGGACCGGACGCTGCTCGGCAAGGCGCTGGGCGCGATCGCCTCGTACGCCGCCGCCCGTGACGTACCGGCCGCCCGGGTCGTCTTCTGCGACGCGGCCCCGCACGACGCGGGTTTTGTGCCGGTCACGGAGATCGCCGGGCGCGTCCGGGTCCACGGGCGCGGCGGCACGGAGCTGCAGCCGGGCATCGACCTGCTGCACCGGGCCGACGACTTCCCGCCGGGGGCGCCGGTCCTCGTGATCACGGACGGCTGGTGCGACGTGCTGCGCGTGCGGCGCGAGCACGCCTATCTGATGCCACAAGGCGCTCGCCTGCCGTTCACCGCGCGGGGGCCGGTGTTCAGGGTGAGATGAGCCTCGCATCCGCCGGAGTGTGATCGGATGGGGGCACGGAACCCCGGCAGCCGAACCCCGGCACCGGGGCCCGACAACGTGACCCACAGAAAGGACTCATCGTGGCCACCACGCGCACCGCACACACCGTCTGGGAAGGCGAGCTGCTCAAGGGCACCGGCACCGTCACCTTCGACTCCTCCGGCATCGGTTCGCAGCCGGTGTCGTGGCCGTCGCGCGCGGAGCAGGCGAACGGCAAGACCAGCCCCGAGGAGCTGATCGCGGCCGCCCACTCCAGCTGCTTCTCCATGGCGCTCTCGCACGGCCTCACCGGCGCGGGCACCCCGCCCACCCGCCTGGAGACGAAGGCCGACGTGACCTTCCAGCCCGGCGAGGGCATCACCGGCATCCACCTCACCGTCCGCGGCGAGGTCCCCGGCCTGGACGAGGCCGGCTTCCAGGAGGCGGCCGAGGGCGCGAAGAAGAACTGCCCGGTCAGCCAGGCCCTGACCGGCACGACGATCACGCTGACGGCCGAGCTGGCCTGACCGACTGCTTCGTGCGCCCCGTCGCCGCCCCATTGACAAGAGCCCACTCAAGTTTTGTGCTGGAGATGGGAACAGCAGGCGGAACCTTGCTGGAAGGGGACGGCGATGGGGCGTGCGGTCGGAATCGATCTCGGTACGACGAACTCGGTGGTGGCGGTGCTGGAGGGCGGCGAGCCGACCGTCGTCGCCAACGCGGAAGGACAGCGGACGACACCGTCCGTGGTGGCGTTCGCCAAGAACGGCGAGGTCCTCGTGGGCGAGGTCGCCAAGCGGCAGGCAGTGACGAACGTGGAGCGCACCGCGCGCTCCGTCAAACGCCACATGGGCGACGGAGGGTGGCGGTTCCCCGAGCAGGACTTTGTGGACGGCACCCGCTACCGGGCCCAGGAACTGTCCGCGCGGGTCCTGCAGAAGCTGAAGCGGGACGCCGAGTCGTATCTCGGGGAGGACGTCACCGACGCCGTCATCACGGTGCCCGCGTACTTCGACGACGCGCAGCGGCAGGCGACCAAGGAGGCGGGGGAGATCGCGGGCCTGAAGGTCCTGCGGATCATCAACGAGCCCACGGCCGCGGCCCTCGCCTACGGGCTCGACCGGGGAGAGGAGCAGACCGTCCTCGTCTTCGACCTCGGTGGCGGCACCTTCGACGTCTCCCTGCTGGAGATCGGCGACGGGGTCATCGAGGTCAAGGCCACCAACGGCGACACGCGCCTCGGGGGCGACGACTGGGACCAGCGGGTCGTGGAGTACCTCGTCAAACGCTTCCAGGGGCAGTACGGCATCAACCTCGGCAACGACAAGATGGCGCTGCAACGGCTGCGCGAGGGTGCCGAGAAGGCCAAGATCGAGCTGTCCAGCTCCTCCGAGACGTCCATCAACCTGCCGTACGTCACCGCCTCCGCCGAGGGTCCGCTGCACCTGGAGGAGAAACTGACGCGCGCCCAGTTCCAGGAGCTGACGGCCGATTTGCTCGACCGCTGCAGGACGCCGTTCCACCAGGCCGTCAAGGACGCGGGGGTGAAGCTCGCCGCGATCGACCACGTCATCCTCGTCGGCGGTTCGACCCGCATGCCCGCCGTGACCGACCTGGTGAAGGAACTCACCGGCAAGGACCCGCACAAGGGCGTGAACCCGGACGAGGTGGTGGCCGTGGGCGCCGCACTCCAGGCGGGCGTCCTCCGGGGCGATGTGAAGGACGTCCTGCTGCTCGACGTCACCCCGCTGTCCCTGGGCATCGAGACCAAGGGCGGCATCATGACGAAGCTCATCGAACGCAACACGACGATTCCCACGCGCCGTTCGGAGATCTTCACGACGGCGGTCGACAATCAGCCCTCGGTCGGCATCCAGGTCTACCAGGGCGAACGGGAGATCGCCGCGTACAACAAGAAGCTCGGCGTCTTCGACCTCACCGGCCTGCCGCCCGCGCCGCGTGGCGTCCCGCAGATCGAGGTGGCCTTCGACATCGACGCGAACGGCATCATGCACGTGTCGGCGAAGGACCTCGCCACCGGCCGCGAACAGAAGATGACGGTGACGGGCGGCTCCGCCCTCCCCAAGGACGACATCGACCGCATGATGCGGGAGGCCGAGCAGTACGCCGACGACGACCGCCGGCGCCGTGAGGCCGCCGAGACCCGCAACCACGCCGAGCAACTCGCCTACCAGACCGACAAGTTCCTCCGCGACAACGCGGAGCGAGTCCCGGCCGACAGCCGTGCCGAGGTCGAGGCCGCGGTGGCGGAGGTGAAGCGACGCCTGGAGAACCCCGAGGACACCGCCGCCCTCCGCACCGCCACGGAGAACCTGGCAACCGTCAGCCAACGCATGGGCCAGGCCATGTACGCGGCGGCCTCCAGCGCTCCGGCCGAGGAGCCGCGCCCCGGCCCCACGGAGGAGGAGGGCGTGGTCGACGCGGAGATCGTCGACGACGAGAAGGGCTCCCGGGGAGGACCGGCGTAACCCACCGGCAGTGCCCGACCGGCCCTGAGCGGGGGCGTCGGCGAGGCCTCAGTACTTGTCGCGGTAGCGTTCCAGGATCTCCCTTGTCCGCTCGGCGGACGCCGCGTGCGCGGCCATGTGGTCGAGGACCTCGAGGTGGAGGGCGACCTCGGTGCGGGAGTCGAGGTAGAGGGCGCCGGTGAGGTACTCGGTGTAGACCATGTCGGGGAGCTCGGGTTCGGCGAAGCGGAAGAGGGAGAAGGGGGCGTAGGTGCCCGGGTGGGGTCCGCTGGCGAACTCGGAGACCTGAAGGATGACGTGGTCCTTGTCGGTGATCTCCAGCAGCCGGTCGATCTGGTCGCGCATCACCTGGGAGCGGATGCTCACCGGCCGCAGCAGAGCCGTCTCGTCCATGATGACCCACAGATGCGGAGGGTTCTCCCGGGTGAGCAGCTTCTGCCGGGCCATCCGCAGCGACACATGCCGTTCGATCGTCTCGGCACCGGTCTGCCCGAGGGTGCCGGCCCGCATCACGGCCCGCGCGTACTCCTCGGTCTGCAGCATCCCCGGCACGAAGTGCGGCTCGTACTGCCGGATCAGATGCGCCGCCCCTTCGAGACTGACGTAGAGACTGAACCAGTCGGGCAGCACATCATGGAACCGCTGCCACCACCCCGGCTTGTTCGCCTCCTCCACCAGCTTCACGAACGCGGCGACCTCGTGCTCCGCGACACCGTACGTCGTCAGCAGCACCTGCACATACGGGATCTTGAGCGAGACATCGGCGGTCTCCATGCGCCGTACGGTCGCCGGGGCGACCCGTAGGACGCGTGCCGCCTCCTCGCGCTTGAGCCCGGCGGCCTCCCGCAGTTCCTGGAGCCGTCTTCCGAGCACCACCTGACCCACGGTGGGCGCGGCCCGCCGCTCACTCACGCCACGCCTCCCCACGCGCCGAGATATGCCTACAGTCTGTCATGTTCCGGTGAACATCTCACAGGGGCGGCCGGAACGCGATGCCCCGGGATTCCGTTTCCCCGGACGGTTCGACGCGTCGATTCCGGCGGCCGCCCGCCACGACGACCCCACAGGGTACGGGGTGCATGACGTCCGAGGTAATCGACCGCCGTACGCCCCGCGCGGCACGCTGAGGTCACCGGGTTCCGGGCCGGCGCACTCCGGCCCGGAACCCGGGCTCGGGCGTCGTTCCACCGCCGGATTTCCGCCCATGCTCCCGGTCTCCGCCCGAATTTCCCGACTTCGACCTCGACGGAGAGTGATTCGCCATGTCCACGACCCAGCTCGCCGTGCTCGCCCGGACCACCGACCCCCGGACCATGCTGCGCCGCTTCCTGACCGCGGACGCGGCGGTGACCGGGGCGAACGCTCTCGCCTACCTCCTCGCCTCCGGCCCCCTCGGCCGCTTCCTCGGTGTCGACCCCGCGCTGCTCGTCGTACTTGGCGCGTTTCTTGCGGTCTACGCGGCAGGTGTCGGCCTGCTGGCCTCGCGCGAGCGCCCGCCGCGGCCGCCCGTACGGGCCGTGATCGAGGCCAACCTCGCCTGGAGCGCCCTCAGCGTCGTCGCCCTGGTGCTGTGGCTGACGCCGAGCACGGCGGGCGCGGTGTGGACGCTGCTCCAGGCGGCGACCGTGGCCGGCTTCGCAGCCGTCCAGTACGTCGCCCTGCGGGCGACCGACCCGACCGGCCGCTGATCGTCGAGGTGAGTAGGAGTCAGTTCATCAGCCCGTGAAGGTACTTGACCGTCGCCGGGTCGGCCGGGAGGAACGTCTCGATGGCCAGCTCGGCCACAGTCACGTCCATGGGTGTGTTGAACGTGGAGACGGACGAGATGAAGGAGAGCACGCGGCCCTCGTGCTCGATCCGCATCGGCAGCGCGAAGTAGGCGCTCGCCTCCGCCCCGGGTTCCTCGTCCGGCTCGTCGTCGGGGGTGCCCGGCGGCAGCGGGTACGCCGCCACCTCCTCGTACAGCACGCGCAGCGGTTCCGAGCGGCGGAGCGCGACCTGGCGTTCCATCTGCTCCAGCAGATGCCCGCGCCAGGCGCGAAGATTCCGGATGCGCGGCGCCATGCCCTCCGGGTGCAGGGTCAGCCGCATCGCGTTGAGCGGCGGCACGAGCAGCGACTCGGGGACACCGTCGAGCAGCATGGTGATGCCCCGGTTGGCAGCCATGACGTCGTACGTCGCGTTCATCACCAGCGCCGGGTACGGCTCGTAGCCCTGGATGAGCCGCTCCATGCCCTCGCGCAGGGCGGCCATCGAAGGGTCGTCCAGCGGGGTCTCCGGGTAGTGCGGGGCGTAACCGGCCGCGAGGAGCAGCGCGTTGCGCTCCCGTACCGGTACCTCCAGGTGCTCGGCGAGCCGCAGCACCATCTCCTCGCTCGGGCGGGAGCGGCCCGTCTCGACGAAGCTGATGTGCCGTGCCGAGGAACCGGCCCGCAGCGCCAACTCCAGCTGACTGACCCGTCGTTGCTCCCGCCAGGCCCGTAGCAGCGGGCCCACGCCCTGGTCGGCGGGGGTGGCGGGACGGCCCGTGGTTCCGGTCGGGACAATGGTCATGCGAAGAACGTAACCGAGGCGATCGAGGAGTGGCGCGTGTACAACCCGTGGAACCCGTCCTGGGAAGCGACGGCCGTCTACCGGGCACGGGTACGAGGGTGCCTGCTGGGCGGGGCCGTCGGAGACGCGCTCGGCTATCCGATCGAGTTCGCCTCGCTGGGGAACATCCGGGCCACGCACGGCGAGCGCGGAGTGACCGGGTTGGTGCCGGACGGCGAGGGCGTCGTGGGCCGGGTCAGCGACGACACCCAGATGACCCTCTTCACCGTCGAGGGACTCCACCAGGCCCATGAGTACGAGCGGCTCAAGGGCGTCGACGGCGCCTGGGCGGATCTGGTCCGGGGCGCCTACGGCCGCTGGCTCGACACCCAGCGGCAGTCCGGCCCCGACCCGCGCGCCGTCTCCGGCCTCGCCGCCCGTCCCTGGCTGTACGCCCGCCGCGCCCCCGGCAACGCCTGCCTGTCCGGCCTCGCCCAGCCGTACCCCTCCGAAGGGGCCGTCCCGCCGGGGCGCCCCGGCCCGATCAACCCGGACTCCAAGGGCTGCGGCACCGTCATGCGCTCGGCCCCCTTCGGACTGGCCCGCGTCCCGGCCGGGACCGCCTTCGAGCGGGCCGTGCTGGGCGCCCGGATGACCCACGGCCACCCCACCGGCTACTACGCCGCCGGCGCCCTCGCGGCGATCGTCGCGTACCTGGTGGCCGACGAGTCCCTGGAGGGCGCCGTGCTCCGCGCCCTGCGGCTGCTCGCCCGCCATCCGGGCCACGAGGAGACCACCACGGCACTGACCCGCGCCCTCGACCTGGCCGCCGAGGGCGCGCCCACGGCCGAGAAGGTCGAGTCCCTCGGCGCCGGCTGGGTCGCCGAGGAGGCCCTGGCCATGGGCCTGTACTGCGCCCTGGCCACGCACAGCGTCACCGAGGCGTTGCTTCTGGCCGTCAACCACTCCGGCGACAGCGACTCCACCGGCTCCATCTGCGGCAACATCCTCGGCGCCCACTACGGCGACCACGGCCTGCCCCAGGAGTGGGTGGCGGCCACGGAGGGCCGCGCCGAGATCACCGTCCTGGCGGACGACTTCGCGGCGGAGTGCGTCCGGATCTGATCACTGACCGCGTACGGACGGATCCGGTCGGCCGACCGCCTGACCAGGGACCCGGCGGCCCGGCTGTGGCAGGCTGAGAGGACCGCACGTCACGGAGGGGACGTCTCGGAAGGAGTGGGCCATGGCCGTCGAACCCTTGTCGCAGAAGGAGATCGAGGACCGGCTGGCGGAGCTGCCCGGTTGGTCGCTGGACGGGGACCGGATCGCCCGCTCCTACCGGCTGGGCTCGCACTTCGCGGCGACCGCGCTGGTCGTGCACATCGCCCAGACCCAGGAGGAACTGGGCCACCACTCCGACCTCACCCTCGGCTACAACACGGTTTCCCTGACGATCTCCACGCACAGCGCGGGCGGCGCCGTCACCGAGAAGGACTTCGAGCTGGCCCGCAGGGTGGAGGCGCTCGCCCCCGGCCACGGAGCGAGCTGAGCCGGGTGCTGGACTACGACAAGGAGGCCGGCGACTACGACGCGCTGCGCGGCGGCGAGCCCCGTGCCGAGGCCGCCGCCCGCGCCGTACTCGGCCTCGTCCCCGAAGGCACCCGGAACCTGCTCGACCTCGCCTGCGGTACCGGCATCGTGACCCGGCGGTTCGCGGCCGCGCGGGACGGGATGCGGGTCACGGGCGTCGACCTCACGTACGCGATGGCGAGCCGGGCCGCCGCGCGGCTGCCCGGCTGCGTCGTGATCGGCGACGGGCGCCGACTCCCTTTCCGGGACGGGCAGTTCGACGCCGTGACCAGCGTGTGGCTGCTGCATCTGCTGGGCGGCCCCGAGGACGTACGCACCGCGGTCGGCGAGTGCGCCCGCGTGCTCCGCCCCGGCGGTGTCTACGTCACCACCGTCGACAAGGCCGCCTCCCACAACGTGGGCAGCGACATCGACGCCGTGCTCGCCCCGCGCCCCCGGACCCCGGTCATGGACCCCGCCGGGGCCGTCGAGAAGTACGCCGACGAACACGGTCTGCGTCCCGCCGGGCAGGCCCGCTTTCCAGGCCGCGGCCAGGGCCGCAGCCCCCGCCGTACCCTCGCCGACCTGCGCCGCGGCTGGTTCGTCACGCTCCCGCCCGGCGACCCTCTCGCCAACGACTTCGCGGTACGGCTCGCGGCGCTGCCCGACCAGGAACGGCCGCGCCCGGACCCGGAGTTCACCCTGCGGGCGTTCCGGAAGACCTGGCCGGTCGCCTGAACTCCATGATCCAGTTGGTCAGCCAGGTCACCCCGTCGTCGAGCGAGAACGCCTGCTCCCAGCGGGCCGAGGCCTCGGACATGTCCGACCACACGAAGCGGACCCGCACGTCCTTGCCGTCGTGCGTGTCGTCCCCGTGGAACTCGCCCCGTCCGGCCTCGAAGCGGCCGAGCACCGGCGGGAACAGCCTGCCGCTGCGGCTGGAGGACCAGTTCAGCGACCACACCCGCGCCTCGGTGTCGAACAGCCGCAGCGTCAGCCCCTTCGAGCCGAGATGCGGCATGTCGATCTCGTCGATGTTCGCGGCCCCGTCGAAGAGGGACCAGCACCGGCTCGTGGCGGGAAACTCCTCCCAGCCGCTGTCCGGGTCGAGGAAGTCGGTACGGCGGCGGTGGTGGACCTCCCAGTCGCCGTGGAAGAAGTCGAAGTCGTGCGGGCTGCTCATGGGCGGGCTCCCGTAGTGCCGTTGCCGCCGGTGGTTCCCTCGGGCAGGGAATCAACCAAGTAGGCGTCGAGGTCGGGTAGTTCAGGTGGTTCGGGCGCGAGGACGTGCCGTATCCAGGCGTCCCGTTCGTGCTGGATCGGCGGCAGTTCCCAGACGCAGCCGATCCAGGGCCGGTCGGTGACGACGAAGTGCGTGGGGTCGTCGTCCGGGCAGCCGAGCACGGGCTGGCCCGCCGCCGCGCCGCCGAAGTGCAGGACGTTGTCCCACACCCAGCTGTAGGCGTTCAGGTAGGCGCCGTTGTCGCCGCCCCGGTGCAGGACGACGAAGGTCGCGGGCGGGGTCGTCCCGTCCGGCTCCGGCAGCAGTTCCGGGAGGATCGCGTACGCCGCCTTCTCGACGTCGGGCGCGATGCCGGCCGGGTCGGCGGTGACGTGGTAGCGCTTGATCCGCCGGCCGGCCACCTCGAAGGGCGGCGGCACGGTCAGCAGCTTCTCGGTGAAGGACATGGCGGCACGCTAGGGCCGCTTCACTGACACCATGTGTCAGTGAAGTCCAGCCGACTCGTCTCGATCCTCCTGCTGCTCCAGACCCGGGGCCGGATGACGGCCGCCCAGCTCGCCGAGGAGCTGGAGGTCTCCGTCCGCACGGTCTACCGGGACGTGGAGGCGCTGGGCGCGGCCGGGGTCCCGCTCTACGGCGACGCGGGCCACGCCGGCGGCTACCGCCTCCTCGACGGCTACCGCACCCGCCTCACCGGCCTGACGACCGACGAGGCCGAGGCCCTGTTCCTCGCGGGCGCCCCCGGCCCCGCCGCCGAACTGGGCCTCGGCGCGGTTCTGGCCGCCGCCCAGCTGAAGGTCCGCGCCGCCCTCCCCGCCGAGCTGCGGGCCCATGCCGACCGGGTCGCCGGCCGCTTCCATCTGGACGCCCCCGGCTGGTACGCGGAGGCCGACGACACCCCGTTCCTGCCCGCCGTCGCCGAGGCGGTCTGGAACAGCCGGGTCGTGCACGTGCTGTACCGCCGTTGGGCCGAGCCGACCGACGTACGGCGCCGCCTCGAACCGTATGGAATCGTCCTCAAGGCGGGCCGCTGGTACGTCGTCGCCGGCCCGGGGCCCCACACCTACCGCGTGGACCAGATCCTCGAACTCGACACCACCGACGAGGAGTTCACACGCCCGGACGACTTCGACCTGGCCGCGTACTGGACGGCCTACCAGCGTGACTTCCACGACCGGCTGTACCGGGGCGAGGCGCTGGTCCGGCTGGCGCCGGGCGTGACCCTGGCCAGGGCGGTGAACGTCGACGAAGGTACGGAGGACGACGGCGGTACGGGGGACGACGGCGGTACGCGGGACGACGGATGGACCACGGTCAGCGTGCCCATCGAGTCGGTCGAGCGCGCGCACGGCGAGTTCCTGCGTCTGGGCACGGACATCGAGGTGCTGGAACCGGCCGAGCTGCGCGGAGTGATCGCCCGGACCGTGGCCGAACTGGCCGAAAGATACGGCAACGCGGCCAGGAACGGCGGCGACTGACAGTGCGGAACCCGTCCGTCCTTTCTGGAGGTTCGTCACGTGCAGCACCCGCCCAGGCACCACAGACGCCGAGCCCCGCTCTCGGCCGTGACAGCGGCCCTCGTCGTTGCCGGACTCACCACGTTCACCGGCCCGCCCGCCGCCGCGGCCACCGCCCGCCAGGTCGAGGCCCTCGACCGAGGCGTGGTCAGTGTGCACGTCGACAGCGGCAACCTGGTCAGCTGGCGCTGGCTGGGCACCGACCCCGACGACGTCTCCTTCAACGTCTACCGGGCCGGTACGAAGGTCAACGCGGCCCCGATCACCGGCTCCACCAACTACTTCCACTCCGGGGCGCCGGCCCAGGCCGACTACACGGTCCGCGCGATCGTGGGCGGCGTGGAGCAGGGCGACTCGGTGCACGCGGTCCAACTCCGCACCGGCTACAAGGACGTGCCGATCAGCGCCCCCGCCGGCGGGACCACCCCGGACGGCGTCGCGTACACCTACGAGGCCAACGACGCCTCCGTGGGCGACCTCGACGGCGACGGGGCCCTGGAGTTCGTCCTCAAGTGGCAGCCCACGAACGCCAAGGACAACTCCCAGTCCGGCTACACCGGCAACACGATCATCGACGGCATCAAACTCGACGGCACCCGGCTGTGGCGCATCGACCTGGGCCGCAACATCCGCTCGGGCGCGCACTACACGCAGTTCCAGGTGTACGACTACGACGGCGACGGCAAGGCCGAGATCGCGGCCAAGACGGCGGACGGCACGGTCGACGGCACCGGCGCGGTCATCGGCAGCTCCTCCGCCGACCACCGCAACTCCAGCGGCTACATCCTGTCCGGGCCCGAGTACCTGACCATGTTCAACGGCCGGACCGGCAGGGCGATGCAGACCGTCGACTACGTCCCGGCCCGTGGCACGGTCTCGTCCTGGGGTGACTCGTACGGCAACCGCGTGGACCGCTTCCTCGCCGGGACGGCGTACCTGGACGGGGCCAGGCCCTCGCTGATCATGGCGCGTGGCTACTACACCCGCTCGGTGATCGCCGCCTGGGACTGGCGGAACGGCTCCTTCACCCGCCGCTGGACCTTCGACACCAACTCCTCCAGCAACACCGGCCGGGGCTACGACGGGCAGGGCTCGCACAGCCTCTCCGTCGGTGACGTCGACAACGACGGCAGGGACGAGATCGTGTACGGCTCGATGGCCGTGGACGACAACGGCAGCGCCCTGTGGACCACCAGGACGGGCCACGGCGACGCCCAGCACCTGGGCGACCTCGACGCCTCGACCTCCGGCCTGGAGTACTTCAAGGTCTCCGAGTCCACCTCCCAGCCCGCCGAGCTGTACATCAACCCCGCCAACGGCGCGGTCCGCTGGCAGCTGGCCGCCTGCTGCGACAACGGCCGGGGAGTCGCCGGGGACGTCTACGCGGGCAACGACGGACCCGAGATGTGGTCGGCCTCCGACGGCTCCATCCGCGACGGGGCCGGCGCGACGAAGGGCCGCGAGCCCTCCTCCGTCAACTTCCTCTCCTGGTGGGACGGCGACCCGGTCCGCGAACTCCTCGACGGCACCCGGATCGACAAGTACGGCACCTCCTCCGACACCCGGCTGCTGACCGGCGCCGGGGTCTCCTCCAACAACGGCACCAAGGCCACCCCCGCCCTCTCCGGCGACATCCTCGGTGACTGGCGTGAGGAGGTCGTCTGGCGGACCAGCGGCAACACGGCCCTGCGGATCTACTCGACCCCGGTCGAGACGAGCACGAAGATCACCACCCTGCTCCACGACACCATGTACCGCACGGGCCTGGCCTGGCAGAACACGGCTTACAACCAGCCCCCGCACACCAGCTTCTTCATCGGGAACAACATGCCGACGGCGCCCAGGCCGACGGTGTACACCCCCTAGGGACCGGTCGGTGGGCGGGCCCGGCACCCGGCCCGCCCACCGACCGCGCCGTCGACTCCGCCGTCGACCTCAGCCCAGCGTCAGCGACGCCTGTACGGGAAGGTGGTCGCTGGGGAACTGGCCGTTCGACGCGTAGGTGTTGATGGCCGCCCGGTGCGCCGTGATGCCCGGAGTGGTCAGGATCCAGTCGATGCGGTCGCCGCCCGGGGTCAGCGGGCGGTAGCCGTGGAACGTCGCGTACAGGTCGCCGCGCTCCGCCGCCGTGTCCCAGGTGTCGACGAGTCCGGCGCCCAGCATCGTGTCGTAGACCTTGTTCCTGTGGGCCGCCACATTGAAGTCGCCGGTGACGACGAGGGGGAGCGACCGGTCGAATCCGGCGATGCGCTGGACGATCAGGGCCGCGGCACGCTCCCGGGCGTACTGGCTGGCGTTGTCGAGGTGGGTGTTGAGGACGTAGAACTGTCTGCCGCCGTCCTGCAGATCACGGAACCGGACCCAGGTGACCATACGGATGGAGCCGCCGCCCCAGGTGTTCGAGCCGGGCACCTCCGGGGTGTCGGAGAGCCAGAAGTGCTGGTGCTCGACGGGCGCGAGTCGGCGGGTGTCGTAGAAGACCGCCATGAACTCGTCGCGGTTGCCGCCCGCGCGTCCGGTGCCGATCCAGCGGTAGTTCGGTCCGAGGTCGGCCTCGATGTCGAGCAGTTGCTGGTGGAGGCCTTCCTGGGTACCGATGACATGGGGTGCCTCCTGCCGCAGCAGTGCCCGCATCACCGGTCTGCGCACGGCCCAGCTGTTGGGCTGGACGGTGCTCGCGTAGCGCAGATTGAAGGACATGGTGTCGAGAGGGGGAGCGGCGGCCTCCTCCCGCGCTGCCGCGACGGCGGGTGCGCTGGACAGTCCGGTGGCGCGGGACAGTCCGGTGGTGTGGGACAACGGCAGCAGAACCGCCGCGGCGAGGGCGGTCTTCATGCTCAGTCGGCGCGTGACTCGGCTGTGGTTCGGCACAGGGGCTCCTTCTGTGAAGGTCTCCGGGCGAGCCGTGCGTACACACTCTGAGATGCCCCTCTGTGTCCGCCATGAACATGTCGATATGACGAGGTGTACAGGGCTCGAAGAGGGCGCGCGCCGACCCGGACGCGCGCCCTCAACCCGTCCTGCCCGGGTGTCAGGTCACCGTGCAGGACTGGTCACCGAGCTTGAACGCGGTCGGTCTGCCGTTCGTCCCCGACCAGCTTCCGGTGAAGCCGAAGCTCACCGACGAACCCGCCGCCACATTGCCGTTCCAGCTGTTGTTCCCGGCCGTCACCGCCGAACCCGACTGGGTGTAGGTGGCGTTCCAGAGCTGGGAGACGGTCTGGCCGTTCGGGAAGGTCCAGCCGAGGGACCAGCCGGTCCAGGCGCTCGTGCCCGTGTTGGCCAGCCGCACGTCCGCCTGGAAGCCCCCCGACCACTCGTTGGTGACCTTGTACGTCACCGCACAGGCCCCCGTCGGCTGGGGATCCGGATCGGGGTCCGTACCGCCGCCCCCGCCGCCCGTGTCGGAGGAGTCGCCGTAGATGACGCCGCGCCCGTTCGTCGCCACGTAGACCCGCCCGTACACCCTCGGGTCACCCGTGATCGCCGCTCCGGTCCAACCCCACTGGTGGGCGTCGTCGTTGATCCGGGTCCAGGTCGCGCCCTTGTCCGTCGAGCGGAAGATGCCGCGTACGCCGCCGATCTTGGCGCTGGTGTAGAGGGTCTGGTACGAGGCACCCGAGGCCGCCTTGCCGAAGCCGACGGTGTCGGCCTGCTCGACGCCGGACAGCTTGGTCCAGGTCGCGCCGCTGTCGGTCGAGTGCCACAGGCCGTACGCCCCGTCCGTCGCACCGCCCGCCAGCCACACATCGCCCTTCACACCGGGCAGCGCCTTGAAGCGGACACTGTCACCGCTCGGCAGACCGGTGGCCGAAGAGGCGGTGAAGGTCGCTCCGCCGTCCGTACTGACGTAGAACTTCCCCGCCTTGAAGCCGTAGAAGGTCCTCGGGTCCACCCGGTCCGACTCCACGATCGCGTCGGCCGGGATGCCGCTCGACGCCGACCACGAGGTGCCGAAGCCCGTCGTGTACCGCACGCCCGTGCCCGCAGGGCTCCACACGAACCGGCTGCCGTCCGAGGCCGCCGCGACCGTACCGCCGCCGCTCACGCCCGACGGGTCGGTGCCCGCGAACCAGTTGGCGCCGTTGTCCGTGGAGAAGGCGATGTGCGGGCCCGAGTCCAGGTTGCCGACCCGGACCACCGTGTTCGGGTTGGACTCCGCGTAGTCCAGGCTGGTCGTCGTCGTGAAGTTCGGCGAGGTGAACATCATCGACGGGACCTTCGTCAGATCCGTGTGCCGGAAGCCGCCGATGTCACCGAGCGCGCTGAGCAGCGGGGCACCGGACGGGGGAGAGGCCAGGTCGAGGACCGCGGTCTCCTCCAGCCCCCGCACCATCGGTTTGATGGCGAACTGGCCGCCGCTGTCCCAGTTCCCCAGGTTCTCGGTGCCGTAGATCGTCGCACCCGTCCCGTACATCATCCGGTTGGAGTTGAACGGGTCGATCTCCAACGCCTCGGTCATCCAGCCGAGTTTGGGCGTCTGCTCGGGCGGCGACGGGTTCGCGCCCCAGGTCAGCCACGGAGACGACGACACATCCATGGTGTAGCGGTTCGCGCGGTTCGGGTACGACGTGTAGTCCCAGGCCTTGGTCCAGGTGGCGCCGCTGTCCGTCGAGCGGAAGATCTGCGTGTCCGGCCACCAGGAGCTGTACGCCGTCGCCATGACCGTGCCCGGGTCCTGCCGGTCGACCGTCAGCCCGCTGAAGCCGTAGTACGTGTCGGCGTCCGCCACCGGGCTGATGTTCGTCCAGGCGCCGGTGGCCGTCGCGTACCGCCACAGCTGTCCCTTGCCGCCGTCGTACGGCCCGCCCTTGTCGCTGTACGACAGGTACAGATGGCCGTTCGTCGCGTCGAGGACACCTTTGTGCGCCAGATAGCCGGTCGGCTGCCCCGCCACCCGGGACCAGGTCGCGCCCGCGTCGGTCGAGCGGTAGACGGCGTTGTCCTTGTCGGCGACCCCGACGTAGAGGGTCCTGGTCGCGTTACCGGACGTGCCGGTGGTCTCGTCGAAGGTGACCCAGACGATGCCCTGGTTGTCGCTGGAGTACCCGCTGGTGTCGGAGGGGTCGGCCACGTAGTTGCCGACGTTGGGGAAGTTCGTCACCTGTGACCAGGTGACCCCCGAGTCCGTCGACCGCCACAGCCCCTTGCCGCTGGGCGCGCCCAGATACAGCACGCTGTTCTTGTTCGGATCGACGACCAGACGCTCACCCATGCCCCGCCCCGGCATGTTCCCGCCCAGCTTGAACGGCAGGTCGGTCTTCTGCCAGCTCGCACCCCGGTCGGACGACCGAAGGATCGCCCCGTTCCCCGGGTCCCAGCTGTTCGTGTACGTCCCGGCCGCCACGTACACCTTGTTCGGATCGACCGGGTCGGAGGCGAGACTCACGACTCCGGTGTGCCCCCAGTCGTCCCACCCGACGGAATCGAGCAGCGGGGTCCAGGTCTTCGACGACTCCACCCAGCGGTAGGCCCCGCCGATGTCGGTCCGGGCGTACGCGAGGTTCCTCTCCTTGCGGTTGAAGACGATGCCGGGGACGAAACCGCCCCCGTCGATCCGGGCGTTCTTCCAGGTGTAGGTGTCGGCGGCGACGGACACCGACTTCTCGGCCTTGTCAGCGGCCATCGCGGGTGGGGATCCGGCGAGAAGGCCGGCCGCGAGGGCCAGGACGGTGGTGAGGATGCGGGTTCTTCGCACAGTGGGGGTCCTCTCCTGACAGTGGGGGGAAAGATCCCCGCGCCCCCGAAGGGGCGCGGGGCTGTGTCTCCTGTGCGGCTCCGCCGCGTGGGCGCGACCAGCCACGGATCACCCGCAGCCGACCTACGACCTACGGCCCGGAGCTATTCCAACAACTCCGCGTACGAACCCATGGCCAGGGCGATGTCCGCCTGGGCCCAGAACCGGTGATACGTGAACGAGGGCGCGGCCCCACCGGCCAGATACGCCTCGATCTTCGACCAAGCCGGATCGTCCTCGTAGAACGACCGGATCGAATCGAAGGTCGACGACGAGTTGATCGCGTCGCCGTTCGGCATCGTCCCGGTCCACCCACTCGGCACGTACACCCGGTCGTCGAACCGGTTGTAGTCGGCCCGCGTCTCGGGAACGGCGACCCCGAGCCCGTCCTGATGGTGCTCCCACATGCCGTCGAGCAGCGCCTTCGCCACCCGGGCCGCGTCGGCGTCACCGGAGCGGTCGGCGTAGTACGTCAGCGTCTTGGCGTACGCCGCCGCCACGCCCACGTCGTCGGTGTAGTCGGCGACGGTGACATGAAGTCCCGCGTTCGCACCGGGACTTGACGCGTTCCAGGTGTCGGGCGCACCCGACCACTGAAGCGTCGACGGAATCCGGTAGGTACCGTCCGGATTGATCGTCGTCTTGGACAGCGCCCAGTCGACCCACTTGTCGAGGACCGTCTTGGCGTTCGCGTTGCCCGTCTGCTGGTAGTACTCGGCGACCCGCTCCATGGACCACGCCTGGAAGCCGAACCACTGGTTGGACGGCGGGTCGTGATACACGGGCTTCTCGTCGTAGAACATGCCGTAGAAGGTCGGCGTCCCGGCCGGAGGCGTTGCGTAGCGCCCCGCCCAGCTGTTGGTGGCGCCGCCCGCGATGCCGCCCTCGTTGGACTGCAGCCAGCGGTAGAACTCGATCTGCCGGTCCAGGGACTTGGCCCAGTCCGCCTGCCCGGTCGCCGACTTGGGCTTCAGCGGGGCGTAGTTGGCGAGGGCGTGGGCGGCCAGCGGGTTCTGGTAGCCGCCGTGCGTGTGGCTGGAGCCGATGCGCCAGGCCCAGCCGGCGCTGGTGTCGGTGGCGCCGCCCCACGCGTAGTACCAGTTGAGCAGGTAGTGGGAGGAGTCCTTGCCGGTACCCGCGGGGCAGCTGGTCGGCCCCACACAGTTCCCGATCTTCTTGAAGTACTTGTCGTACATGGCGTAGCGCAGATAGTCGCCCATCTTCGCGGCCTTGCCGATGGTCGCGGAGACGTCACCGCCCTTGCCCTGCTCCTTGGCCCAGATGTCCGCCCAGTACGCGGCCTGCACGGCACGTGCGTCGGCGTCCGGGGCGTTGGTGAACTTCCACTGCTTGGCGTAGGAGGCGTCACGGGTGAACAGGTCCAGGTACCCGTTCCTGCCGCCGTACTTGAACTGGTCGCAGGTGGGCTGCGGGATCGTCTCCCACACCGACTCCTGCGGCCCGCGCTGGAAGGTGTTGATGTACGACGGGCCGGTGTCGCTCGGCCCCGCCTCGCACTTGCCGGGCGAGTTGCCGTAGCCGTAGACGTTGTCGACGTCCTGCAGCCAGTGCATGCCGTAGATGTCGTCCGTGTTGTAGGCGCTCTTCAGTTCGGCGGCGATGGGGTCCGAACCGACCGAGACACCGGTGTTGAGCTGGGCCGGGTACTCGCTGGGGGTGTCGTGTTCGGGGGCGTACGTCGCCGGCTTGTTCGCCGTGTAGAACGAGTTGGTCGGCTGGTCCGCCTTCGTGGGGATCATGTACTTCTCCATGATCTCCCAGGCGCCGTTGAACTTGGACCAGTCGCCCGTCACCTTCCCGTACATGGCCTGCAGCCACAGGAGGTAGCTGTACGCCTCCGAGGTGGTCTCATGGCCGTGGTCCGGCGCCTCGACGATCAGGGTCTCCACCGAGTGGTACGGGATGCCCTCGGGGGAGAAGTAGCCGTTCGCCGGGTTGGTGATCTTGCCGTAGAGCTCCAGGAACCGCTCGTCGTACTCGCTGGACGCGGCCAGCTGGGTCACGGTCACCGAGGCCTTGGCGTGCCCGGTGGCCGTCGAGTCGAAGACCGCCGAACCGGTGCCGGAGGCGTTCGCGCCGATGGTCACCTTCTGGGCGGTGTTCCAGTTCGACGGCGTGAAGGTCAGCGACCCGCCGCCCGTCACCGAGAGCCCGGTGTTGCCGGACGCCCGCGCGGTCGTCACCGTCACGTTCCCCGACGGCTGTGTCGAGAGCTTCACGTCGTACGTGCCCGACTGGCCCTGCCGCACACCCAGTTGGGTCGGCGAGACCACCACGGCGGGACCCGAGGCGACCGTGATGCCGACCGGCGTGGAGTTCGCCGACGCGCCCAGACTGTCGTACGCCTTCGCCACCAGCGAATGACTGCCCACGGTCAACCCCGTGGCCGAGAAGGTGTACGGCGAGGTCGTGTCCGTGCCCAGCAGCGTCGTGTCGTCGTAGAACTCGACCTTCGTGACCGTCGCGTTGTCCGCCGCGGCGGCGGTGGCCGCCATCGGCACCGCGGTGCCCTGCGAGTACACCGCGCCCGGCGCCGGGCTCGTCAGCACCGTGATCGGCGGCTGGTGCGCGCCCACACACGTGGTGCCGTTGATCGCGAAGTTGGTCGGCGCGGCGTTCGTGCCGCTGTAGGTGAACTGGGCGCCCGTGGTCACCGCGGCCCCGACGGCGATCGTGCCGTTCCAGGACGCGTTGCGAGCCGTCACGGTCTTGCCGGACTGCGACCAGGTGCCGCTCCAGCCGTTGGTGAGTGTCTGGTTGCCCGCGTAGTCGTACGTCAGGGTCCAGCCGCTGATGGCCTCGGTGCCCCGGTTGCTGATCGTGAGCTCGGCGGTGAAACCCGAGCCCCAGTCATTGGTCTTGTAGTCGACGTTGCAGGCAACTGCCGCCGCGCTGGCGGGAGTCGAGCCCGAGCCGAGCATCGTCAAGGGGAGGGTGAGGGCCGCGACCACGGCGGTCCACAGGCGCCGCGAGGCATGGCGTCTCCGTCTGGGGTGCATGCTCTGGTTCCTTCCGTGCGGCTCTTGCGAAGGTGGGGGCGGAGCAGCAACAACAAGCCTTGAACCAGTGGGAGCGCTCCCATATTGAGGAGGGGGGTGCAAGGGGTCAAGGCGTTTGAAGAGTCGAAAAGATTCGATCAGAGAGAAAAGATTCGTCGAGCGCAATAACGCAACACCTCTGTTTTTTACCGTCACTTGGCGCTACCTTCACCAGCACCAGTGGGAGCGGTTCCATCAGTCGACGCGTTCGCCCCCCGGCGCGCCCGAGCTGCGAGGGACGCTCAGAGAACACCCCCGGCGTTCAGGTCTTTTACTCGCCTCGGCGACAGCGCGACGACTCCTCCTCGTACACCCCACTACGGAAGAGGAACCCGCACTCATGAGCCGTACCAGAACAGCACTCCTCGCGGCGTTGGCGCTGGTCGCCGGCGCCGCAGGAACCGCGGTGGCCGCCGTGCCCGACGACGTCGGCACCAGGGCCATTCCCTGCACGGTCGACTACAAGGTGCAGAACCAGTGGTCCACGGGCTTCACCGCCGCCGTCACGATCACCAACAACAGCGCGGCGAAGTCGTCGTGGGCCGTGAAGTGGTCGTACGCCGGCAACCAGCAGGTCGGCAACGGCTGGAACTCCCGGATCACGCAGAGCGGCACGTCGGTGACGGCCGCCAACGAGACGTACAACGGCACGCTGGCGACCGGCGGTTCGGTGAGCTTCGGCTTCAACGCCACCTACAGCGGCACCAACGCCCTGCCGACCACCTTCACGCTCGACGGCGTGACCTGCAACGTGGACGACGGCGGTGGTGGCGGTACCGACCCGGGCCCGGGTACGCCCGGCACGAGGGTGGACAACCCCTACTCCGGCGCCAAGGTGTACGTGAACCCGGAATGGTCCGCGAACGCCGCCGCCGAGCCGGGCGGCAGCCGGATCTCCAACCAGCCCACGGGGGTGTGGCTGGACCGCACCGCCGCCATCGCGGGCGTCGGCGGAAAGATGGGCCTGCGGGCCCACCTCGACGAGGCGCTGCGGCAGAAGGGCTCGGGCGAGCTCGTCGTCCAGCTGGTGATCTACAACCTGCCCGGCCGTGACTGCTCGGCCCTCGCCTCCAACGGCGAGCTGGGTCCGACGGAGATCGACAAGTACAAGACGCAGTACATCGACCCGATCAAGGCGATCCTCGGCGACCCCAAGTACGCCTCGCTGCGGATCGTCACCACGGTCGAGATCGACTCGCTGCCCAACCTCGTCACCAACACCGGCAGTCGTCCGACGGCCGTGCCGCAGTGCGATGTGATGAAGGCCAACGGCAACTACGTCAAGGGTGTCGGCTACGCGCTCAACAAGCTGGGCGACGTCGCCAACGTCTACAACTACGTCGACGCCGGCCACCACGGCTGGCTCGGCTGGGACGACAACTTCGCCCCCTCCGCCGCCATCATGAAGGAGGCGGCGACGGCCGAGGGCGCCACGGTCAACGACGTCCACGGCTTCATCACCAACACGGCGAACTACAGCGCGCTGAAGGAGAACAACTTCACCATCAACGACACCGTGGCCGGCAAGTCGGTCCGTGAGTCGAAGTGGGTCGACTGGAACCGCTACGTCGACGAGCTGTCCTTCGCCCAGGCCTTCCGCAACCAGTTGGTCTCGGCGGGCTTCAACTCCAACATCGGCATGCTGATCGACACCTCCAGGAACGGCTGGGGCGGCACCGCACGGCCCACCGGACCGGGCGCGACGACCAGTGTCGACACGTACGTCGACGGCGGGCGCTACGACCGCCGCTTCAACACCGGCAACTGGTGCAACCAGTCCGGTGCCGGTCTCGGTGAGCGTCCGAAGGCCGCCCCGGCTGCGGGGATCGACGCCTACGTGTGGATGAAGCCGCCGGGGGAGTCCGACGGGGCCAGCTCCGCCATCCCGAACGACGAGGGCAAGGGCTTCGACCGCATGTGCGACCCGACGTACACGGGCAACCCGCGGAACAACTACAACATGTCCGGCGCCCTGCCGAACGCGCCGCTCTCCGGACACTGGTTCTCCGCCCAGTTCCAGCAGCTGATGCAGAACGCCTACCCCGCGCTGTGAGTCGGCTCGGGTGAACCGGTCCGCCAGGGGTCAGTCACGCTTCCCCGACCCCTGGCGGATGGGTGGCGCGTCCGTGTGAGCCACGTCACGATGGCGGAGGCGGGTGGACGCGATGAGTTCCGGGCGGCGCGGTGGTCCTCATCGCCGTACAGACCGCGAGAGGACGAGGAGAAATACCCATGCGCATCGTGATCTGCGAGTTCATGAGCCTGGACGGTGTCGTGCAGGCGCCCAGCGGTCCCGACGAGGACACCGAGGGCGGGTTCGCGCACGGTGGCTGGACGCACCCGTTCTTCGACCCGGAGATCGTGGGCGGCGCCTGGGACGCCGCGCTGGAGAAGGCCGACGCGCTGCTGTACGGGCGCCGCACCTGGAAGGTGATGGCCGGAGCGTGGCCCGACCGTGCGGGCGATCCCTTCGCCGACCGGATGAACTCCATCCGCAAGTACGTCGTGTCGGCCACGCTCACCGACTCCGAGCTGACCTGGAACAACACCACCCGCATCCCGGGCGGGGAAGCCGTCGCCGAGATCCGCCGGCTCCGCGAGACCCCCGGCGGCGACCTGCTGGTCATGGGCAGTCCCACCCTCGCCCGCACCCTCCTGCACGAAGGCCTCGCCGACGAACTCGTCCTGATCGTCATGCCCGTCCTTCTCGGCGGCGGAAAGACGATCTTCCCCGGCGACGGCGCCAAGCACACCCTGGAGCTGGTCTCCACGGCCACCAGCGGCACGGGCGTGAACGTGTGCACCTACCGGGTGGCGGAGAAGGACTGAATCGGCACGAGCGATTTGCCGATACGGCAAGAGAACTGGCCCTTCTCCGGTGCGTCGGAGCAGTCTGACGGAACTCGGACGAGAGGTTCACCACCATGGGACAGCACCATCACGGCCAGGGCCGGCACGAGCACGACCACCGGCCCGGCCAGGGCCACGGCCACGGCCATCACGACCGCACCGACATCGACTGGGCCGAGCTCGCCGAGCACCTGGAGGAGCAGGCCGAGCTGTTCGCACCGTGGAACCGCCAGGCCGCGGCCTGGGTGGCCGCACGACAGCCCGAGCCGGGGCTGGTCGTCGACGTGGGCAGCGGCCCGGGGGTCGTGAGCTGTCTGCTCGCCGACCGGTTCCCCGGAGCCCGGGTCGTCGCGGTCGACGGCTCCGGGCCCCTGCTGGAGCGGGCCCGAGCCCGTGCCGAACGCCTCGGTTTCGCCGACCGGTTCAGCACACTGGAGGCCGAACTGCCGGACGGTCTGGCCGACTTGGAGTACCCCGCCGACCTGATGTGGGCGAGCCGCAGTCTGCACCACCTCGGCGACCAGCGCGCGGCCGTCGCCGCCTTCGCCGAACGACTCGCCCCCGGCGGCACGTTGGCCGTCGTCGAGGGCGGGCTGCCCAGCCGTTTCCTGCCGCGTGACCTCGGTATCGGCCGTCCCGGGCTGCAGTCCCGGATGGACGCGGCGGAGGAGCTGTGGTTCGCCGAGATGCGCGCGTCGCTGCCCGGCAGTGTCGCGGAGAGCGACGACTGGCCGGGGCTGCTCACCTCCGCGGGCCTGCGCGACGCCACGTCGCGCACCTTCCTCCTCGACCTTCCCGCTCCGGTCCCGGAAGCGGCCCGCGCCCACGCCGTGGCCCAGTTCCGGCGCGGCCGGGACACCCTCGCGGACTTCCTCGACGCCGCCGACCTGTCGACCATCGACCGTCTCCTCGACCCGGACGACGAGTCGAGCCTGCACCACCGTACGGACCTCTTCGTCCTCGCGGCCCACACGGTGCACGTGGCGCGGCGGTGAACCCGCGAGACACCTGCTGAAGTCTCTCTGCCTCGCGCGCACTTGACTTCGAGAGCGCTTCAAGTGGTGGACTCCCCTCCACCGACCGGCGTCCAGACGGTCGGCCGGAGTCACATGGGGGTAAAGCGATGACCGACGCGCCAGTCACACTCATCACCGGTGGTGGTACCGGCATCGGGGCCGCCGTCGCCCGGCGGCTGCTCGACGACGGGCAGCGGGTGGCCGTCACCGGGCGCAGGACGGAGCGGCTGCGGGAGTTCGCCGCCGGACTCGGGGAGCCGGAGGGGCTGTTGACCCTGCCGGGCAACGCGGCCGAGTACGCGGACGTACAGGCGGCGGTGGACGCCACGCTGAAGGAGTTCGGGCGGATCGACACCGTCCTCGCCAACGCCGGGTTCGCCACGCACGACACCGTCGCCGAGGGGGACCCGGCCGGGTGGTCGGAGATGGTGCTGACGAATGTGCTGGGTCCGGCCCTGCTCATCCGGGCCGCCATCGACGCGCTCAAGGAGACCCGGGGGCGCATCATGCTGGTCGGCAGCGTCGCCGGGTTCGTGCACGGGCCCGGCAACATCTACGGGGCCACCATGGGGGTACCGCCCGCTCGAGCGAAGTCGAGAGTGGGGGAGGGCCGTCACCGGGCTGGCGGAGAACACCCGGCGGCAGGTCACCGAGTGGGGCGTGGGCGTGACCCTGATCGCGCCCGGCCGCGTGGAGACCCCGTTCTGGGACAGCTACGGCAGCCTCCCGCCGGGCCATCTCCTCACCGCCGATCAGATCGCCGACTCCGTCGTCTGGGCGATCCGCCAGCCGGCCGGGGTCGACATCAACACCGTGGTCGTACGGCCGATCGGGCAGCCCGTCTGAGCCCACGGTCCGCCGCCGCACAGGAGACCGCCCGCCGAACGCCATGCGTCCGGCGGGCGGTCTCAGTGCACGTCGCTCACGCCACGTCGAACGTCGCCGGGTCCGGGCCGATGCGCCGGTCCTCGTTGAGCGCGCTGATCGCGGCGATGTCCTCGGTGTCCAGGGAGAAGTCGAAGACCTCGATGTTCTCCTTGATACGGGACGGGGTCACGGACTTGGGGATGACCACGTTGCCCAGCTGGAGGTGCCAGCGCAGCACCACCTGGGCCGGGGTGCGGCCGTGCTTCTGCGCGATCGCGATGATCGCCGGGACCTCCAGGAGCCCCTTGCCCTGGCCGAGCGGGGACCAGGCCTCGGTGGCGATGCCCTGCTCCGCGTGGTACTCACGGGCCGCGTGCTGCTGGAGGTGCGGGTGGAGCTCGATCTGGTTGACGGCCGGGATGATGCTCGTGGCCTCGATCAGCGTCCGCAGGTGCTCCGGAAGGAAGTTGGAGACGCCGATGGACTTGGCGCGGCCGTCCGCGTGGAGCTTCTCGAACGCCTTGTAGGTGTCGACGAACGTGCCCCGGGCCGGCAGCGGCCAGTGGATCAGATACAGGTCCACGTACTCCAGGCCGAGCTTGTCCAGGGACTCGTCGAACGCGCGCAGGGCGGAGTCGTAACCCTGATCGCTGTTCCAGAGCTTGGTGGTGACGAAGAGGTCCTTGCGGTCGACACCCGCCTTGGCGATGGCCTTGCCGGTGCCCTCTTCGTTGCCGTAGATCGCGGCCGTGTCGATGCTGCGGTAGCCGGCCTCCAGCGCGGTGGTGACCGCCTGCTCGGCCTCGTCGTCCGGCACCTGCCACACGCCGAAGCCCAGCTGGGGCATCTCGACGCCGTTGTTCAGGATGATCGGGGGGACCTTGCTGCTCACGAGCTCTCGATCCTTTAAGTCGTCGGGTGGTACTTCCCATCGTCAACGATCACGGCGTGCGATGCATTCCTGAGCGGACTGCTCGCGGCCCGGATCGCAGATTGGCCGGAAAGGATCCGGCGGTTCAAGAGTAACGGTCTGGACCATTGACCGGACACGGTCACGCGTGGAACCTGTCCACCACTGAACGTACATCGGTGAATCCTGGTCACATACGTGAATGGATGGCCCATGACCCCCACGCGAAGGAACGTCCTCGGCGCCGCCCTCGGCGGCGTCGCCGCCTCGGCCGTCGGGCTGCCGGCCCCCGTTGCGCACGCCGCCTCCTGGCAGTTGAAGTGGTCCCCGTCGGCGAGCGCCGACGGGCTGCGCGCCTTCGAGACCCTGGAGGACGACCGCGCCGACTCACATACCTCCGCCGCGCCGCACATCCACGCCACCGGCGACACCTGGCGCTTCGACATGCACACCGTCGACCGGGACACCTCGACCGACCGCCAGCGCCACGAGGTCACCGGACTGCGCACCGGCAGCGGCTTCCTGCGGTGGACCGAGGGGCAGACCTGGCGCGTCACCTACGGGATGTACATACCGACGTCGCTGAAGGCGACCACCACCTTCACGCACATCATGCAGATGAAGCAGCCCGGCGCGGGCACTTCACCCCTCGTCGTGCAGTCCCTGCGCAGGGTGAACGGCGCGCAGACCATCGAACTGAAGCTGCCCATCGACGACATCCTCGTCGGCCGCACCGACCTCGCGCCCCTGCACAACTCCTGGGTCGACGTCGACTTCCAGGTCAAGGTCGGCAACGGCTCGGCCGGTTCGGTGCGCTGGATCCTCAAGAAGGGCTCGACCACCCTCATCGACGTCTCCCGCACCGGCGTCGACACCTTCCTCGCCGACCGGCTGCGCCCCAAGTGGGGCATCTACCGCTCCCTCGGCGACACCTCGGGCTCCCTGCAGAACTGCCACCTGCTGCTGCGGAACATGCGCGGCTACCAACTCGTCTGACCGGCAGGGAAGTCCGGTCGGCCGATTCGGCTCACGCCCGGTACAGCGCCTCCACCTCGACCGCGTACGCCTTCTCGATCGCCTTGCGTTTCAGCTTCAGCGACGGCGTCAACAGACCGTGCTCCTCGGTGAACTGGTGCGCGAGAATGCGGAACGTACGGATCGACTCGGCCTGCGAGACCAGGGTGTTGGCGGTGACCACCGCCCGCCGCACCTCGGTCTCCAGCTCCGGATCGCGCACCAGGTCGGCCGGCGACAGTTTCGGCTTGCCGTGCATCGTCAGCCAGTGCTCGACCGCCTCCCCGTCCAGGGTGACGAGGGCGGCGATGTACGGGCGGTCGTTGCCGACGACGATGCACTGGGCCACCAGCGGATGGTCACGCACCCGCTCCTCCAGGATCGCGGGCGAGACGCTCTTGCCGCCCGAGGTCACCAGGATCTCCTTCTTGCGCCCGGTGATGGTGAGATAGCCGTCCTCGTCGAGGGAGCCCAGGTCACCGGTGGCGAGCCAGCCGTCGTGCAGGGTCTCGTCGGTCGCCTTGGGGTTGTTGAGGTAGCCCTGGAAGACGTTCGGGCCGCGCAGCCAGATCTCGCCGTCGTCCGCGATGTGCACGGTCATGCCCGGGATGGCCTGGCCGACCGTGCCGTACCGGGTGCGCTCCGGCGGGTTGGCGGTCGCGGCGGCCGTGCACTCGGTGAGGCCGTACCCCTCGAAGATGTGGACGCCCGCGCCCGCGAAGAACAGTCCGAGCCGCCGGTCCATCGCCGAGCCGCCGGACATCGCGTACTTGATGCGGCCGCCCATCGCCTCCCGGATCTTCCCGTAGACGACCTTGTCGAAGAACTGGTGCTGCACCCGCAGCGCCGCCGACGGGCCCGGCCCGGTGCCCCAGGCCTTCGCCTCCATCGCGTCCGCGTACTTCACGGCGACCTCGACGGCCTTCTCGAACGGCCCGGACCTGCCCTCCCGCTCGGCCTTGCGCCGGCTGGCGTTGAAGACCTTCTCGAAGATGTACGGCACCGCGAGGAAGAAGGTCGGCTTGAAGGCGGCGAGGTCCGGCAGCAGGACTGCCGCGTTGAGCTGCGGCTGGTGACCGAACTTCACCTTCCCGCGGATGCCCGCGACCTGCACCATACGCCCGAAGACATGGGCGAGCGGCAGGAACAGCAGCGTCGCGGCCTCGTCGCCCTTGCGGGACTTGAACAGCGGCGCCCAGCGCTCGATGACCGTGTCCGCCTCGACCATGAAGTTGGCGTGCGAGATGACACAGCCCTTGGGGCGGCCCGTCGTGCCGGACGTGTAGATGATCGTGGCGATCGACTCGGGCGTCACCGCCCGCCGGTGCCGGTGCACCACCTCGTCGTCGAGATGCGCCCCCGACTCGTACAGCTCCTGCACCGCGCCCACGTCCAGCTGCCAGAGCCGGCGCAGCTGCGGCAGCCGGTCGATGACGGTGGCGATGGTCATCGCGTGGTCCTCGTGTTCGACCATGGCCGCCGTGCACTGGGAGTCGTACAGCATCCAGAAGACCTGCTCGGCGGAGGAGGTCGGGTAGAGGGGGACGACCTGGGCGCCGACGGTCCACAGGGCGTAGTCGAAGAGGGTCCACTCATAGCGGGTACGGGACATGATGGCGACCCGGTCGCCGAACCGTACGCCCTGCGCCAGCAGCCCCTTCGCCAGCGCGAGCACCTCGTCGCGGAACTCGGCGGAGGTCACATCGCGCCACTCGCCCAGCTCGTCCTTGCGGCCGAGCGCGATGTATGTCGGGTCCTCCTGGGCGTACTCGTAGACGACGTCGGCCAGGCCGCCCACCGGCGGCGCCGACGCCGACGGAGGGTTGGTGAACTCGCGCAAACCCACTCCTCGTGGCGCTCCCCACAGCGCGTGAAAGCTACCTCACCGGGAGAACAGGCGGGAGGGGTTGTGGAGGGGCGCATGGGGACACATGCCCCTGGTACGTGCCGAAAAACCCGCACAGATGGGGAGGATCGGGCGCAGTTACTGACCCCGGAGTAAGCTTCGGCACCGTAATCTCCACCGAACCCACACGCTCCGGTTACGCAGCGCATCGCTGTGAACACGATCCGGTCCGGGGGGACGCGAACACTGCTCACATCCTCCGCGGGGCCGACACGCCTGCAGCGCTGCGGCGGCCCTTCCCGTCACACCCCTCGCACCCGGCCGTGGAGCCGGTCGCCGCCGGAGAGGATCGCCGCCGCGAGGGCGTCCGCCGCGCCCGAGGCGGCTCCCGGCCGCCGACCGTGGACGAGGACGAAGTCGACCTCGCCGAGTTCCGGGAGCTCCGCGCGGTCCGGGACCCGGACCAGACCAGGGGGCACCAGGCGACGGGAATGCGCCATCACGCCGAGGCCCGCACGGGCGGCGGCGATGAGGCCGTTGAGGCTGCCGCTGGTGCAGGCGATACGCCAGGCGCGACCCTCGCGCTCCAGCGCCTCCAGGGCCAGGGCGCGGGTGATGCCCGGCGGCGGATAGACGATCAGCGGCACCGGGCGGTCGGGGTCGAGGCGGAGCCGTTCCGCGCCGATCCACACGAGCCTGTCCGTCCAGACGGGTTCGCCGCGCGGGTCCTCCGGGCGCCGCTTCGCCAGCACCAGGTCGAGCTTGCCCGCCGCGAGCTGCTCGTGCAGCGTGCCGGACAGCTCGACGGTCAGCTCCAGGTCCACCTCGGGGTGGTCGTGCCGGAAGGACTCCAGGATCTCCGGGAGCCGGGTGAGCACGAAGTCCTCGGACGCGCCGAACCGCAGCCGCCCGCGCAGCCGGGTCCCGGTGAAGAACGCCGTCGCCTGTTCATGGACGTCGAGGAGCCGCCGGGCGAAGCCGAGCATCGCCTCACCGTCCTCCGTCAGCTCCACGGAGTGCGTGTCCCGCGAGAACAGCTGCCGCCCGGTCGCGTCCTCCAGACGGCGTACGTGCTGGCTGACCGTGGACTGCCGCAGCCCCAGCCGCCGCGCGGCCTGCGTGAAGCTCAGCGTCTGGGCCACGGCGAGGAAGGTACGCAGCTGGGAGGGGTCGTACATAATCTCCAGCCTACTCCGTTATCGAGAGAAACGATTACAGTCAGAGCGGTATGACGGATTCCCGATCACGGGCCGGGAGAGGACCATGGAGAGGGGCCCTCCGGCCCGGCACGCACCCTCATCGAACGTACGTGGAGCACCGTGAAACGCCTGAAGTGGCCGAGTTGGATGCCGATCGACCCGTACATCCTGCTGTTGCTCGGGACGGTGGGCCTCGCGGCGCTCCTCCCGGCGCGGGGTACGGTCGCCGAGGTCGCGTCCGGCGCGTCCACGGCAGCGATCGCCTTCCTCTTCTTCCTCTACGGCGCCCGGCTCTCCACACGCGAGGCCCTCGACGGCGTCAAGCACTGGCGCCTGCACCTCACCGTCCTGGCGTGCACGTTCGTCGTCTTCCCCCTGCTCGGCCTGGCCGCCCGCGGCCTCGAACCGGTGTTCCTGACCCATTCCCTCTACACCGGGCTGCTCTTCCTCACCCTCGTCCCGTCGACCATCCAGTCGTCGATCGCCTTCACCTCGATGGCCCGGGGCAATGTGCCCGCCGCGATCTGCGCGGGCTCCTTCTCCTCCCTCGCCGGCATAGTCATCACCCCGCTGCTCGCGGCGAGCCTCCTGGGCGGCAGCGTCGGGGGCTTCTCCGCCGACTCGCTGCTGAAGATCGTTCTCCAGCTGCTGGTGCCGTTCCTCGCCGGGCAGGTCGCCCGCCGCTGGATCGGCGGCTTCATCACCCGGCACAAGCGGATCCTCGGTCTCGTCGACCGCGGCTCGATCCTCCTCGTCGTCTATGTCGCGTTCAGCGAGGGCATGGTGCGCGGCATCTGGAGCCAGGTCAGCCCGCTGCGGCTCGCCGGGCTGCTGGCCGTCGAGGCCGTGCTGCTCGCGGTGATGCTGCTGCTCACCTGGTACGGCGCCAAGGCCCTGCGCTTCGACCGGGCGGACCGGATCGCCATCCAGTTCGCCGGCTCCAAGAAGTCCCTCGCCTCCGGACTACCCATGGCGAGCGTCCTGTTCGGCGCCGAGGCGTCCCTCGCCGTACTGCCGCTGATGCTGTTCCACCAGATGCAGCTCATGGTCTGCGCGGTCATCGCCAAACGCCGGGCCCACGACCCGGTGGAGCCGGAGGTCACGGAGCGGCGAGACGAAGCGATACGAACCGCGGTCGGTACAGGGACACGTTCCGGGTGATGTTCAGCTGCGCCGCCGCCGCGTCGGCGTCCAGCCAGTTGACGTCGTAGCTGAGCACCAGCCGCCCGTCGCCGACCGCCTTGTGCGCCTGCGGGTTGTACGCCGCCACACCGCTGTTCGGCAGCGGGGGGCTGAATCCCTTGGTGGGCCCGTGCCAGGGCCCCGTCGGGGAGCAGGCCCAATAGGCGGTGACGGTCGTCAGCCCCTCGGTCCCGGCGGCCATGGTGAACAGCACATACGTACGGCCGTCCCGGACGACGGTGAATGCGCTGCCCACCCCCTTGTCCTCCCCGTTCCCGAGCACCGCCGCCGGCCGCCCCCGCACCGCCCACCGCTCGCCGTCCCAGTACTCCCACGCCCCCGGCTCCCCGAGCCGGCCGCGCGGCACCCGGGCGACATACGCGTGCGAGGTCGGCCGGGAGGCCGCCTGGGCGTCGGTGCCGCCGAAGACGTACGTCCAGTCGCCCGCGTCCACGGCCGTCGTACCGAACAGCACCCGCCGGGCCGGATCGGCGACCGACCCCTGGTCCAGCACCGTCGTGATCCCCTCCAGCCGCAGCTCGGGCAGCGACAGCGTGGCCACCTCGGTCGCCGTCGGCACGCCGTAGATCCACGGCGACCGGCCCGCCGTCCGCGTCCACAGCAGCACCCGCAGGACCTTCTCGTCCGAGCCGGGGGAGCGGGGCTCGACCCGGGCGGCCACCGGCCAGCGCCACCGCTGCGGGGCCGGATCCGGGAAGACCGGTGCCGGGAGCGTGGATTCGAGGCGGCCCGAGGAGGACATCACCACGGCCGAGTTGCGCACCAGCGGCGTCGAGACGTCCCGCCACGCCACGGACTCGCCCGCCGGGTTGGGCGGTGGGTGCACCTGGCCCAGATAGGTGTCCGAGAACAGCCACAGCACCCGGCCGTCCGGGAGCCGCACGGAGTGGGTGCCGTCGCCGCCGGTCCAGTCGTCCGTACGGGTCGCGTCGTCGCCGTACCGGGTGAACTCGCCGGTCAGCGAGGTGTCCGGGTCCCAGTCCCGGACCGTGCGGGCCGTGCAGGCGCGGCCGCCCTCCCGGTCGTCGTCCGGGAGGGCGGTCAGCAGCACGGCGGCGAGGGCCAGGACCAGTGCCAGGATCAGGACCGGTCCGGCCCCCGCCCGCTGTCGTGCTCCCGCGTCGTCGGACACGGAAGGGACGTTAGTTGCCTCCGTCCACCCGGTCCATGGGCAGCCAGAGGATCGCGCCCCGCGTCTCGGCGCTCCGGGCGGCGAGCCCGGCCACCTCCGCGTCGCTCAACGCCCGGTCGTGCACTCGCACTTCGTCGATCGCGCCGGTGAAGTGGACCCGGCCGTCGACCCGTTGCCCGATGTGCACCCCGAACGGCGAGTTCCGGCTGACCGATCCGGGGATGTCGGCCGTGCTGAACGGTGTGCCGTCGACGAAGAGGGTGAGCTGCCCTCCGCCCCGCCGCAGCACGAGGTGGTGCCACTCGCCGTCGTTGTACGCGCCCGTGGACCGCACGGACGTCGTCCTGGGCAGCGCGGCCCCGTCCCGCACGGTCATCAGCCCCGTCAGCCGGCCGGCCGCCGGCTCCCCGCGCAGCCACACCTGCGGCTGCGTCGTCCCGACACCGCCCATCCACAGCATCGGCTGCTCCCCGCCGGTGGCCGTGTAACGGAACCAGAGCGAGGCGGTGAAGTCCTTGGTGCCGAGCGGGAGTCGGGAGCGATACGGCAGCCGTACGGCGTCGTCGGCACCGTCGAACTCGACCGCCCCGCCGAACACCCCGTCCGTCGGCCGGGCCCCGCCGAGCACGGCCGCCCGCTTGCCGCCGGGTGCCCTGTCGGGCGTCGTCGGATCCGGGCGTCGGCGCGGCTTCAGCCAGTCCTCGGTGAACCGGGCGAAGCGGATCTCGTCCCGGGCGTCGACCGCGCCGCCCTCGTACAGCAGCCCGACGACATCGTTGCCGCCCGTGCCGCCGTCGATCCGGACCAGGTCCGAGTAGCCGGACCAGTCCGTGGTGACGACGGTGCCCCGGTCCACGCTCTCCCAGGTGCGACCGCCGTCGTAGGAGGAGCGGATCGCCATCGTCCGGCGGCGGTCGGGGTCGGCCGGGCCGGCCAGCAGCATGCGGTCGCCCAGACGCAGCACGGAACCCTGCACCTGCGGCATGTAGAGGTCCGGGAGCGCCCGGAAGGGTTCGGTGAAGGTGGTGCCGCCGTCCCGGCTGACGGTCTGGCTGCGATGGCCGAGGTCGGTGCCGTCCTGCTCGCGCCCGCTGACGAGCACCGTGCCGTCCGCGCGCTCGGCGAGCGTCAGCTCCGACGGTTTCTGCCGGAAGGTGCCTTCGTCCGCGATCGGCCACGAGTCCGTCGCGCCGACCTTCCAGTTCTCCCCGCCGTCGTCGCTGGTCACGAGCGCGGCGTGGTTGGCGGTGATCCGGCCGTCGGCGAACGTCTCGGCGTTGACCCCGAGGACGAGCCGTCCCGCGTGCCGGCCCCGGGTGAGCTGGATGCCGTGCACCGGGCCGGTGGCGTACCACGAGTTCCAGGCGGCCGGGCGGATCTGGTCGCTGAGGCTGCGCGGCTCGGACCAGGTCAGCCCGTCGTCGTCGCTGTACTGCAGATGCGGAGCTCGGTCGCACGGGACGTCGCAGCTCGCGCTGTCCGGGCGGCCCGTGTTGTACGTCTCCGCCAGCACGATCCGGCCGGTCCTGGTGTCCACGACCGGCGCGGGGTTCCCGTGGGTGTCGCCGCCACCCTCGTTGACCACCCGCAGCGGGCCCCAGGTGCGGCCGCCGTCCGTGGACCGCTTGACCACGAGGTCTATGTCGGCAGCGTCCCCACAATTCAGCACGCGGCCCTCGGCGAAGGCGAGCAGGGTTCCCTCGGTCGTCCGGACGATCGCCGGGATGCGGAAGCAGGCGTAGCCGGGGTCCTGGGAGGCCGTGAAGAGGACCTGCTGCTCGAACTCGGCTGCGACGGGCGCTTGTTGGGCCTCGGCTCCGGCGGGGTGGGACAGGGCGAGGAGTGCGGAGGCGGTGACCACCGCGAGGAGGGGGGAGGTGAGGGGGGATCTGAGACGTGCGTGAAGACTCGACGGCACGGTGCGGCCAGCCCTTCATCCGTCTAGGCGATGGGACATAGGACGTCCTATGTCCCACGTGCGGCCACAGACGGTACTTGGGCTCTCAGTGGGCTCACAAGAACCGTGCGTCGGTCGTGACTGGGCGTGTCGTACGACTAGGTGACGATCGGTCAGTGGGGCGCCTGATAGCTCGGGGGTGCGGGTTTCGTGGGCGGGTGCCGGTCCGGTGGGGCTTCTCGCGCAGTTCCCCGCGCCCCTGAAAAGCAGGGGCTGCGCCCCATGCTTTTCGGCCCGCAGGGGCCGTGTCTTTCAAGGGGCGCGGGGAACTGCGCGACCAGCCCCCACCGGACCCGCACCCGGCAACGCACCAGTGGACCAACGACGCGTACCCGGCGGCTGAACCGGCGGAGCCCCCCGGCGCAGGGGGCGCTCCCCGCCGGTGGGGGCTCCGCCGCCGTGTCGCGGGGAGCCGGCTCAGCCCTTCGCGGCCGCGGCCCGCAGAGCGATACGGTGCTCGCCCGCGTACACGTTCATGGAGGCGCCCCGCAGGAAGCCCACCAGCGTCAGCCCGGTCTCCGCCGCCAGGTCGACCGCCAGCGACGACGGCGCCGACACCGCCGCCAGCACCGGTATCCCCGCCATCACCGCCTTCTGCGCCAGCTCGAACGAGGCCCGCCCCGACACCAGCAGCACGGCTCGGGACAGCGGCAGCGACCCGCTCTGCAGGGCCCGTCCCACCAGCTTGTCCACCGCGTTGTGCCGCCCCACGTCCTCCCGTACGTCGAGCAGCTCGCCGTCCTCGCTGAACAGGGCCGCCGCGTGCAGACCCCCGGTCCGGTCGAAGACCCGCTGGGCCGCACGGAGCCGGTCGGGGAGGCTCGCGAGGAGTGCGGGGTCGAGACGGACCGGGGGAGCGTCACCGCCGTGCGTGTCGTCGATGGTCCAGCGGGCGGTCGTACGGACGGCGTCCAGCGACGCCTTGCCGCACAGTCCGCAGGACGAGGTCGTGTAGACGTTCCGTTCGAGAGTGATGTCCGGGACGACGACCCCGGGCGCGGTCTTCACGTCCACCACGTTGTACGTGTTCGACCCGTCCGCGGTCGCGCCCGCGCAGTAGACGATGTTCTGCAGGTCCGACCGCTCGGCGAGCACGCCCTCGCTCACCAGGAACCCCGCCGCCAGCGCGAAGTCGTCGCCCGGGGTGCGCATGGTGATCGCGAGCGGCTTGCCGTTCAGTCGGATCTCCATCGGTTCCTCGGCGACGAGCGTGTCCGGGCGGGTGGAGACCGCGCCGTCCCGGATGCGGATCACCTTGCGTCGTTCCGTGACTCGTCCCATGTCGTGTCTCAGTCCCGGTTCTGTACGTGCTGGTAGCCGAAGCGGCCCTTGATGCAGAGGTTGCCGTGGGTCACCGGGTTGTCGTGCGGCGAGGTGACCTTCACGATCTCATTGTCCTGCACATGGAGTGTGAGGTTGCAGCCCACACCGCAGTACGCGCACACCGTGGTCGTCTCCGTCTGCGCCGACTCGTCCCAGGTGCCCGCCGCCCGCATGTCGAACTCCGACTTGAAGGACAGCGCGCCCGTCGGGCAGACCTCGATGCAGTTGCCGCAGTACACGCAGGCGGAGTCGGTGAGCGGGGCGTCGTGCTCCACGGCGATCCGGGCGTCGAAGCCCCGGCCCGCGACGGAGATCGCGAACGTGTTCTGCCACTGCTCCCCACAGGCGTCCACGCACTTGTAACACAGGATGCACTTGTCGTAGTCCCGCACATAGAGCTCGTTGTCGACCTTGGGTTCCTCGTTCAGCCGGGCCGCGTCCGGGCCGAAGCGGTCCGGTTTCGCCTCGTACTCCTTGATCCACTCGGCGACCCGCGGGGTCGTGGACAGGTCGACCGAGGAGGCGAGGAGTTCGAGGACGATCTTGCGGCTGTGCCGGGCGCGCTCGGTGTCCGTCCGCACCTCCATACCGGGCTCGGCCTCGCGGGAGCAGGCCGGGACGAGGGTCCGGGCCCCCTCGACCTCGACGACACAGACCCGGCAGGCGTTCTTGGGTGTGAGGGTGTCGCCCTGGCAGAGGGTGGGGATGTCCTTGCCGGCCGCACGGCAGGCGTCGAGGATCGTCGAGCCCTCGGGTGCCCGCACCGGCTCCCCGTCGATCGTGAACTCCAACAGCCGTCGCGGCACTCCCAGCGGTATCACGGTCATACGGCGGCTCCGGTAGGACGGGTACGGCGATGCGCGGTCATTCGTACGCCCCCAAGCGGTCGATGGCGGATTCCACGGCGTTCCACGCGGTCTGCCCCAGACCGCAGATCGAGGCGTCGCGCATCGCGCGGCCGACCTCCCTGAGCAGGGCGATGTCCCCGGCAGCCGCCGCGCCGGTCCGCTCGGCGATCCGGTGCAGCGCCTCCTCCTGGCGCACGGTCCCGACCCGGCACGGCACGCACTGCCCGCAGGACTCGTCCCGGAAGAACTCCGCGATCCGCAGCAGCAGCCGGGGCAGCGGGACCGTGTCGTCGAAGGCCATCACGACCCCCGAGCCGAGCGTCGTGCCCGCCTCCCGCGTCCCCTCGAAGGTGAGCGGGATGTCCAGCTCGTCGGGCCGTACGAAGCCGCCGGCCGCGCCGCCGAGGAGGACGGCCCGCAGCCGGTCCCGCACCCCGGCGAGCGTCAGCAGATCGCCGAGTGTCGCGCCGAAGGGCAGCTCGTAGATGCCGGGCCGGTCCACGCTGCCCGACACGCAGAACAGCTTCGGCCCGGTGGAGCGCCCGGTGCCGATCGCCGCGTACGCCGGGGCGCCCCTCGTCAGGATCGGCAGGACGTTCACCAGGGTCTCGACGTTGTTCTCCACGGTCGGCTTGCCGAAGAGGCCCTTCTCCACCGGGAACGGAGGCTTCGAACGCGGCTCGCCCCGATAGCCCTCGATGGAGTTGAACAGGGCCGTCTCCTCGCCGCAGATGTAGGCGCCAGCGCCCCGGCGGATCTCGATGTCGAACGCGTACCCCTGGCCGAGGATGTCGTCGCCGAGCAGCCCCCGGGCGCGGGCCTGGGCGATGGCGTGCTCCAGCCGCCGCAGGGCCCGTGGATACTCGCCCCGCAGATACAGGTACCCCTGGTGCGCCCCGGTCGCGTAGGCCGCGATCGTCATCGCCTCGACCAGGGCGAACGGATCGCCCTCCATGATCACGCGGTCCTTGAAGGTGCCCGGCTCGGATTCGTCCGCGTTGCAGACGAGGTAGTGCGGACGGTCGGGCTGGGAGGCGGTGGCCTGCCACTTCCGGCCGGTGGGGAAGGCGGCGCCGCCCCGCCCGACCAGGCCCGAGTCGGTGACCTCCCGGATGATCCCGGCGGGGCCGAGGTCGAAGGCCCGCCGCAGGGCCATGTAGCCGCCGTGGGCGCGGTAGTCGTCGAGGGAGGCCGGGTCGACGACGCCTACGCGGGCGAGAAGGGTGAGCCCCGGCTGTCCGGCCTGCGGCACCGCCGTGGCGGCCGGGGGCTCCTCGTCCGCCGAGTCCGGCGCGCTCGCCGCGAGCACGGCCGACTCGACGCTCGCCGGCGCCGACACCGCCGTACGCACCGGGTCGCCGGCCTTGATCGCGAGCGCGGCCGGCGCCCGCTCGCACAGCCCCAGACACGGGCTCCGCTCCACGCTCACCCCGCTGCCGAGGCCCAGACGGGACTCGACCCCGGCGCACAGCTCGGCCGCCCCGGCCGCCGCGCACGCCAGGTCGGTGCACACGTGCAGCACGGTCGCCGGGCGCGGCTCGACCGAGAACATCGCGTAGAACGTGGCCACGCCGTACGCCTCCGCCGGGGGCACCGTCAGCCGTCGGCAGAGATAGTCCAGCGCGCCCTCGCTGATCCAGCCGACCCGGTCGTTGATCGCGTGCAGCCCCGGCAACAGCAGGTCACGGCGTTCCCGGGCCTCCCGGCCGCCCCGCGCCCACCGCAGATCGGCGTCGCAACGGTCCGCGCCTTCCCAGGAGGATTCCGGCGGCCCGAGCAGCGCGTCGACGGCCGCCGTCTCCTCGTCCGTGGGCTTGCTGTCACCGAAGTGCAGGTCCACTTGCGTCACCTCACGATGGTCGCGACGGGCAGCTTCTCGATCCGGATCGCCGACGCCTTGAACTCCGCCGTCCCCGCGATCGGGCAGTTCGCCTCGATCGTCAGCTGGTTGGTGTCCACCTCGTCGGGAAAGTGCATGGTCATGAACGCGAGGCCGGGCCGCAGCCCGGTGTCGATCCACACCGGCGCCACGACCGACCCGCGCCGCGAGGACACCTGGACCTCCTCGCCGACCACGACGCCGTAGCGCTCCGCGTCCTCCGGGCACAGCTCGATGTACTCCCCGCGCCGGAGCGGCGAGGCGTAACCACCGCTCTGCACACCGGTGTTGTACGAGTCCAGCCGTCGCCCGGTGGTGAGCCGGATCGGGAACCGCTCGTCCGTCAGGTCCACCGGCGGATCGTGCTGGACGATCCCGAAGGGCGCGGGCCTGCCTCGATCGGCCGGGTCGGGGTCCCACAACCGGCCGTGCAGATAGGTCGGTTCGAGCCTGTCCGTGTCCGGGCAGGGCCACTGGATGCCCTGGTGTTCCTCCAGGCGCTCGTACGTCATCCCGTAGTGGTCCGGCGACACCGACCGCAGCTCGTTCCAGACGGCCTCGGCGTCGGCGTACTTCCACTCGTGCCCGAGCCGGGCGGCCAGGTCGCAGATGATGTCGATGTCCTCGCGGGCCTCACCGGGCGGGGTGACCGCCTTGCGTACGCGCTGAACCCGCCGTTCACTGTTGGTGGTGGTGCCGTCCGTCTCCGCCCATCCGGCGGTCGCGGGCAGCACGACGTCCGCCAGCTCGGCCGTCCTCGTCAGGAAGATGTCCTGGACGACGAGGAAGTCCAGCTCCTTCAGGCGCCGTACGGCCTGCTCGCTGTCGGCCTCGGACTGCGCCGGGTTCTCCCCGATGCAGTACACGGCCTTCAGCGAGCCCTCCTCCATGGCCTCGAACATCTCCGTCAGGTTCAGCCCGTAGTGCGGCTGGATGACGGTGTCCCACGCCGACTCGAACTTCAGCCGGGACTCCGGGTCGAGGATGTCCTGGAAGCCGGGCAGCCGGTTGGGGATCGCGCCCATGTCGCCGCCGCCCTGCACGTTGTTCTGGCCGCGCAGGGGCTGCAATCCGGAGGCGTACCGCCCCACATGGCCGGTCAGCAGCGAGAGGTTGATCAGCGCGCGCACGTTGTCCGTGCCGTTGTGGTGCTCGGTGATGCCGAGGGTCCAGCACAGCTGGGCGCGCTCGGCACGGGCGTACGCGTGCGCCAACTGCCTGATGGCGGCGGCCGGTACACCCGTCACCTTCTCCGCCAACGACAGCGTCCACGGTTCCACGAGCGCCCTGTACTCATCGAAGCCGGTGGTCGCCCGCTCGACGAACGCCATGTTGGCGAGGCCCGCGTGGATGATCTCCCGGCCGATCGCGTGGGCCATCGGGATGTCCGTGCCGACGTTCAGCCCCATCCAGCTCTCCGCCCACTCGGCGGTGGAGGTCCGGCGGGGGTCGACCGCGTACATCCGGGCGCCGTTGCGTATCCCCTTCAGCACGTGCTGGAAGAAGATCGGGTGGGCGAAGCGGGCGTTGGAGCCCCACATGACGATCACGTCGGTGTGCTCGATCTCCTCGTAGGAGGAGGTGCCGCCGCCGGAGCCGAAGGCGGCGGAGAGGCCGGCGACGCTCGGCGCGTGACAGGTGCGGTTGCAGGAGTCGACGTTGTTGGTGCCCATGACCACACGGGCGAACTTCTGCGCCACGTAGTTCATTTCATTGGTGGCGCGGGCGCAGGAGAACATGCCGAAGGCGCCGCGGTTGCGCTCGATGCCGCGGGCCGCCCGATCCAGCGCCTCCTCCCAACTGGCCCGCCGGAAGGGCTCGTCGCGGGAGTCGCGGACGAGGGGATGGGTGAGCCGGGTGTAGGTCTTCGGTTGCCGATTCTGCCGATTCTGCCGATTCTTCACGCGGCGCTCCTCAACGCGAGCAGGTCCGAGATGGCGTGGACGGTGCGGAGGGTGGGCACCTCGACGCCGGTGATGTCCGCCAACTCGACGACGGCGGCGAGGAGGACGTCGAGTTCCAGCGGTTTGCCGCGCTCCAGGTCCTGGAGCGTGGAGGTGCGGTGGTCACCGACGCGTTCGGCGCCCGCCATCCGCCGTTCGATGGAGACACCGACCTCGCAGCCCAGGGCCTCGGCGACCGCGAGCGTCTCGGCCATCATCGTCTCGATGACCTTGCGGGTGCCGCCGTGCAGACACATCTGCCGCATGGTCGCGCGAGCCAGGGCGCTGATCGGGTTGAACGAGATGTTGCCGAGCAGCTTGATCCAGATGTCGCTCCGGATGTCGGGCTCCACCGGACACTTCAGGCCACCGGCCGTCATCGCCTCGCTGAAGTCCCGGCAGCGCTTGGACACACCGCGGTCGGGCTCGCCGACGGAGAACCGGGTGCCTTCCAAGTGCCGTACGACACCGGGCCCTTCGAGCTCGGTCGCCGCATACACGACACAGCCGACGGCCCGTTCGGGCGCGAGCACCGCACTGACCGCGCCGCCGGGGTCCACGCTCTCGAGCCGGTGGCCGTCGTACGGGCCGCCGTGCCGGTGGAAGTACCACCAGGGAATGCCGTTCTGGGCGGCGATCACCGCCGTGGTGCCGTGCAGCAAGGGCTCGATCAGCGGCCCGCACGCCGCGTACGAGTTGGCCTTGAGGCCCAGGAAGACGAAGTCGACCGGCCCGATCTCGGCCGGGTCGTCGGTGGCGTGGGCGCGGGCGGTGAAGTCCCCGCGCGGGCTGAGCACTCGCACCCCGTCCCGCCGCATGGCCGCGAGATGCGGTCCACGGGCGACGAGATGGGTGTCCGCGCCGGCACGGTGGAGCGCCGCGCCGACATAGGCGCCGATCGCACCGGCGCCGAGAACTGCGACTTTCATGGTGAGGGAGCTCCGTTCGGTCGAGGGATACCGCGGAGATGGCACACTGCCGAACTCTGTCGACGAAATATTGTCTACAGTATGGAAGTTGACCCAGCAAGAGTTCACGCACCGGCCCGCCAAGGCATTTGAGACCTCAGTCGTGGGACAGGGTGCGGTGGAGGAGGGGGAGCAGGCGGTCCCAGTGGCGCCGCAGTGCGGAAGGATCGAAGGCCTCGGTGTCGGCCATGGTGAAGCCGTGGACGGTGCCGGGGTAGATCTCGCAGGTGTGGCCGAGACCCGCGGCATCCAGGGCCTGGTGGAGCTCAGCGATGACCTCGGGGGCCATGTCGCCTTCGGCGAGGCCGAGATGGACCTCCGCGCTGAGCTTGGGCACGAGACGGTGCGGGCTGTCGGGCGCGTCGGTGACCACGAAGCCGGGGTGGAACCCTGCGACGGCGGCCACCTGGCCGGGGTGGGCCGCCGCGGTGCGCAGCGCCAACAGGGTGCCGATGCAGTAGCCGGTCACGGCCACCGGTCCGGCGCCGACCTCGGGCTGGGCGGCGAGGAACCGGAGGTAGGCGTCGGCATCACGAAGGACACGTTCGGTGGCGGTGTGTGCCTTGAGCAAGGGCAGCAGTTGGGCGACGACCGCCGGCCGGATCTCCTCCCCGATGTACTCGGGAAGTTCCACCACCGGTGCCGGGCCGTGCCGGTAGTAGAGGTTGGGGACGAGCACGTAGTACCCGTGCTCGGCCAGTTCGCGGGCCATCTCCCGCAGTACGGGCCGCAGACCGAAGGCGTCCGAGTACATCAGCACCCCGGGGTGCCGCTCGCCGCGCTCGGGGAAGGCGGCGAAAGCGTCGGCCTGACCGTCCGTTGTGGGAATCCGCAGCATCTTGGTGGGCATATCGTTCTCCTGTCGTGGTTGATGTGTCGAGCTCGTGATCAACACGACGGAGGCGGAGCCCGCGCGACAGCGCGAGATCCTCGATCGAACAGCGGGCCCGCACCGGCCCACACGGCGCTCAGAAGAGCACCGGGTCACCAATCCGTGTGTGGCGCAAGGCCGTCCCGGTAGTCATAGCGGCAGAGCATAGCCCGCCTGACCAGAGGGCCTGGCCTGGCTCGAAGGCGGAAGTGGCCGGGGAACGACCGTTCGGCGCGCGGCGGATACCGCTCACCGCTACGGTCGACGCGCCGCCTTCTCAACTCCCCTGTCACTCCCTACCGTCCGGGATCATGAGTCCCCCCGTCGCACCCCCGGGTTGGAGCCGCTGGCTCGTCCCCCCGGCCGCGCTCTCCGTCCATCTCTCCATCGGACAGGCCTACGCCTGGAGCGTCTTCAAGCCGCCGCTCGAATCCGCGCTCGGCCTCAGCGGCACCCAGAGCGCGCTGCCCTTCCAACTCGGCATCGTCATGCTGGGCCTGTCCGCCGCGTTCGGCGGAACACTCGTCGAGCGCAACGGGCCGCGCTGGGCGATGACCGTCGCGCTGATCTGCTTCTCCTCCGGCTTCCTGCTCGCCTCGCTCGGCGCGGCCACCGAGCAGTACTGGCTCATCGTCTTCGGCTACGGATTCGTCGGCGGCATCGGCCTCGGCATCGGCTACATCTCGCCCGTCTCCACCCTGATCAAGTGGTTCCCGGACCGGCCCGGCATGGCCACCGGCATCGCGATCATGGGCTTCGGCGGCGGCGCGCTCATCGCCTCGCCGTGGTCCGCCCAGATGTTGGAGTCCTTCGGCGCCGACTCCTCCGGCATCGCCCTGGCCTTCCTGGTGCACGGACTGTCGTACGCCGTGTTCATGCTGCTCGGTGTGCTGCTGGTCCGGGTGCCGCGCACCGAGAAGCCGGTCGACAGCGGACCGAGTGTCCTCCAGGGCCCGCAGGTCTCGGCCCGCAACGCCATCCGCACCCCGCAGTTCTGGTGCCTGTGGGTCATTCTCTGCATGAACGTGTCCGCGGGCATCGGCATCCTGGAGAAGGCCGCCCCGATGATCACGGACTTCTTCGCCGACTCCTCCACCCCGGTCTCCGTGACCGCGGCCGCCGGCTTCGTCGCCCTGCTCTCCGCGGCCAACATGACCGGCCGTATCGTCTGGTCGTCGACGTCCGACCTGATCGGGCGCAAGAACATCTACCGCGTCTACCTGGGTGTGGGCGCGCTGATGTATCTGCTGATCGCGCAGTTCGGCGACGCCTCCAAGCCGCTGTTCATCGTCTGCGCCCTGGTGATCCTGTCCTTCTACGGCGGTGGGTTCGCCACGATCCCCGCCTATCTGAAGGACCTCTTCGGCACCTACCAGGTCGGCGCGATCCACGGCCGGCTGCTCACCGCGTGGTCCACGGCCGGTGTCCTCGGACCGCTGATCGTCAACTGGATCGCGGACCGGCAGGAGGAGGCGGGCAAGTCCGGCTCCGACCTCTACGGCATGTCCTTCTTCATCATGATCGGGCTGCTGGTGATCGGCTTCGCCGCCAACGAACTGGTCCGGCCGGTCCACCCCCGCTTCCACATCCCCGCCCCGAGGGAGGCCGCCGATGTCGTCCAGCGACAGCAGCCCGAATCCGCCTGACCGGCGGCCGTTGATCATCTTCGCCTGGGTGTGGGTGGGAGTTCCGCTCACTTACGGACTGTACGAACTCGTGCGGAAGGCCACGCAGTTGTTCACCGGGTGAGTGCTCCGACCGGGCTGTTCCGATGCCGGGACCCGGCATCGGAACAGCCCGGTGGGTCCCACGGCGACGGGGTCACCCGAACCGCAGGATCCGCGGGGCGAAGGTGTTCTCGGGGCCGTTGGCGCGGCCGACCGACCACACCGTCTCCGAGCCCGGCACCGGCGCCAGCTGCAGCGTCCTGGAGTCACCCTCCCCGGCCACCGCCGGTTCGCTGTGCTCGGTGAACGACTGTCCGTTCCAGGCGAGGAAATCCGGCCCGGGGACCCACGGGGGAGTGCTGCCCGGCGGGCCCCACTTCTGCGAGCGGGCCACCGCGACCCAGCCCAGCCCGCCGGACGTCGTGGGCGCCAGTGACGTGATCCCGCCGAAGTCGGTGGGCACGGTCACCCGGCTCCACGCCTGCCCGTCGAAGCGGACCAGCAGGGGCGGAATCGGCCGGCCCACCGGGCCACCGACGAACCCGGCCGTACCACCCGCCCACACCTCCGTCGGCGACACCGCCAGCACACTGCCCACGGCCGACCGCGGGAACCCCTCCACGATCGTCTGCCGCCACGACTGCCCGTCCCAGTGCGACACGGCCGCACCGGAGGCGGTTTCGCCCGCGGCCCAGACGTCGTCGGCCGCCAGGATGTGCAGTCCGTACACGGCTCCCGGCGGCACCGGCACGTCCCGCCAGCCCCGCCCGTCCCAGCGCAGCAACGCCTGCGCGCCGTCCCGCGAACCGATCAGCCAGGTCTCACCGCCGCCGGTGACGACCTTGGTCAGTACGACACCGCGCGGCGGCCGGCTCTCGGACCAGGCCGTGCCGTCGAAGCGGAGCAGGTGGGCGCCGCCCGCCGAGTCGCGGCCGACCGCCCAGACCGCGCTCGGTGAGGTCGCGGCGACGGACAGCAGCTCTCCCTGCCAGCCGACCCCGGGCAGACTCTGGCGCTGCCACGCGGTTCCGTCCCAGCGCAGCATCAGCGGGAAGCCCGGCGCCTCGCGACCGACGGCGTCGGCGCCCACCGCCCACGCCCGGTCCGGCCCGAACGCCACGGCCTCGTTCAGCCCGGCCTGGGGGCGGACCTGTGCCGGGACCGGAACGTGCTGCCAGGACAGGGTTTCTGCCGCGGCCGAGGTCATGAGGGTCACCATGGTCATGGCGACGGCGAGCGCCGTGACGAGAAGTCGGCGTGCCATGGTCAGCCTCCCAGCCGCTCGCTCATCAGATTCGGTTTGGAGCCGTAGATCTCGACGGTGCCGAAGGACAGCAGTGAGGACCCGGCGCGCGCCAGCACACGCGGTTTGACGTCGATCGCGCTCGTGCGCTCCGGACCGTAGGAGTAGGTCGTGCGACGGCCGTCCAGCCGCGCGTACTTCGACTGGAACGCGCGGTCACTGCGCACCGGCAGCCACAGCGCGCCGTCCGGGCCGCGCACCAAGGCCTCCGTGTACGTGTCGCCCAGCGGTGGGTAAGTGGTGCGCCAGGCACGCCCGTCGAAGGTCATCAGGTAGGTGCGGGCCACGCCCTCGGTGTACTGACTGCCGCCGATCGTGACCCGGCCGGACGGTTCGGGCAGGATCGTGTGCACGTTGCTGTTCGGCGGCAGCGACACCTTCGCGTCCCGCCACGCCGTGCCGTCCCAGCGCAGGACGGTGGTCCCGGTGGTGGTGTCCGCCCAGGCCCACACGTCGGTGGCGGTACGCGCGGTGATCCCCATCAGGTACAGCACACCGTCCGGGGTGGACTGGGTGGTCCAGCCGGAACCGTCGTAGTGCAGCACCTTGAGCCCCGTGTCGTCCTCACCGACCACCCACGCGGCCCCCGCTACCGCCGTGAAGTCCTGGTAGATCCGCAGGGTCTGCGGCAGCGGGACGGCACTCCACCCTCCCGCCGACCGGCGCAGGATCTCTCCCACCCCCGCGCGGTTGTGGAAGATCCACGCCTCCTCGCCGACGAACCGCACCTTGCCGAGCCAGCCCAGGTCATCGGCGCCGGGGAACGTCGTGTCCCGGCTCCACGCCGTGCCGTCCCACCGGTACAGCATCGGCCGCACGCCGTCGGCGGCGTGCTCGTACCCGGTCGCCCATGCCTCGCCCCGCCCGCGGGTGGCGAGATCGGACACGGTCACCGGCGGGGCCGCCGCCGGGACCGGCAGCGCCGACCAGCTCGGTGTCGCGGCCGCGGCCGGAGTCGCAGCCGTGGCCGGTGTCGCGGCGGCGGTCGGCGACACCACCCCGGCACACGCCATCACAAGGCAGACGATGACCGCACGGAGACCGTTCACGAGACCCCCCAGAGCGCGAAGGTCGCACACGCTATTGGCGTTCACCACCCGTGAACAGACGGCATTCGGCCGATCCCGCTTCCCTCTGAAGGCCCACTGTGTCAACCGTGTCAGGAAGCTCCTGCAGCCACGAGCGCGGCGCAGCGACGTTCCGTCAGGCGGATCATGTGACAGGACGTCGGCTGCGGCTCGGGCCCCTGTCCGCCGCACTGCGCGACCGCGGTGCCGTCGTCACCGGCATCGACGCCGGCGCCGGGATGCCGGCGTTGGCGGCGGCTCGGTGACGACGTGTGCTCTGCACGTGGCGGACTTGAGCGACCTCTGCCGTTCGGCTGAGGTTCTGGCGCAGGCCGTTGCACGCGATGTCCGATGCCTTCACCACCGCCGGCTTCCGTGTTGCCGTCATCAGCGAACCGCAGCCCGACCCGGCAGCCCGTGAGCTGTTCCCCGACGACTTCCACGACCTTTCGACCAAGACCTGCTTCCTGTTCCTCGTCGTCGAGGTCCCGCCGTCGGCCGCGGGCACGGACGACCAGCCAGTCGCGGAGCGTGGGCCTCGTCAGCAGGTCGGCCGGGTCGGCCCCGTGCGAACAGCGCCCCATGGCCGACGCGGCGGCGGTTTCATGGGGCAGGCCTGGGATCGATCCACAACGCCTCGGAGCGGGCGCACAGTTCACCCTCGGCCGTAGCGAGCGCCACGCCCATCATGTGCTTGCGGCCGGACTCCGACAGCAGCCACGCGTACACGATGTACGGCTCACCCGCGGCGACCGGCCGCAGAATCGTGCCCGTGAGGGTCGCGGTGACCGCGCCCGGGCGCTGGGTGCCCAGGAAGCGGCCCGCCCAGTTACCGGGGCAGTCCAGGGCGCCCCAGACCAAGTGGGCCGGGAGCAGGCCGTCCGGGTCGGCGAAGACTCGGGGCGGGACCCAGGCGGAGGCCACGAGGCCGAGATCCGGCACCGGTGTGCAGTGCACACGCAGGCCGCGATCAGCCGTACGCAGGCCGCAGCCGAAGCAGTCGACCACACCCGGCGGCGGCGCCGCCCGGAACCTCTCGGACGCGGCGGCCGCCTCGTCCCAGGAGGGCGCGGCCGGCACGTCGAGCGGCAACTCGGCCGGGCGCGCGGCGGCAAGGGGCCGCTCGGCCTCGCCCAACTCCACACCCCCACCCGCCGTTTCGGCGATCCGCACCGGCACCCCGACCGGCACCGGCCCCCGGAAGTCCACCTGTACGGTCCGCGCCCCCGACCTCTCCGCCAACACGCCGGCGACGTAGCCGCCGAAGGCCACCTTGGGGTAGCCGACGTACAGCTCCGGCACCACGATCGCGTCACTCGTCGTCATGATCCCCACTCCACCACACCCCGGCGACCGTCAGTGGGGCCGCAAGGCCGGGTTGTGCGCGTCGGTTTCGAGGCGTTCAGGGCGCTGAAGCGCAGCGGCCCGGCCGTGAGGATGCCGATCACCGGCGCCGACCACTTGTCCAACCGTCCACGGCGGGGGCGGAGCCTCGGGAGAGTCCTGGGCCGCCGGTGCGTGGGGGACGGCTGAGGTGTCGTGGGCGTCACCGGTGTGACCCAGGCGGGGCGGTTTCACTTTGCCGGGGACTGGTCTTCGGGGCCCGTCGGCTGATGCGCCGTCACAGCGCTGGGGAGCGTGACGGCGGAGCTGGTGCGCGAGACGCCGGAGCCGGCCGTGGTCCGGTCGGTGGTGCCACGGTCCAGCCAGAGCAGGAGGAGACCGAGCGTGCAGGCGAGTGCCGACCAGTAGAGGTAGCGGTAGTTCGTCGCCGGCATGATCGGCAGGTAGCCGAGCACGTAGGCCATCGAGCTGATGCCCAGCACCCGGATCGGCAGGGAGAACGTCCCCCTGCCCGGACGGACGGCGAGGACGAGCGCGACAGCGAGCCAGAACCAGCCCCGGAAGAGCGGCCGCAGATCCATGGCCGCACCGTTGATGTACGCGGCGAGGGTGGCTTCCAGCCGGGGGCGGGCCACTTCGATTCCGAGGTCGTTGCCGAAGACTCCCGGGTGGTACGGGTAGCCGGTCTCGAAGAGCAGGGCGGTGAAGAGCCGCAGCCGGTACTGGAGATAGCCGGAAGCGTGCCCGCGCATCTCGCGCAGCCACAGGGACGTGATCTGGTCCGCATCCCCGGTCAATCCGTCCGCCGGCCGTTGGTAGCAGGCCCAGTAGGCGTCCGACAGGGCGCCGATGCGGTCGCATTCCTGGGCGGCGGCCACCAAGCGGTCGCGAAGGTCCGGCGGGACGTTCGCCGACCGCAGTTCCTCCACGGTCAGGACGTGGATGAGATCGTCGAGCATGATCTGCGCGCCCTGATCGGTCTGTACGGGCCGTGCGATCAGAGAGATCGCGGCGGCGGGCAGGACGACGCCGGCCACGAGTGCCGCTGTGCACTTGGCCCACATCCGGCGCCCGGGGGAGCGCCACAGCGCGAGGACGAGCAGGACGAACATCGGAATCGCGGCGACGAAGGCGTTCTTGCGCACGAGCATGGCGTAGGCGAGGAAGAGCACGCCCAGCCAGAGCAGAGCCCAGCGCATCGTGGCGGAAAGGCCGCGGTCGCGCAGCCGCAGCCCGACGAACGCCACCGCGCAGGCGGCGAGCAGGGCGCAGGCCACGTGGACGTCCTTCCACACCACGCCGACGAACGTCAGGACGGGGGGAGTCAGCCCGAGGCCGAGAACGGCGAGCGAACCGGCCCGGCTCGCGGTCAGTTCCCAGACGCACCAGGCGACCACCCACAGCGCGCCCCAGAAGACGACGGACTGCAGCACGGCCATGGACGAGGGCATACCGGTGACGGCGATGAGCGCACGCCACACCAGACTCAGCACGGGCGGGTGCCAGTCGGTCAGTGGTGTCCTGCCCATGGCCTGCCGGAGCTGGTCGATGCTGTCGGGACTCATGAACCCGGGGGCGAAGACGACGGCCGTGGCCAGACAGCACGCCACGGCAACAGCGCCCAGCCACCAGACCCAGCGCTTTTCGCCCTGAATTCGTCCGTTCTGTCCCATGCGGCGGATGCTAACAGCGTCGAGAGGACCGTACGGATCAGGGCGCGACGAAGACGTAGCGCCGGTAGGCGAAGAAGCGGAACAGGGTGGCGAGGGCCCAGCCGAAGACGCGCGCGGCGTTGTCGCTGAGCACCGATTCCAGCCCGAGCAGATGCCGTGAGGCGAAGACCGTGCCCGCCGTGATGGCGACGCCGACCACGTTCACGAACAGGAACAGGGTCAGTTCCTGCGTCAGGTTGTCGCGATGCCGGGCGCGGTAGGTCCAGTAACGGTTCCCCACCCAGCTGAAGAGCGCCGCGGCGCCCGTCGCGATGACGGAGGCCTGTACGGGGGCGGCCCGCATCACCCCGCCCTCCGTGCCGCCGGGAAGACCGAAAACCAGCAGGTTGTAGCCGCCGTTGTCCACGACGAAGGCCAGCGCCCCGACGACCCCGAACTTGGCGGCCTCGCGCCAGACGCCCCTGACTGCGTCACGCACACGCAGCGCCACGGATACGAGGACCAGCACACGGCGAGCGTAACGACACGGCGCGCCCCGACCGCCCGGACGCGCCCATAACGCATTATTTCCTATCGTAATTCGACGCCGGGTCAGGTAAGGAGCGGCCGTGCAACCGACGATCGCGTGTGTCGTGCCGTGTCACAACGAGGAGGCCGCCGTCGGCAAGGTGGTGTGCGATCTGAGGGCTGCACTCCCCGAGGCGGACATCTACGTGTACGACAACGCCTCGACCGACCGCACGGTGGAGGTCGCCCGCGCGGCGGGCGCGATCGTCCGGGAGGAACCGCGCAAGGGAAAGGGCAACGTCATCCGGCGTGCCTTCGCCGATGTCGACGCCGACGCCCTGCTCCTCATCGACGGTGACGACACCTACGACGCGTCCCGGGCGCGCGACCTGGTCAACCTGCTCTTCGAGGGGCCGTACGACCAGGTGGTCGGCGCCCGCCGCGAGACGGTCAGCGCCGCCTACCGGGCGGGGCACGCGACCGGCAACAAGCTGCTCACGGGGGCGGTGCGGTCCCTGTTCGGCAACGACGTGACCGACATGTTGAGCGGCTACCGCGTCTTCTCGCGGCGCTTCGTCAAATCCTTCCCGGCGCTGGCCCACCAGTTCGAGACCGAGACCGAGATGACCATCCACGCGCTCCACCTCCGGCTCCCCACGGCGGAGGTGGAGGTGGACTACCGGGTCAGACCCGCCGGGAGCGAGAGCAAACTGCGCACCTTCCGGGACGGCTGGCGCATCCTGCGGGTCATCCTGGACCTCGCGCGGCGCGAGCGGCCCTCGCTCGTCCATACGGTGGTCGCGGGAGTGCTGGCCCTCGTCTCGGTCGTCCTCGGCGTCCCCGTCATCGCCGAGTTCATCCGCACGGGCACCGTGCCGCGCATCCCCACGGCGATCCTCGCCGCCGCGATCATGACGATCGCGGTGCTCGTCCTGCTCGTCGGCTACATCCTCGAGTCCCTCATGCACATGCGCCAGGAACACTCCCGGCTCGTACACCTCGCCTACGCGGCGCCGGCCCGCTCACCGCGCTACACCAGGCACCGGCCCAGCACCGGCCCGGTGCCCGCCAGGAACATCTCAGGTAGTCGCTGACCGGCCGGGGCTCGCGGGAAGACGACGCGCGCCCCGTCCACCATCACCCTCCGAGCGGGTCGTTCGGACTCTGAGTCTTCAGCGTCGTCCGCCGAACTCCCAGTGGTGGATCTCTATGTCGGCGTACCGGTCCGCGGTCAGGACGGTGCGTGCCGTGTCCGGGTCCGGAGCCCTGAGCAGCACCGCCGTCCCCAGCCAGGTGGCGCCGTCGTCGGACAGCAGCGGCCCGTACGCGATCAGATCGTCCCGGTCGGGCGGCACGTCGGTGTCGGCTGCCTGCCCCGAGCCCAGGCCGAGTACCAGGTACCGGTTGCCGCCGGCCGAGCCACCGGGGAAATCCCACATGGTGCGTCCCAGCAGGTTGCGCCACCGGCGCAGCAGCACATCGCGGTAAGCGCCGGCCTGGTGGTTGGGCTCGTCGAAGGCGAACGCGCGGGCGGCGGCGGGACCCGGAAGGTCGACGATGTGCACGCTGCCGGTGGGCGTTTCGCCGTCGTCGGCGAAGGTCGGGCCGCGAGCGATCAGCTCCTTCGCGTACCCGTCCATGTACGACCAGTGCTCTTCCAGCAGTTCTTCCCGCAACGCGAGGGATCCGGGCCGGTCACGGTGGTAGCAGAAGAACTCCATGCCCCAGACCCTCCCCGACATCCGTCGACATCTCAACACACTTTCGCGGCGGCCGGGTTGCTTGATCGGCATCGGCGGTCGATGATCGCTGGGACTGGGCAGGAGCGGTGACGGTGGCGATGAGGGCGGTTCCGCTGGTGGGCGGGCCGGTGGAGTTCCGAGGGGCGCTGGACCTGGAGATCACGCCGGCCGGGGTGATGCCGCGTCGGCTACCCGCGTGGACCAAGGAGCAGTACCAGGACCCGTCGGTCCACGCGGTGACCGTGATGCCTTCGGGTGTGCGGCTGGTGTTCCGCACCGATGCGTGTGCGCTGGAGTTCGAGGTGCTCACCTTTACGGGGCAGCTCGACACCGATCCGGAACCCCGTCCGACCGGCATGCTGGACCTGCTGGTGAACGGCACCCTGGCCGAGCGGCGCCGGGCGCCGGTGGGCCACGTGCTGCGGATGGCGGGCCCCGGCGCCGAGCAGCGGCTGGTCCCGGGCGAGCCCGGGACCGTACGGTTCGGCGGGTTGCCGGCCGGCATGAAGCAGGTCGAGCTGTGGCTGCCCCAGCAGACCCCCACGGAGCTGGTGGCACTGCGCGCCGACGGAGATGTGCTGCCGCCGCTGCCGGACGGTCGGCGCCGCTGGGTGCACCACGGCAGCTCCATCAGCCAATGCGTCGAGGCTGACGGCCCGACCGGCACCTGGCCGGTCGTGGCGGCCGCGCTCGGGGGAGTGGAGGTGATCAACCTCAGCCAGGCGGGCAACGCGCTGCTGGACCCCTATGTCGCCCGGACGATCCGCGACATGCCCGCCGACCTGATCAGTCTCAAGGTGGGCATCAACGTCGTGGGCCTGGCCGCCTTTCGGCTGCGGACGTTCGGCGCGGCGGTGCACGGTTTCCTGGACACCGTCCGGGACGGGCACCCGGACACCCCGCTCCTGCTGATGTCCCCGGTGAGCTGTCCGGCCTTGGAGGAGACTCCCGGCCCGACCGCGACGGGCCCGGACGGGAAGATCACAGCACTGGGCGACCCGGCGGAAGTGGCTGGTGGGGCGCTGTCGCTGGCGGTGGTCCGTGCCGAGCTGGAACGGATCGTGACCGCTCGCCGGACACGTGACCCCCACCTCCACCACCTCGACGGCCGCGAGCTGCTCGGCCCGGACGAGGCGGACGACCTGGCCGACGGCCTGCACCCCACCGCCGCCGCATACCGCCGGATGGGCAGACGCTTCGCCGCCCACGCCTTCGCGAACGGCGGACCTTTTCGTCAACCCACGTGATAAACCGAGGAGTTGACCCGTGACCCGAGCAGAGAGGACACCCCCATGGGCCGACCGACGCCCTCGACCCCGACGCCCTCGACCCCGATGTCCTCGTCTCCGCTGCCCGGCCATACGAAGGTGCTGTCCATCGGTCTGCGTCCGAGTGCCCTTGACTACAGCCGGATGCCCGCCGGTGTCGACGAGGCGGCGCTCACCGCCCGGATCGAAGCGGCCAACGCGGCGCTGCGCGAAGCGGGGTTCGATGCTGTTCCGTGCCTGATCGACACCTCTCCGGACCATGCCGAGGCGACCGTCCGGGAGCAGCTCAAGGCGCACGCGTTCGGCTTGGCGATGATCGGCGGCGGCGTACGGATGCTGCCGGAGAACACCTTGCTGTTCGAGCGGCTGGTCAACGTCCTCACCGAGGCGACGCCCGGGATCCGGCTGTGCTTCAACACGACGCCGGAGGACACGGTCGAGGCGCTGAGACGGTGGATCCAGGCGTAGGCGGGGTTCTCTTTCCGGAGTCGTTCTCTCTCCCGAGTCGTCGGCGAAGGCGTGTCAGTGGCAGTGGCCGTGTCGGCCGAGGGTTTCCACCGGAGTCGCGCCGGGGCGGGTCCACTGGGGCACGGGGCGGCCGGTCGGGCCCCAGGTGGGGTTGCCGTCCGCGTCGGAGCGCCAGGACCAGCACGGGTCGCCCCCCTCGGGCCAGCCCTCGGGGTTGTCCTCCCATGCCTCGCCACGGCCGTAGGGCGTCATGTCGAGCAGGCCCAGGGAACCGTTGACCCGCTCGTTGCCGCGGCCCGTCGTGGAGTAGGTGAGGAACACGCGGTCGCCGTCGCGCAGGAAGCAGGTGAGGTAACCCATCTCGCCGCCGACCGGTGCCTCCACGCCCCGTACCGAGTACCAGGGCTGGGTGTAGCCCATGAACGCGACGTAGGGGGCCACCTCGTCCCACGGGCCCGTGGTCAGGACGGCGAAGGAGACGCCGCGGGCGTTGAGGTAGACGGCGTCCTTCAGGTGCCAGGCCGTCGTGGTGCAGCCCTCGCACTGCCCCTGGTGCGGTGCGCCGTCGTACCACATGTGCTGGTAGACCACGAGCTCGTCGCGGCCCTCGAACAGGTCCAGGAACGGGACCGGGCCGTCGGCTCCGACGACCTCGACCGTCCCGTCGAACTCCACCATCGGCAGCCGCCGGCGGGCCGCGGCGAGAGCGTCTCCCTCCCGCGTGTGGGCCTTCTCACGGACCAGGAGCTCCTCACGGGCCCTCTGCCAGGTGGCCAGGTCGACGACGGGCGGGCGGCCGGGCAGCTCGGTGGACGGGGCGTCCGGTGTGGTCGTCATGGTTCCTCCGCGGTGTCTCGTGCAGGGCACTGTCGTACGACGTCCTGCGACGTCACCAGAACAGACTCGCGGCGGGGCCGAAACTCATCGCCCGAGGGGGCGACCTCCGCCGAGCCCGTACCGACCCGGCCACGTCGGGCCGGCGAGCTCACCAACGCGCTCTGACAGAAGCCCACAACTCGGGCCGCGCTTTACTGTCGCCTCACTCGTCCTCGTACCCGTGAGTCACTGATCAGACTGGTGGATCCCGCTGACCACAGGCAACGAGGGGAACCACCCATGAACGGCTCGCGGATCGCCGCCGTCGGCCACTACCAGCCCGCCAAGGTACTCACCAACGAGGACCTGGCGGGCATGGTCGACACCAGTGACGAGTGGATCACGAGCAGAGTGGGCATCCGCACCCGGCACATCGCCGGCCCCGACGAGCCCGTCGACGAACTGGCCGGCCACGCCGCCGCCAAGGCGCTCGCCTCGGCAGGCCTCGGCCCTGAGGCCATCGACCTGGTCGTGGTCGCCACCTCCACCGCCGTCGACCGCTCCCCGAACATGGCGGCCCGGGTCGCGAACCGGCTCTCCATCCCGAACCCGGCCGCCATGGACGTCAACGTCGTCTGCGCCGGCTTCACCCACGCCCTCGCCACCGCCGACCACGCCGTACGCGCGGGCGCCGCCACCCGGGCGCTCGTCATCGGCGCCGACAAGATGTCCGAGGTCGCCGACTGGACCGACCGCACGACCTGTGTCCTCGTCGGGGACGGGGCGGGCGCGGCCGTCGTCGAGGCCGCCGAGGAGCCCGGCATCGGGTCGGTGCTGTGGGGGTCGGTGCCCGAGATGGGGAACGCCGTACGGATCGAGGGCACCCCCGCGCGCTTCGCACAGGAGGGGCAGAGCGTCTACCGCTGGGCCACCACCAAGCTGCCGCCCCTCGCCCGTGCCGCCTGCGAGAAGGCGGGCCTCACCCCCGCCGACCTCGCCGCGGTCGTCCTCCACCAGGCCAACCTGCGCATCATCGAGCCCCTCGCGGAGAAGATCGGAGCGGTCAACGCCGTGGTCGCGCGGGACGTCGTCGAGTCCGGCAACACCTCGGCCGCGAGCATTCCCCTCGCCTTCTCCAAGCTCGTCGAACGCGGCGAGATCTCCAGCGGCGACCCCGTACTGCTGTTCGGCTTCGGTGGCAACCTGTCGTACGCGGGCCAGGTCGTCCGCTGCCCCTGACCAGCACCGTCGTGCGAATGTGACGAGCCCGACCCCCCTCGGGGCTGGCAATGGTGGGCCGTAGACTGTAGACGAAAGACAATCCATACTGGCTGTTGACTTGGACTTTCCAGTACGGGCGTCGACTTTCCGTGTGCGGTACATGCCGTGGTGCTCTGGAGGGGGACCCGATGTTGTCCACAGGACTTCCGCAAGGGGCCGTGCCCAAGCTCGAACGCCCCGGTCCACTGCGCGACCGCGTCTACGAGGCCCTGCTCGAACTCATCACCACACGCGCGCTGCGCCCGGGCCAGCACCTCGTCGAGAGTGAACTCGCCGGACACCTCGGGGTGTCCCGGCAGCCGGTCCGTGAGGCCCTGCAACGCCTCAACACCGAGGGGTGGGTCGACCTGCGGCCCGCCCAGGGTGCGTTCGTGCACGAGCCGACGGAGGCGGAGGCCGACCAACTCCTCACGGTCCGCACCCTGTTGGAGGCCGAGGCCGCCCGTCTCGCCGCGGCGAACGCCGGCACGGCGGGTATCACCGCGCTGGAGGAGCTCTGCGCGGAAGGCGAGCGGGCCGTCGACGCCGATGACGTCGACGCCGCGGTCGCCATGAACGCCCGCTTCCACGCGAAGGTCATGGAACTGGCAGGCAACACGGTCCTCGCGGAACTCGCCGCCCAGGTCGACCGGCGGGTCCGCTGGTACTACACCCCCGTCGCCCGCCGACGCGGACACCAGTCCTGGATCGAACACCGCGACCTCATCGCCGCGATCTCCGCCCGCGACGAACAGCGCGCCACGGAAGTCATGCGCGCCCACACCGAGCACACCCGCAAGACGTACCACGAGCGCGAGAAGTAGCACGCGGCCGAGGTCGCCCCCGAGTTCCGCCCCCGCGCCGGGGGCGCTCCCCGCTGTCCCGCTACTCGCTGTCCTCCCACTCGTCTTTGTCCTCTGAGTGGAGAAAGTCCGCGCCAATTGCTGCGCGACTTCTTCCCGACTCCGGCATCCGCTGCTACGTTCCCCTCGAAAGCCATACGCGGCGGTGCCGATGAGGCGGGGAGGGGCTTGTGAGACGTATGACGGCTCGACCCGCCAACGCGCATCAGGCCCGTCTGCTGCGTCTGTTGCGGGACGGCGGCCCCAACTCCCGGGCACAGCTCGGGGATCGGGTGGATCTCTCGCGGTCGAAGCTGGCCGTGGAGGTGGACCGGCTGCTGGAGACGGGACTGGTCGTGGCCGACGGGCTCGCCGCCTCACGGGGCGGCCGCCGGTCGCACAACATCAGGCTCGCCCCCCAACTCCGTTTCCTGGGCGTTGACATCGGCGCCACCTCGATCGATGTGGCCGTCACCAACGCCGAGTTGGAGATCCTCGGCCACATCAACCAGCCCATGGACGTACGGGACGGCCCGGTCGCCGTCTTCGAGCAAGTGCTGTCCATGGCCGCCAAGTTGAAGGCCTCGGGACTCGCGGAGGGGTTCGACGGCGCCGGCATCGGCGTCCCCGGTCCGGTCCGCTTCCCCGAAGGTGTCCCGGTGGCCCCGCCGATCATGCCCGGCTGGGACGGGTTCCCGGTGCGGGAGGCGCTCAGCCAGGAACTCGGCTGCCCCGTCATGGTCGACAACGACGTGAACCTGATGGCGATGGGGGAGCAGCACGCGGGCGTGGCCCGTTCCGTGGGCGACTTCCTCTGCGTCAAGATCGGCACCGGCATCGGCTGCGGCATCGTCGTCGGCGGTGAGGTCCACCGCGGTACGACGGGCAGCGCCGGCGACATAGGGCACATCCTCGCCGTACCGGACGGCCGGCCCTGCGCCTGCGGCAACCGGGGCTGCCTGGAGGCCCACTTCAGCGGCGCCGCGCTCGCCCGCGACGCCAAGGACGCCGCCCAGCAAGGACTTTCGGCGGAACTGGCCTCCCGTCTGGAGACCAACGGCACCCTGACCGCCGTCGACGTGGCCGCCGCGGCCGCCGCCGGTGACGCCACCGCACTCGACCTGATACGCGAGGGCGGCAACCGCACCGGCCAGGTCATCGCCGGACTCGTCAGCTTCTTCAACCCCGGTCTGGTGGTGATCGGCGGCGGGGTGACCGGCCTCGGCCATACCCTGCTCGCAGCCATCCGCACCCAGGTCTACCGTCAGTCACTGCCCCTCGCGACCGGCAATCTGCCCATCGTGCTGGGGGAGTTGGGGCCCACCGCCGGAGTCATCGGCGCGGCCCGCCTCATCAGCGACCACCTGTTCTCACCCGCGTAAGCCTTCTCCCGACCGACAAGGCCCACCAGCACAGCGCTCTGTCCCGCCCTGCCCGAACGCGCCTGCCCAGCAGGCGGATTCGCCCTGAAACCGGCCCGCACGCCCGCCAAGGGGAACTCATGGCACCAGAACCACCGCTGCTCACCATGTCCGGCATCACCAAGTCGTTCCCCGGTGTCCGGGCCCTCGACGGCGTCGACCTCGACGTCCAGGCCGGCGAGGTCCACTGTCTGCTCGGCCAGAACGGTGCCGGGAAGTCCACCCTGATCAAGGTCCTGGCCGGTGCCCACCAGCCCGACGACGGCACCATCACCTGGCGGGGCGAACCCGTCACCCTCAAGTCCCCGATCGCCGCCATGCGCCTCGGCATCGCCACCATCTACCAGGAACTCGACCTGGTGGAGGGCCTGTCGGTGGCCGAGAACGTCCACCTCGGCCATGAACCCACGGCCGCCGGCTTCGTCGTACGAGGAAAGGCGGCGCGGGCGTCAACCGCCGCCCTGCTCAAGCGGCTTGGCCATCCGGAGGTCGATCCGGCCCGGCTCGTCGGCGAGTTGTCGGCCGCGCAGCAGCAGATCGTCTCCATGGCCCGGGCGCTCTCCCACGACGTACGGCTGATCGTCATGGACGAGCCGTCGGCCGCGCTCGACCCGGACGAGGTCGACAACCTGTTCAGGATCGTGGGGGACCTGACCGCCGCCGGGGTGGCCGTCGTCTACATCTCGCACCGCCTGGAGGAGATCCGGCGGATCGGCGACCGGGTGACCGTACTGAAGGACGGGCGGGCCGTGGCGGGTGGTCTGCCCGCGAAGTCCACGCCGACGCGCGAGGTCGTGGCGCTGATGACGGGGCGCAACGTCGAGTACGTCTTCCCGGACCGGCCGCCCGCGCCACCGGCCGGCGCCGCACCCGTACTGGAGGTGCGGGGGCTGGCGCGCGCCGGCGAGTTCGAACCGTTCGACCTGGACGTCCGGCCCGGTGAGATCGTCGGCCTCGCCGGACTCGTCGGCTCGGGGCGGTCGGAGATCCTGGAGACGATCTACGGCGCCCGTAAACCGACGGCGGGTCAAGTGGCCGTAGAAGGACGGAAGTTGAAGCTCGGCAGCGTACGGGCCGCCGTACGCGCCGGGCTCGGGCTCGCACCGGAGGAGCGCAAGGCGCAGGCGCTGCTGATGCTGGAGTCCGTCACCAGAAACGTTTCCGTGTCGACGATGTCCCGTTTCGCGCGCGTCGGCTGGATCGACCGGGGCGCGGAGTTCAGGGCCGCGCGGGCCGCGACCCGCGAGCTGTCGCTGCGCCCGGACAACCCGGCCGTACCGGTCCGCACCCTCTCCGGCGGCAACCAGCAGAAGGCCGTGCTCGCCCGCTGGCTGCTGCGCGGCTGCCGGGTGCTGCTGCTCGACGAGCCGACCCGGGGGGTCGACGTGGGCGCCCGCGCCGAGCTGTACGCCGTGGTCCGCCGGCTCGCCGACGAAGGCCTCGCCGTGCTGCTGGTCTCCAGCGAGGTGCCCGAAGTCCTCGGCCTCGCCGACCGGGTGCTCGTCCTGCGCGAGGGCCGGGTCGTCCACACCGCGCCCGCCCGTGAACTCGACGAACACCGTGTCCTCGACCTCGTGATGGAAGGAAGCCCCGTGACTGTTGAAGGGAGCCCGGCGTCATGACCCAGCCCGTGTCCCCGCCCCGGGGCAGCGCCGACAAAGTGACACCGGTCAGCGAGCCGCCCGCCTGGCGCGCCCTCGTCTTCCGCGCCGACGTCCGCACCCTCTCGCTCCTCGGCGTCCTCGCCGCGCTGATCGTCATCGGCGGGATCACCAAGCCCGACGAGTTCCTCGACACGCGCAATCTCCAACTCGTCCTCACCCAGGCGTCGGTGATCGGCGTCGTCACCGTCGGCATGACCTTCGTGATCACCTCCGGCGGCATCGACCTGTCCGTGGGCGCGATCGTCGCCCTGGCATCCGTCTGGGCGACGACCGTGGCCACCCAGGAGTACGGCTTCGCCGGCATCCTCTTCACCGCCGTGATCGTCGGGGTCGGGTGCGGCCTGGTGAACGGGCTGCTCATCGCGTACGGCGGCATGGTCCCCTTCATCGCCACCCTCGCCATGCTCGCCTCGGCCCGCGGACTCGCCCTGCAGATCACCGACGGCAGCACCCAGGTCGTCACGGTCGACGCCATCCTGGACCTCGGCGAGCGCGACGCCTACATCCTCGGCATCCCGCCCCTCGTCCTGGTCTTCGCACTCGTGACGATCATCGGCTGGCTCGTGCTGAACCGCACGACCTTCGGCCGGCGCACGGTCGCCGTCGGCGGCAACGCGGAGGCCGCCCGGCTCGCGGGCATCGACGTCCGCCGGCAGCGGCTGTACCTCTATCTGCTCTCCGGACTGTGCTGCGGCATCGCCGCGTTCCTGCTGATCGTGCTGTCCGGCTCGGGCCAGAACACCAACGGCAACCTCTACGAACTCGACGCCATCGCGGCGGCGATCATCGGCGGCACCCTGCTCAGCGGCGGCCGGGGCACCATCACCGGCTCCGTCCTCGGGGTCCTGATCTTCACCACGATCACCAACATCTTCGCGCTCAACAACCTGCAGAGCGATGTCCAGCAGATCGCCAAGGGCGCGATCATCGTCGCCGCGGTCCTGGTCCAGCGACGTACGGCAAGCACGACCTGACACACCGAAGAGCCGACGGGAAGAGCCGCAACCGGAAAGGTCCACCGCCATGTCACAGTTCACCAGCCGTAGAGGACTGCTCTTCGGGACCGCCGCCGTCTCGGCCGGCGCCCTCCTCGCCGGTTGCACCAGCAACGAACCCAGCGAAACAGGGGACGACTCGGCCGCCAACGAGCAGCCGGCCGCCGACGACAAGCCGGGCAAGGCGGTCACCATCGGCTTCGCCGGACCGCAGGCCGACCACGGCTGGCTCAACGCGATCAACCAGAACGCCAAGAGCCGCGCGGAGCGGTACGAGGACGTCACCCTGGAGATCACCGAGGGGTCCAACGACACCGCCCAGCAGATCGGCCAGATAGAGACCCTCATCAACAAGAAGGTCGACGTGCTGGTGGTGCTGCCCGCCGACGGCAAGGCGCTCACCCAGGTCGGCCTCAAGGCGATGCGCGCGGGCATCCCCGTCGTCAACCTCGACCGGATCTTCAACTCCCCGCAGGCGTACCGCTGCTGGATCGGTGGCGACAACTACGGCATGGGCCTCAACGCCGGGCACTACATCGGCGAGCAGCTCAAGGACAAGGGCGACGCCCGCGTCATCGAGCTCGCCGGGCTCGACAACCTGGAGCTGACCCAGCAGCGCACCAAGGGCTTCGACGACGCGCTGAAGAACTACCCGAACATCAAGAAGGTGGCCCGGCAGGCCGCCGAGTTCACGGTGGAGTCCGGGCAGGCCAAGATGGCCCAGCTCCTCCAGGCGCAGTCGAGCTTCGACGCCCTGTGGAACCACGACGACGACCAGGGCGTCGGCGCCCTGCGCGCGATCGAACAGGCCGGGCGCGACGACTTCCTGATGGTCGGCGGCGCGGGAGCGCTCTCCGCGTTCCAGGCCATCAAGAAGGACGACGGCGTACTGAAGGCCACCGTCCTCTATCCGCCGACCATGGCCGCCTCCGCGATCGACCTCGCCCGCGCCCTCGGCCAGGGCAAGGGGGTCGGCGGCCTCGCCGAGTTCGAGATCCCGGCCTCGCTGACGCTGTACTCGGCCGTCGTCGACAAGGACAACGTCGACCAGTACATGCCCACCGGCTTCAAGTGACGGCTCCCGCCGGACGGGCCTGACCGAGAACGAGTACCGGGCGCGGGGATCGAGCACCGCGGACCGAGGATCTGGCGCCGGAGGATCGAGGACCCGGCACCGGGACCGAGGACCGGAGCGCGAAGCCCCCGGAAACGGAGTCAGGTCCGACCCCCCACCGCGCCGCGACCACGAGGAGGACACACGCATGGGACAGCCGCAGCAGCCCGACCAGGCCGAGGCGGAGGAGTCAGGAGCGCCGGGGCCCGACGCGGCGGTCGGGGCCGAGGCCGGCACCCGAGCCGAGGCCGGGGGGACGGCCGGAACCGAGGCCCGAGCCTCGACGACGGCCGCGGTCCGGACGGCCGACGCGCCCGGCCCCGGTGCCGGTCCCGGAACCCCGCCCACCGGAGGCGCGGCGGGAGCCGGGATCACGGCCGGGCCCGGAAGCCGGGCCGGGGTCGGGGTCGAGGTGGCGCCGCCCGGTGCCGGACCTCGTGCCGTGTCCTGGCCCGCGGGACTCGCCGGCGGGCTCGGCAGGCCGCCGCTACGGGTCGGGATGATCGGCTATGCCTTCATGGGCGCCGCGCACTCCCAGGGCTGGCGCACCGCGGGCCGTGTCTTCGATCTGCCGCTCAGCCCGGTCCTCGCCGCGGTGTGCGGACGGGACGGCGACGCGGTGCGCGCGATGGCGGACCGGCACGGCTGGGCGGCGACCGAGACCGACTGGCGGGCGCTGATCGCCCGGGACGACATCGACCTCGTCGACATCTGCACCCCCGGCGACAGCCACGCCGAGATCGCGCTGGCCGCGCTGGCCGCCGGCAAGCACGTGCTCTGCGAGAAGCCCCTCGCCAACACGGTCGCGGAGGCCGAGGCGATGACAACGGCGGCCGAAGAGGCGTATGCGAACGGTAAGTTGGCGATGGTCGGCTTCAACTACCGTCGGGTGCCCGCCACCACGCTCGCCCGCCGCATGGTCGCCGAAGGGCGACTGGGAGCCCTGCGCCACGTCCGGGTGACGTACCTTCAGGACTGGCTCGTGGACCCCGAGTTCCCGCTCACCTGGCGGCTGCGCAAGGAGTTGGCCGGCTCCGGGGCGCTCGGCGACCTGGGCGCCCACATCGTCGACCTCGCGCAGTACCTGGCGGGGGAGCCGGTGATCGGCGTGTCCGCGCTGATGGAGACCTTCGTACGGGAACGACCCCTGCCCGCAGGTGCGGCCGGCGGTCTGGCGTCCTCCGGCGGCACGGCCGGGCGCGGCGCGGTCACCGTCGACGACACCGCGCTGTTCACCGGCCGCTTCGCCTCCGGTGCCGTCGCCTCCTTCGAAGCCACCCGTTTCGCCACCGGCCGCAAGAACGCCCTGCGCATCGAACTCAACGGTGAGCGCGGCTCTTTGGCCTTCGACCTGGAACGGCTCAACGAACTCGCCTACCACGACCACACCGAACCCGGCAGCCACGCCGGCTTCCGCCGCATCCTCGTCACCGAGCCCGACCACCCCTACCTGGACGCCTGGTGGCCGCCGGGCCACGGCCTCGGCTACGAGCACACCTTCGTCCACCAGGCCCGTGACCTGGTCCACGCCGTAGCGGCGGGCCGGCGACCCGAGCCGTCCTTCGCGGACGGCCTCCAGGTGCAGCGGGTGCTCGCGGCGGTCGAGGAGAGCGCCGAGAAGAACTCCGTCTACACCCCCACCCACACCCCGACAGCGGTCTGACTCCGGTCCGAGGAGGCCACGGCAATGCCGCGCAACTTCACGCTCTTCACCGGCCAGTGGGCCGACCTGCCCCTCGAAGAGGTCTGCCGCCTCGCCCGCGACTTCGGCTACGACGGCCTCGAACTCGCCTGCTGGGGCGACCACTTCGAGGTCGACAAGGCCCTCGCCGACTCGTCGTACATCGACTCCCGCCACCAACTCCTGGACAAGTACGGCCTGAAGTGCTGGGCCATCTCCAACCACCTGGTGGGCCAGGCCGTGTGCGACGCCATCATCGACGAACGCCACCGGGCCATCCTGCCCGCCCGTATCTGGGGCGACGGCGAGCCCGAGGGCGTACGGCAGCGCGCCGCCAAGGAGATGGCCGACACCGCAGGCGCCGCTTCCGCCTTCGGCGTCGACACCGTCATCGGCTTCACCGGCTCCGCCATCTGGCATCTGGTCGCCATGTTCCCGCCCGCCCCCGAGTCGATGATCGAGCGCGGCTACGACGACTTCGCGATGCGCTGGAACCCGATCCTCGACGTCTTCGACGCACAGGGCGTGCGGTTCGCCCACGAGGTCCACCCGAGCGAGATCGCCTACGACTACTGGACGACCCAGCGCGCCCTGGAGGCGGTTGACCGTCGGCCGGCCTTCGGCCTGAACTTCGACCCCTCGCACTTCGTGTGGCAGGACCTCGACCCGGTCGGCTTCCTGTGGGACTTCCGCGACCGGATCTACCACGTCGACTGCAAGGAGGCCCGCAAGCGGCTCGACGGCCGCAACGGCCGCCTCGGCTCGCACCTGCCCTGGGGCGACCCGCGCCGGGGCTGGGACTTCGTGTCGGCCGGGCACGGCGACGTGCCCTGGGAGGACGTCTTCCGCATGCTCCGCTCGATCGACTACCAGGGCCCGATCTCCGTCGAGTGGGAGGACGCCGGCATGGACCGGCTCCAGGGCGCCCCCGAGGCCCTCACCCGCCTCAAGGCGTTCGACTTCGAACCGCCGTCGGCCTCGTTCGACGCGGCGTTCGGCGGCAACGACTAGTTCGGCGGCAACGACTAGTTCGGCGGCAGCGACTAGTTCGGCAGCAACGACCAGGGCTTCATCCGCCGGACAGGACCTCGGGCCCTACGGCCCCCTTGTGTCTTCCGGGGTGACGGCGCACCCCGGCGTACCGCACACACCCGTACACCTCCGTACGACCAGCCCCTTACTGGAGGCCTTTCGTGCACCCGTACGACGACCACAGACACCCCACCAGCCGCACCAGCCCCTTCAGACGCCGCAGGCTGCGCGGGCCGATCGCCCTGCTGACCGGTCTGCTGCTCGCGGGCGCCTCGCTCTCGCTCACCGCGCCCGCGGCGGGCGCGGCCGACGCCGAGCCGAAGAGCGCTGCCGCTGCCGCCGAGGACTTCCAGCAGGTCACCCTCGCCAAGGGCGAACCGGAGGTCGGCGAGCCCATGTCGCTCGCCGTCCTCCCGGACCGCTCGGTTCTGCACACCTCGCGCGACGGCGAACTCCGCCTGACCGACGCGGCCGGCAACACCAAGCTCGCCGGCAAGCTCGACGTCTACAGCCACGACGAGGAGGGCCTCCAGGGCATCGGCGTCGACCCGGCCTTCGCCGACAACCGTTTCATCTACCTGTACTACGCGCCCCCGCTGAACACCCCGGCCGGTGACGCTCCCGAGACGGGCACCGCCGCCGACTTCGCGCCCTTCGACGGCGTCAACCGGCTCTCCCGCTTCGTCCTGAAGACCGACGGCACCCTGGACAAGGCCAGCGAGACGAAGATCCTCGACGTCCCGGCCTCCCGGGGCATCTGCTGCCACGTCGGCGGCGACATCGACTTCGACGCGGCGGGCAACCTGTACCTGTCGACGGGCGACGACAGCAACCCGTTCCAGTCGGACGGCTTCACCCCCATCGACGAGCGGGCCAACCGCAACCCGGCCTTCGATGCCCAGCGCACCTCGGGCAACACCCACGACCTGCGCGGCAAGATCCTGCGCATCAAGGTCAACGCCGACGGCTCGTACACCGTCCCCGAAGGCAACCTCTTCGCGCCGGGCACGGACAAGACGCGCCCCGAGATCTACGCGATGGGCTTGCGCAACCCGTTCCGCTTCAGCGTCGACAAGAAGACCGGCATCCTCTACGTCGGCGAGTACGGCCCCGACGCCGGCGCCGCCGATCCCTCGCGCGGCCCGGCCGGACAGGTCGAGTTCGCCCGTGTGACCAAGCCCGGCAACTTCGGCTGGCCCTACTGCACCGGAAACAACGACGCCTACGTCGACTACGACTTCGCCACCGGCACCTCGGGCGCGGCCTTCGACTGCGCGGCCCCGAAGAACACCTCGCCGAACAACACCGGCCTCACCGAGCTGCCGCCCGCCGAGCCCGCCTGGATCCCCTACAACGGGGCCTCCGTCCCGGAGTTCGGCGACGGCTCCGAGTCCCCGATGGGCGGCCCGGTCTACCACTACGACGCCTCGCTCGACTCCCCGGTGAAGTTCCCGGAGGCGTACGACGGGGACTTCTTCGCCGGTGAGTTCGGCCGCCGCTGGATCAAGCGGATCACGAGCGACGCCGACGGCACCGTGCAGTCGATCAACAACGTCCCGTGGACCGGCACCCAGATCATGGACATGGCCTTCGGCCCGGACGGCGCGCTGTACGTCCTCGACTACGGCATCTCCTGGTTCGGCGGCGACGAACACTCCGCCCTGTACCGCATCGAGAACGCCACCGACGGCCACTCCCCGGTCGCCGCTGCCGCCGCCGACCGCACCTCGGGTCAGGCGAAACTGAAGGTCCGCTTCTCCTCCAAGGGCAGCAGCGACCAGGACGGCGACGCCCTCACCTACAGCTGGGACTTCGGCGACGGCGGCACGACCACGGCGGCGAACCCGACGCACACCTACAAGAAGAACGGCACCTACACGGCGACGGTGACCGCGAAGGACCCCTCCGGCCGCACCGGCAGCGCGAGCGTGCGGATCGTCGTCGGCAACACCGCGCCCAAGGTGACGCTGGAACTCCCGCAGGACGGGCAGCTGTTCGCCTTCGGTGACGCCGTGCCGTTCAAGGTGAAGGTCAGCGACCCGGAGGACGGCCGCCCGATCGACTGCTCCAAGGTCAAGGTCACCTTCGTCCTCGGCCACGACAGCCACGGCCACCCGGTCACCTCCGCCAACGGCTGCACCGGCACCATCCAGACCAGCGCCGACGGCGGCCACGACGAGAACGCCAACATCTTCGGGGTGTTCGACGCCGAGTACACCGACGGCGGAGGCGGCGGCCAGGCCCCGCTGACCACCCACGACCAGAACGTGGTCCAGCCCAAGCACCGCCAGGCCGAGCACTACGGCGACTCCTCCGGCATCGCGGTGCAGTCGAAGGACACCGCCCACGGCGGCAAGACCGTCGGCGACATCTCCAACGGCGACTGGATCTCCTTCGAGCCGTACGTCCTCTCCAACGCCACGAAGCTCACCGCGCGCATCTCCTCCGGGGGCGCCGGCGGCAAGCTGGAGGTCCGCGCGGGCTCTCCGACCGGCCGTCTCCTCGGCAGTACGACCGTGCCGGTGACCGGCGGCTGGGACAACTTCCAGGACGTCACCGCGAACCTCTCCCGTGCTCCGCGCGGCACCACCACGCTCTATCTGGTGTTCAAGGGGACCGGCTCCGGTGGCCTGTTCGACGTGGACGACTTCACGTTCACGACGAGGTGAGGGGGCGCCATGCGAACGAAGGGACGCACGTGGGCGGCCGTAGGAGGCGCCGCCCTGGTGATCGGCTGCGTGTCGGGACCGGCCGTCTCGGATGAGGCGGGCGGCTCCGGCAAGGCGGGCGGCTCCGACGGGCACCGGGTGCTGGTCTTCTCCAAGACCGCCGGCTTCCGCCACGACTCGATCCCCGAGGGCATCGCGGCCGTACGGGAACTGGGCGCCGCCCACGGCTTCGCCGTCGACGCCACGGAGGACGCCGGCGCCTTCACCGCACGCAACCTCGGCCGCTACGACGCCGTGGTGTTCCTATCGACCACGGGCGATGTCCTGAACCCCGCCCAACAGGGCGCGTTCGAGAGGTACATCAAGCGCGGAGGCGCCTATGTGGGTATCCACGCGGCCGCCGACACCGAGTACGACTGGGCCTTCTACGGCGGACTCGCGGGCGCCTACTTCCAGTCGCACCCCGCGATCCAGCCCGCCACGGTCGACGTCGAGGACCACGCCCACCCGGCAACGGCCGGTCTGGGCAAGACCTGGAACCGCACGGACGAGTGGTACAACTACCGCTCCAACCCCCGTGAGCGGGCCCATGTCCTCGCCTCGCTCGACGAGTCGTCGTACAGCGGCGGCACCATGAACGGCGACCATCCCATCGCCTGGTGCCAGAACTACCAGGGCGGCCGCGCCTTCTACACCGGCGGCGGCCACACCAAGGAGTCCTTCGCCGAACCCGCCTTCCGGCAGCACCTGTTGGGCGGCATCCGGTGGGCGATCGGCGAGGCCCAGGCCGACTGCCGACCGGAGAACGGCTACCGGCCGCTCTTCGACGGAACCTCGTTGGAGGGCTGGCGGCAGGCGGGCCCGGGCTCCTTCGAACTCGGCGAGGACGGCACGCTGACGTCGGCCGGCGGCATGGGGATGCTCTGGTACGCCGGCCGAAGCTTCGGGTCGTACTCCCTGAAGCTCGACTGGAAGATGTCCAGTGCCTCGGGCGACGACAACTCCGGTGTGTTCGTAGGCTTCCCGCCCTCGGACGACCCCTGGTCGGCCGTGAACAACGGCTACGAGATCCAGATCGACGCCACGGACGTACCCGAGAGGACCACGGGGTCCGTCTACGGCTTCCGCTCCGCCGACATCAGGAAGCGCGACCGCGCCCTGAACCCGCCGGGGGAGTGGAACACGTACGAGATCCGCGTGGAGGGCGAGCGCCTCCGCGTCTGGCTCAACGGCGTGCGGATCAACGATTTCACCAACACCGATCCGGTACGGAGCCTGCGCGACGGTCACCTCGGCATCCAGAACCACGGCGCTGCCGACCAGGTGTCCTTCCGGGACATCCGGATCAAGGAACTGCCCGCGCGAGCCGCCCGTGGGGCGGACTCGCCGCCGGGCGACTGAGCGGCGGCGGGCGGGGGACGCCGGACTCCCGCCCGCCGTCTTCACCTTCCCCTCGGAGGGTCCCTTTTCCGCATCACCCGCTCGACAAGGAGGCTGCCCATGTCCGCGTCCGCATCCGTGTCCGGGTCCGAGTCCGCGTCCGTGTCCGTTTCCCCTCCGAGCGTCGGGGTCTGGCTGATCGGAGCACGCGGTTCCGTCGCCACCACCGTCGTCGCGGGCTGCGCGGCCATCACGGCGGGCCTGCACGCCCCCACGGGCATGGTCACGGAAACCTCCCTCTTCGCAGACTCGGCTCTCCCTCCGCTCTCCTCCCTCGTCTTCGGCGGCCACGACACGACCGACTGCCCCCTGCCCAAACGCGCCGAGGCCCTGGCGGCCGGCGGCGTCCTGCCCCATGACCTCCCCGCGGCGATCACCTCCGAACTGGTCGCCGCGGACAGGGAGATCAGGCCCGGCAGCCCGTTCCCGGGCGACACCGGGAACCCCGACGAACTGATCTCCTCCTTCGCCGCCGACATCCAGGACTTCGTACGACGCCGGAACCTGACCCGGGCCGTGGTCGTGAACGTCGCCTCCACGGAACCCGTGCCGACCGGTGCCGCCCTGCCACCCAGCTCCCTCTACGCGGCGGCGGCCCTGCGCGCGGGCTGCTCCTACGTCAACTTCACCCCCTCGGCCGGCCTGCACCACCCGAGCCTCGCTCCCCTCGCCACCACTTCCGGCCTTCCGTACGCCGGCCGTGACGGCAAGACCGGGCAGACCCTGCTCCGGTCCGTCCTGGGGCCGATGTTCGCCCAACGGGCGCTGCCCGTCCGGGCCTGGTCCGGCACCAATCTCCTCGGCGGTGGTGACGGTGCCGCCCTCGCCGACCCGGCCGCCGCCGCTGCCAAGAACGCCGGCAAGGAGCGGGTCCTGACCGACACCCTGGGGGCCATCCCCGAGGGCGAGACCCACATCGACGACGTCCCCGCCCTCGGCGACTGGAAGACCGCCTGGGACCACATCGCCTTCGACGGCTTCCTCGGCACGCGGATGGTCCTCCAGACCACGTGGCAGGGCTGCGACTCCGCCCTCGCCGCCCCGCTGGTCCTGGACCTCGCCCGCCTCCTGGCCCGCGCCCACGAGGCAGGCCTCTCCGGCCCCCTGACCGAACTGGCCTTCTACTTCAAGGACCCGGTGGGCGAGGCCCCGTCGTCCCTGGGGGAGCAGTACACGGCGCTGGCGGGGTTCGCGGAGCGGCTGAGACATGGCGTCGACGGGGGCGGGCCGGAGTCGGGGCCTTCGGAAGCGGGACCGGTGGAGGCGGGACTGGTGGAAGCGAGGCCTTCGGGGGCGGGGCCTTCGGAAGTGGGACCGGTGGAAGTGGGACCGGTGGAAGCAGGACCGGTGGAAGCAGGGCTCTCGAAGGCGAGCCCGGCATGAATCCCCAGCCACCCCTCCCGAAGCTCTCCTTCGGCTACGGCACCAACGGCCTCGCTGACCTCCGTCTCGACGACGCGCTCACCCTCCTCGCCGACCTCGGCTACGACGGCGTCGGTCTGACCCTCGACCACATGCATCTCGACCCGCTGGCCCCCGACCTCGCGGCCCGCACGCGGCGGCTCGCCCGGAGGCTGGACGCCCTCGGCCTGACCGTCACCGTGGAGACCGGAGCCCGCTACGTGCTGGACCCGCGCCGCAAACACGGCCCGACCCTCCTGGACCCCGACCCGGACGACCGCGCCCGCCGGGCCGACCTGCTCCTCCGGGCGGTGCGGGTCGCCGCCGACCTCGGCGCGCACGCCGTGCACTGCTTCAGCGGAGTCACCCCGTCCACCACGGACGACGACACCGCCTGGAAGCGCCTCCCCGACGCGCTCACCCCCGTCCTCGACGCCGCCACCGCCGCCGGCGTCCCCCTCGCGATCGAACCCGAACCCGGTCACCTCCTCGCCACGCTCGCCGACTTCCACCGCCTCCGCGAGGCCCTCGACAGCCCCACCGCACTCGGTCTGACCCTCGACATCGGCCACTGCCAGTGCCTCGAACCCCTCCCTCCCGTCGACTGCGTCCGCGCCGCCGCGCCCTGGCTCCGGCATGTCCAGATCGAGGACATGCGGCGAGGCGTCCACGAACACCTGCCCCTGGGCGACGGCGAGATCGACTTCCCACCCGTCCTCGAAACCCTCGCCGCCATCGGCTACCGGGCCCTGACCGTCGTCGAACTGCCCCGCCACTCCCACACCGGCCCCCACTTCGCCGAACAGTCCCTCTCCTTCCTCCACCGAACGGCCGGCCGCACGGCCGCCACCGGGAGCATCTCGTGATCCACCACGGCACCCCGGCCGACCCGACGGCCCGCCCCGCCCACCCGGCGCTCGCCGCCCCCGCCGACCTGCGCGGCCACCTCAACGCCCACCTCGCTGACGCCGCCCGAGCCTGGCTGGGCCGGGCCCTCGACGAGGCCGCCGAGAGTCCGGGCACCCACGGGCCCATCTCCGTCTGGGAGCTACGGCTCGCCGAGGCGGGCCGGCGCTGCGGTACCGAACACGCCGACGCCGCCCGCGTCCTGATCCTGCACGCGGCCCGCGCCGACACCGACGCCCTCACCCGGGTCTACCGCCAGGGCAGCGCCGACGAGCGCCGGGCCGTCCTGCACGCCCTGCCCCACCTCGTGCCCGGCCCCGGCGCCCTGCACCTCGTCGAGGACGCCCTGCGCACCAACGACACCCGCCTCGTCACCGCCGCCCTCGGCCCGTACGCCGCCCGCCACCTGCCCCCGCACCCGTGGCGGCACGCCGTCCTCAAGTGCCTGTTCACCGGTGTGCGCGTCGAGGAGATCACCGATCTCGCCCGCCGGGCCCACGGCGACGGCGAACTCGCCCGCATGCTCGGCGACTACGCAGAGGAACGCACCGCCGCGGGCCGTCCCGTACCCGAGGACCTGTACCGCGTCCTGGCCCTGACCGCGCCCCCACCGGCCGACGATCCCCGCGTCGACGGCATCGACGGCATCGACGGCATCCGCGGCATAGACGGCATCCACGGCAAGGAGTCCTGATGCGCATCTTCGACCCCCACATCCACATGACGTCACGCACCACCGACGACTACGAGGCGATGCACGAGGCGGGCGTCCGCGCGGTCGTGGAGCCGGCCTTCTGGCTGGGGCAGCCCCGCACCTCTCCCGCCTCGTTCATCGACTACTTCGACTCCCTGCTGGGCTGGGAACCCTTCCGCGCCGCCCAGTACGGCATCGCCCACCACTGCGCCCTCGCCCTCAACCCCAAGGAGGCGAACGACGCGCGGTGCACGCCCGTCCTGGACCACCTCCCCCGCTACCTGCTCAAGGACCGCGTCGTGGCCGTCGGCGAGATCGGCTACGACTCCATGACCCCGGCCGAGGACCGTGCCTTGGAGCACCAGTTGCAACTGGCCGCCGACCACGGACTGCCCGCCCTGGTGCACACCCCGCACCGGGACAAGCTCGCCGGTCTGCGCCGCACCCTCGACGCCGTACGGACCTCCGCGCTGCCCGTCGAGCGGGTGCTGCTCGACCACCTCAACGAGACCACCGTCAAGGAGGCCAAGGACAGCGGCGCCTGGCTCGGCTTCTCCGTCTACCCGGACACCAAGATGGACGAGGAGCGCATGGTCGCCGTCATCAAGGCGTTCGGCACGGAGAAGGTGCTCGTCAACTCCGCCGCCGACTGGGGCAGAAGCGACCCCCTCAAGACCCGCAGGGTCGCCGACGCCCTGCTCGCCGCAGGGTTCGACGAGGACGACGTCGACCTGGTGCTGTGGCGCAACCCGGTCGCCTTCTACGGGCTCAGCGGCCGTCTCGCCCTCGACGTCACCGCGACGGACCCGACCCACGAGGGCAACAGCATCCTGCGCGGCGGTGAGTGACCCATGCGCTTCCGCCACCCCGACGGCTCCACCGTCCACCTCGCCTACTGCACCAACGTCCACCCGGCCGAGACCCTCGACGGCGTCCTCGCCCAACTGCGCGACCACTGCGAACCCGTACGCCGCCGTCTCGGCCGCGACCGCCTCGGCATCGGCCTCTGGCTGGCCAAGGACGCCGCCGACGCCCTGGTGACCGACCCCTCCGCCCTGCGCGGCCTGCGCACCGAACTCGACCGGCGCGGCCTCGAAGTGGTCACGCTCAACGGCTTCCCCTATCAGGGCTTCGGCTCCGAGGAGGTCAAGTACCGCGTCTACCAGCCCGACTGGGCCGACCCGGAACGCCTCGACCACACCACCTCCCTCGCCCGCGTCCTCGCCCGGCTCCTCCCCGACGACATCACCGAGGGCACCGTCTCGACCCTGCCCCTGGCCTGGCGCACGGCCTACGACGACACCCGCGCCGCCCGGGCCCGCACGGCTCTGCTCACCCTCGCCGAACGCCTCGACGCCGTGGCCGAGCTGACCGGCCGCTCCATCCGCATCGGCCTGGAACCCGAACCCGGCTGCACCGTCGAGACCACCGCCGACGCCATCGGCCCGCTGACCGACATCGGCCACGAACGCATCGGCGTCTGCGTCGACACCTGCCACCTCGCCACCTCCTTCGAAGACCCGCACACCGCCCTGGACGCGCTCACACAGGCCCGCGTCCCCATCGTGAAATCCCAGCTCTCGGCCGCCCTGCATGCCGAACACCCCCACCTCCCCGAGGTCCGCGAAGCCCTCGCCGCCTTCGACGAACCCCGCTTCCTGCACCAGACCCGCACCTCCACCGCCGCCGGCCTGCGCGGCACCGACGACCTCGGCGAGGCCCTCAAGGGCGACGCCCTCCCCGACGCCTCACCCTGGCGCGCCCACTTCCACGTCCCCCTCCACGCGGCCCCCGCCGCACCCCTCACCTCCACGCTCCCGGTACTCAAAGCAGCCCTCACCCGCCTGGTCGGCGGCACCCGCCCCCTCACCCGCCACCTCGAGGTCGAGACCTACACCTGGCAGGCCCTGCCGACCGAGCTGCGCCCCAGCACCCGGGCCCAGCTCGCCGACGGCATCGCAGCCGAACTCGCCCTCGCCCGCGACCTGTTGACGGACCTCGGACTCAAGGAGCTGCCGTGAGCCAGGACAGAGCTGCCGCGCATCCCCGACCCGAGATCGGGCCCACCCCTCTTCTCGTCCTGGACGTCGTCGGCCTCACCCCCCGTCTCCTCGACCACATGCCCCACCTCAAGGCCCTCGGCCAGTCCGGCTCCCGTGCCCCGCTCGGCACCGTCCTGCCCGCCGTCACCTGCGCAGCCCAGTCCACCTTCCTGACCGGCACGCTCCCCGCCGAGCACGGCATCGTCGGCAACGGCTGGTACTTCCGTGAACTCGGCGACGTCCTGCTGTGGCGCCAGCACAACGGTCTCGTCGCCGGGGACAAACTGTGGGACGCCGCCCGCCGCGCGCACCCCGGCTACACGGTCGCCAACATCTGCTGGTGGTACGCCATGGGCGCCGACACCGACATCACCGTCACCCCCCGTCCGATCTACTACTCCGACGGCCGCAAGGAACCCGACTGCTACACCCGGCCCCCGGCCCTGCACGACGAACTCACCGCGAAACTCGGCACCTTCCCCCTGTTCCACTTCTGGGGCCCCGGCGCGGACCTCGTCTCCAGCCGCTGGATCATCGACGCGACCCGCCACATCATCCGCACCCGCCGGCCGGACCTGGCCCTGTGCTACCTCCCTCACCTCGACTACGACCTGCAGCGCCACGGCCCCGACGACCCGCGCTCCCTGAAAGCGGCCGCCGACCTCGACCGGGCCGTGGCGCCCCTGCTCGACGACGCCCGGGCGGAAGGCCGTACCGTCGTCGCGCTCTCCGAGTACGGCATCACCCGCGCCGAGCGCCCCGTCGACATCAACCGCGCCCTGCGCCGTGCGGGCCTTCTCGATGTGCACACACAGGACGGCATGGAGTACCTCGACCCGATGGCCTCCAGGGCTTTCGCGGTCGCCGACCACCAGATCGCCCATGTCTATGTGCGCCGCCCCGAGGACCTGGAAGCGACCAGGGAGGCCCTCGCGGACCTGTCCGGGATCGACCAACTCCTCGACGACGAGGGCAAGAAGGCCCATCACCTCGACCATCCGCGCTCCGGCGAGCTCGTCGCCGTCGCGGAGCCGGACGCCTGGTTCACGTACTACTACTGGCTCGACGACGACCGCGCGCCCGACTTCGCACGACTCGTCGAGATCCACCGCAAACCCGGCTACGACCCGGTCGAGCTGTTCATGGATCCGCTCGACCCGTATGTGAAGCTCAAGGCGGCGACGGCACTGGCCCGCAAGAAACTCGGCCTGCGCTACCGCATGGCGGTCGTGCCGCTGGATCCCTCACCTATTCGCGGCAGCCACGGCCGCCTTCCCGCGAGCGACGACGACGGTCCGCTCATCATCTGCTCCACCCCCCGCGCTGTCGGCGACCGCGTGGCGGCCACCGATGTGAAAGCACTGCTGCTTCGACTGGCCGGTCTCACCTGACCTGCCAGAAGTCCTCACTGGTCACAAGTGAAGCACTCACCACTGACAACGCCCTCCCACCCAGAGGAGTTCCAGACATGAGCCGCACGCACCAGCCGGATCCCGAACTCACCCACCGCCTCAGCAGACGAGGCATGCTCGGCGTGGCCGCCGGGGCCACCGTCGCCGCCCTGTTGGGCGCGGTCGCCCCGGCCCAGGCCGCCACCGCCACCGAGGCCACCACCGCGGGCAAGGGCAGGGGCCGCCCCGTCCTCCCGCCCGGCCGGCTCGGCATCCAGCTCTACAGCCTGCGCGACAAGGTCTCCACCCTCGGCTTCGCCCCCGTCTTCGCCGAGCTGGAGAAGCACGGCTACGACGAGGTCGAGTTCGCCGGCTACACCCAGGGCTCGGCGGGGCCGATCACGCTCGCCCAGCTCAAGCGCCTCGCCCGCAACCACGGCCTCACCCCGATCGGCAGCCACGTCGGCTACTACGCCAACGACCCGAACGCGTACACCTTCGCCCAGAACCTGAACAAGGTCCTCGACGACGCCCAGGCGCTCGGCCTCAAGCACATCGGCACCGCCGCCGGCCCCTTCCGCTACGGCATGACCGTCGACGCGATGAAGCGGGCCGCCGAGGAGTTCAACACCTACGGTGCGGCGGCCAAGGCGCGCGGCATGAAGTTCTACCAGCACAACCACTCCGAGGAGTTCTCCTTCGCCACCGACAACCCCAAGGTCCGCCTCTACGACGTGCTGCTCAAGGAGACCGACCCGCGCCTCGTCTACCTGGAGATGGACATCTTCTGGGCTTACGTGGCCCAGTTCCGTTTCTCGAAGCGGCCCGATGGAACATCCGCGCCGTTCGAGCCCCTCGACTACGTCCTCAAGCGCCCCGACCGCTACCCGCTCTTCCACGTGAAGGACGGCGAGAGCGACCCGTCGAACCCGTTCGGCTACCGCATGGTGGACGTCGGCGACGGTGATATCGACTACCAGAAGTTCATCTCGGCCGTCACCCGCCTCAAGGGCCACCGCCTCGCCCACCACTGGCAGGCCGAACACGACAACCCCACCGAGTCCTTCACCTTCGCCCGCCGCTCCAGCGAGCACCTGCACTCCCTGCGGGAGAAGTGCTGACCGCAGACACCGGACAACGGCAGCAGGCGGCCGCCCCGTGGTGCGAGACCAAGGGGCGGCCGCCTGCTGCCGTAAGCGGAGGCGTCAGGCCACTTCGTCACCGAGCGGACGGGGGTTGGGAGCGATGCGCCGGGCGCGGGGCCGCCCCGGCGGGTGCAGGAAGATCGCCACGAACCCGGCGAACAGCGAGATGGAGCCGGCGAGCACGAAGGCGCCCGCGTAGTCCCAGGCGCCCACGACCACGGCGCCCATGCCGGACCCGAGCAGACCGGAGACCAGCTTGGAGCTGTAGACGAGACCGTAGTTGGAGGCGTTGTTGTTCTCGCCGAAGTAGTCCGCGGTCATCGCCGCGAACATCGGGAAGATGGCGCCGCCGCCGAACCCGGAGATGCTGGAGAACACCAGGAACAGCGGCAGGTTGCCGATGTTGCCGGACCAGAGGATGCCGTACTGGGACAGGCCCAGCACGATGCAGACGAAGATCAGACACTGCTTGCGGCCGTAGCGGTCGGAGAGCCAGCCGATGACGCCGCGTCCGGTGCCGTTGACGATCGCCTTCAGGGACATGGCCGTGGCCACGATCCCGCCCGCGAAGCCGGCCTCGTTGCCGAACGGCACCTGGAAGGCGATGCCGAAGATGTTCACACCCGAGGTGCACAGCAGACAGAACCACATCAGCGCGACGCGGCCCGTCCGCCAAGCCTCGCTCGGCGTGTACTGCTTCACGGCCGGCGGGTTCTTCTCCAGCGCGCGCCGCGCGCGCGGGTCGTCCGGCTTGCGCAGGGGGTCGACCTCGGCAGGCCACCAGTTCTTCGGCGGGTCCTGGAAGAAGTAACCGGCCACGGCGACGACCGCCGCGAGGAACACACCGACGGACACGAGCACCCAGCGGAAGTTCGTCAGGTCCATGTACCCGGTGAAGATGAACACGAAGGGCACCGAACCGTAGGCGAAGCCGCCGTTGACGAAGCCGGTCTTGCCGCCCTTGCGCTCCGGATACCACTTGCCGACCATGTTCACGCAGGTCGCGTACACCATGCCCGCGCCCATGCCGCTGAACATGCCGAACCCGACGTACGCGACGACGACATGCGGCGCGAACGCGAGGGACACATAGCCGAGCAGGGTGCCGACGGCGCCCAGCATCATCGCCCAGCGGGCGGGCAGTTTGCCGCTCTCGCGGAGCTTCCCGGCCGGGAAGGCCACGGCGGCCTGGAAGAACACCCACACGCCGAGCATCCAGAAGATGTGCTGGTTGCTCCAGCTGTGCGCGGTGTGCAGGGTCTCCTCGGCGGACGCGAACGCGTACTCCGCCGAGCTGATGCCCATCATGCCCACCCACGGCAGGATGACCATCCACTTGCGTTTGCGTCCCATGATGTCCAGGTCGGACTCGCCGATCCGGTACATCCGGCCGTTGGCGTCCGTCACCTCCCTGTAGGGGACGGATGTGGAGATGTCAGTTGTTGCCATGTCGATCGAACCCTCCGCGTGGAAGAAGTCTGGCCAGCGCCCCCTGTCCGTGCTTCTATGCGCCGGGGCCCGCGGTGAGCGGTCGCCGCAGGCCCCGTGGTTCGAGCCGTCGCTCAGCTCATCGATCGCCCCCCAACAGCCGCTTCCACGGCGTGCGCCCGCGTCACAACAGCCCCGCCGCCCGCGCCCAGCGATACTTGGCGCCCAGCACCGCCACCGGCTTCTCGGTCGTGTACGGGTAGGCCACGACCCCATGCTCGAAGAGGTACTGGCAGGCCTCCTCCACCTCGACGTCGCCCGCCAGCGACGCGACGACCGGCTTCTCGACGCCCCTCTCCCGGAACTCGGCCACCACGCGCGCGGTCAGCTCGGCGAACACCATGGGCGGGGTGACGATCGTGTGCCAGTAGCCGAGGACGAGGGCGTGGATGCGCGGGTCCTCGAGCCCCAGCCGGATCGTCGCCTCGTATGTCGACGGCGGTTCGCCCCCGGTGATGTCGACCGGGTTGCCGGCGGCACCGAAGGGCGGGATGAACTTCCGGAACGACGCGTCCAGATCCGGAGGGATCTCCATCAGCGTCAGCCCGTTGTCGGTGACGGCATCGGACAGCAGTACGCCGCTGCCGCCCGCGCCGGTGATGATCACGACGTTGTCGCCCTGGGGAGCCGGAAGCACCGGCAACGCGCGCGCGTACTCCAGCATCTCGTTCAGTCCGGGCACCCGGATGACACCGGCCTGCTTCAGGATGTCCTCGTACACGGCGTCGTCGCCCGCCAGCGCGCCCGTGTGCGAGCCCGCCGCCTTCGCCCCGGCCGCCGTACGGCCCGCCTTCAGAACCACGACCGGCTTCTTCGGGACGGTCGCCCGCGCGGCCTCCACGAAGGCGCGCCCGTCCTTCAGGTCCTCCAGGTGCATCGCGATGCACTCGGTGTGCGGGTCCTCGCCGAACCACGTCAGCAGGTCGTCCTCGTCCAGGTCCGACTTGTTGCCGAGCCCGACGATCGCCGACACACCCGTCTTCGTGGTGCGCGCGAAGCCCAGGATGGCCATCCCGATACCGCCGGACTGCGAGGTCAGCGCGACCCCGCCCTTGACGTCGTACGGCGTGCAGAACGTGGCGCAGAGGTCCTGCCAGGTCGAGTAGTAGCCGTAGATGTTCGGCCCCAGCAGCCGGACGCCGTGCCGCTCGGCGATCGCCACGATCTCGTCCTGGAGTTCGTGCTCGCCGGTCTCCGCGAAGCCCGACGGGATCAGCACGGCGTTGGGGATGCCCTTGCGACCCACCTCCTCCAGCGCCGAGGCCACGAACTTGGCGGGGATCGCGAAGACCGCCACATCCACCTCACCCGGTACGTCCGTGACACTCTTGTACGCCTTGCGGCCCAGAATGTCATCGGCCCTGGGGTTCACCGGATGGATCTCCCCGGCGAAGCCGCCGTCGATCAGGTTGCGCATCACCGAGTTGCCGATCTTGCCCTGCTCGTTGGAGGCCCCGATCACGGCGACGGACGAGGGCTGCATCAGCCGGCGCATCGACGTGAGGATCTCCTCGCGCGTGTAGGTGCGCCGGGGCTTGGGCACCGACTCCGCGAGGATCACCCGGATGTCCGCCGCGACCGCGCCCTCCGGGGTGGCGATCACCGGGTTGAGGTCCACCTCGGCGATCTCCGGGAAGTCCGCGACCAGTTCGGAGACCCGGCGGATCTGCTCGGCGATCGCCCACCGGTCCACGGCGGCCGCCCCCCGCACCCCGTGCAGGATCTCCGCCGCGCGGATCGAGTTCAGCATGGAGAGCGCCTCGTCCGCGTCGACCGGCGCCAGCCGGAAGGTCACGTCCTTGAGGACCTCGACCAGCACCCCGCCGAGCCCGAACGCGACGACCTTCCCGAACGTCGGGTCCGTCACCGCGCCGACGATGACCTCCTGCCCCTTCGGCAGCAGCTCCTGCACCTGGACGCCCTCTATCCGCGCATCGGACGCGTACGCGCGCGCGTTGTCGACGATCTGATGGAACGCGGCCCTCACATCGGCCGCTCCCTCGACCCCGACGATCACCCCGCCGGCGTCGGTCTTGTGCAGGATGTCCGGCGAGACGATCTTCATCACCACCGGCCCGCCGAAGCGCGCCGCGTACGACACCGCCTCGTCGACGTCCCGCGCCAACTCCTCGCCCGGTACGGCGATCCCGTACGCGTCGGCGATCACCTTGCCCTCGGGGGCGGTCAGCGCGCTCCGGCCCTCGGCCCGTACGGCGTCGAGGAGCGCACGCACCCGCAAGCCCCGGTCTTCGGCCATCAATCAGATCACTCCGTTCGACTTGAGCAGGCGCAGCTCCTCGTCGCCGAGCCCCAGCTCGCCGACGTAGACCTCTTCGTTGTGCTCGCCGAGCAGGGGTGAACTGGTCACGTCCACAGGGGAGTCGGACAGCTTCAGCGGACTGCCGACGGTCACGAACTCACCGCGCTCGGGGTGCGGCACGGTGACGACCATCTCGTTGGAGACCAGGGACTCGTCCTCGATGATCTCCTTGGTGGAGAGGATCGGCCCGCACGGGATGTTGTGGGCGTTCAGCCGCTCCAGCACCTCCCATTTGGGGAGCGTGGACGACCACTCCTCGATGAGCTGGAACATCTTGTTGAGCTTGGGGAGCCGGGCCTCCGGCGTCGCCCACTCGGGGTCGTCCGCGAGCTCCGGCCGGCCGATGAGTTCGCTGAGGGGCTGCCAGCCGACGGGCTGCACGATGACGTACACGTAGTCGTTCGGGCCGCCAGGCGCGCACTTGACGGCCCAGCCGGGCTGGCCGCCGCCCGACGCGTTTCCGGACCTGGGGACCTCGTCGCCGAAGTCGTCGTTGGGATATTCACGGAGCGGGCCATGTGCCAGCCGCTGCTGGTCCCTCAGCTTCACCCGACAGAGGTTGAGGACGGCGTGCTGCATGGCCACGTTGACCCGCTGGCCGCGCCCGGTGTTCTCCCGCTGGTACAGCGCCGCGAGAATCCCCGCCACGGCATGGATGCCCGTGCCCGAGTCCCCGATCTGGGCCCCCGTCGCCAGCGGCGGCCCGTCCTCGAAGCCGGTGGTCGCCATCGACCCGCCCATGGCCTGCGCGACGACCTCGTACGCCTTGAAGTTGGTGTACGGACCGTCACCGAACCCCTTGATGGAGGCATAGACGATACGCGGATTGATCTCCTGGACGCGGTCCCAGGTGAAGCCCATACGGTCGACCGCGCCGGGTCCGAAGTTCTCGACCATGACGTCGGAGCGCCGGATCAGCTCGGTGAGGATCTCCTTGCCGCGCTCGGTCTTGGTGTTGAGGGTGATGCTCCGCTTGTTGCAGTTGAGCATCGTGAAGTAGAGGGAGTCGACGTCCGGGAGGTCGCGCAGCTGCTTGCGCGTGATGTCCCCGCTCGGCGCCTCCAGCTTCACCACGTCCGCGCCGAGCCAGGCGAGCAGCTGGGTGGCGGACGGGCCGGACTGGACGTGCGTCATGTCGAGGACGCGGATGCCTTCGAGAGCCTTGGTCATGCCGAGGTCACCTCACTTGTACATCGTCTGGTTCATGGTTCCGGGGGCGTACGCGTCCGGGTCGACCCAGACGTTGATGAGCGACGGCTTGCCCGACTCACGGGCGCGCCGCAGCGCGGGGCCGATGTCGGCGGGGTCGCGGACCTCCTCGCCGTAACCGCCCAGCATCTGGGCGAACTTGTCGTAGTGGACGTCGCCGAGGGTGTTGCCGATCCGCTCGCGTTCCTCGCCGTACTTGGCCTTCTGGCCGTAGCGGATCTGGTTCATGGAGGAGTTGTTGCCGATGATCCCGACGAAGGGGAGGTTGTAGCGGACGAGGGTCTCGAAGTCCCAGCCGGTGAGGGAGAACGCGCCGTCGCCGAAGAGGGCCACGACTTCCTTGTCGGGTCGCGCCTGCTTGGCGGCCAGCACGAAGGGGACGCCGACGCCGAGCGTGCCGAGGGGGCCCGGGTCCATCCAGTGCCCGGGTGACTTGGGCTGCACGACCTGGCCGGAGAAGGTGACGATGTCGCCGCCGTCGCCGATGTAGAGGGAGTCCTCGGTGAGGAAGTCGTTGATCTCACTGACCAGCCGGTACGGGTGGATCGGCGAGGCGTCGGACTTCAGGCTGGGCAGCCGCTTCTCGATGGCGGTCTGCTCGGCGGCGCGCAGTTCGTCGAGCCACTCCTTGCGCTTCGACGCGCCCCCGTTGAGGCGCCCGGAGGCCGCCTCGGTCACCGACTTCAGGATCAGTCCGGCGTCGCCGACGATCCCGAGGTCGATGTCGCGGTTCTTGCCGACGGTCCGGTAGTCGAGGTCGATCTGCACGACGGTCGCGTCCTGCGACAGCCGCTTGCCGTAGCCCATGCGGAAGTCGAAGGGCGTACCGACGATGACGATGACGTCGGCGTTGGAGAAGGCGTACCGGCGGGAGAGCTGGAAGTGGTGCGGGTCGCCGGGGGGCAGGGTGCCGCGGCCGGCGCCGTTCATGTAGGCCGGGATGTTGAGCGTGCGCACCAGTTCGATGGCGGACTCGGTGCCGCGTGTGGTCCACACCTGGCTGCCCAGCAGGATCGCGGGCTTCTCGGCGTGCACGAGCAGGTCGGCGAGCTTCTCGACGGCTTCCGGGTCGCCGGCCGAGCGGGTCGAGGCACGGTAGGCGCCCGCCTTCGGTACGCGTGCCTTCTCCACGGGGACCTTGGCGTCGAGGACGTCGCGCGGGATCTCCAGGAAGGAGGGGCCGGGGGCGCCGTGGTAGCACTCGCGGAACGCCATCGACACCATGTCGGCGGCGCGGGCGGTGTCCGGGACGGTCGCCGCGAACTTGGTGATGGGCGTCATCATGTCGACGTGCGGCAGATCCTGGAGGGACCCCATCTTGTGCTGGGTGTGCGCGCCCTGGCCGCCGATCAGGAGCATCGGGGACTCCGCGCGGAAGGCGTTGGCGACACCGGTCACGGCGTCGGTCGTACCGGGGCCGGCGGTGACGACCGCGCAGCCGGGCTTGCCGGTGATCCGGGCGTAGCCGTCGGCGGCGTGGGCGGCGACCTGCTCGTGGCGTACGTCGACGACCTCGATGCCTTCGTCGACGCAGCCGTCGTAGATGTCGATGATGTGGCCGCCGCACAGGGTGTAGATGACCTCCACACCCTCCGCTTTGAGTGCCTTCGCGACGAGATGACCACCGGAAATGAGGTCCTGGCTGTTGCCGTCGGGCATGGCGAAGTCCTGTCCCTTCGTAGGCGTCTTCGTAGGGGTTGGAACGCTCTCGCGGTTGATTGCATACAGTCGACGAATACTGTATGAAGCTTGTTATCCCGCATCCGGTGGGTGGTGTCCAGGGGGCGTGCGGCACTTTTGAGTCAGGAGCCGGAATGGACCTTTTCGAGCACCAGGCAAGGGAACTCTTCGAGGAACACGGCATCCCGGTGCCACGGGCCGAGGTCACGGACTCGCCCAAGGCGGCCCGCGAGATCGCCCGCAGGCTGGGCGGACGCGTCGTCGTCAAGGCACAGGTGAAGACCGGAGGACGCGGCAAGGCGGGTGGGGTGAAGCTCGCCGCGGACCCCGCCGCCACCGAACTGACGGCACGACAGATCCTCGGCATGAACATCAAGGGCCACAGCGTCGGCAAGGTGATGATCGCCGAACCGGTAGCCATCGAGAGCGAGTTCTACGTCTCCTACGTCCTCGACCGCGCCGCCGGCCGCTTCCTCGCCATCGCCTCGGCCGAGGGTGGCATGGAGATCGAGGAGGTGGCGGCCACCAGGCCCGAGGCCGTGGCCCGCATCCCCATCGATCCCACCGAGGGCGTCACCTCGGCGAAGGCGTCCGAGATCGCCGAGGCGGCCGGTCTGCCCCCGCAGACCGTCGACGTCCTCATGCGGCTCTGGGAGGTGCTGACCCGCGAGGACGCCCTCCTCGTCGAGGTGAACCCCCTCGTCCGTACCGCACAGGGCCGGATCCTGGCCCTCGACGGCAAGGTCACCCTGGACGACAACGCGGGCTTCCGGCAGACGCGCCTGGGCGACGAGGACTTCGCGCACGACGACCCGCTGGAGTCGGCGGCCGCCGCCAAAGGCCTCAACTACGTGAAACTGGACGGCGAGGTCGGCGTCATCGGCAACGGCGCAGGACTCGTCATGTCGACCCTCGACGTGGTCGCGGGCTGCGGCGCCCGCCCCGCCAACTTCCTCGACATCGGCGGCGGCGCCTCCGCCCAGATCATGGCCGACGGCCTCTCCGTCATCCTCTCCGACCCGGCCGTGAAATCCGTCCTCGTCAACGTCTTCGGCGGGATCACCGCCTGCGACGCGGTCGCGAGCGGCATCGTGCGGGCCCTGGACAGCGTCCAGTTGACCAAACCGCTGGTCGTCCGCCTCGACGGCAACAACGCCGCACGCGGCCGGGCCATCCTCGACGACCGCGACCACCCCCTGGTCCACCAGGCCACCACCATGGACGGCGCCGCGCGCCGCGCCGCCGACCTCGCCCACGCGATCTGAGGAGCCCGGACATGGCCATCTACCTCACCAAGGAGAGCAAGGTCCTCGTCCAGGGCATGACCGGCGGCGAGGGCATGAAGCACACCCGCCGCATGCTCGCGGCCGGCACGAACGTCGTCGGCGGCGTCAACCCCCGCAAGGCGGGCCGGACGGTCGACTTCGACGAGCGGGTCGTCCCCGTCTTCGGCTCGGTCGCCGAGGGCATCGAGGTCACCGGCGCCGACGTCAGCGTCGTCTTCGTCCCGCCCGCCTTCGCCAAGGCGGCCGTCGTCGAGGCCGCCGACGCCGGTATCGGTCTGGCCGTCGTCATCACCGAGGGCATCCCCGTCCACGACTCCGTCGCCTTCACCGCGTACGCAGAATCGAAGGGCACCCGGATCCTCGGCCCCAACTGCCCCGGGCTGATCACCCCCGGTCAGTCCAACGCGGGCATCATCCCCGCCGACATCACCAAGCCGGGCCGCATCGGCCTGGTCTCCAAGTCCGGCACCCTCACCTACCAACTCATGTACGAGTTGCGGGACATCGGCTTCTCCACATGTGTCGGCATCGGCGGCGACCCCGTCGTCGGCACCACCCACATCGACTGCCTGGCCGCCTTCCAGGACGACCCGGACACCGAACTGATCGTCCTCATCGGCGAGATCGGCGGCGACGCCGAGGAACGGGCAGCCGCGTACGTCCGCGACCACGTCACCAAGCCCGTCGTCGGCTACATCGCCGGGTTCACCGCGCCCGAGGGCAGGGCGATGGGACACGCGGGCGCCATCGTCTCCGGCTCCTCCGGTACGGCGCAGGCCAAGAAGGAGGCGCTGGAAGCGGTCGGAGTCCGGGTCGGGAGCACCCCCACCGAAACGGCCCGGCTGGTGCTGGCAGCCCTGGAAGGCAGTGCGTGACATGGCATCCACCCTCACCCTCAAATCCGGCACCGCCTGGACCGACGCCTGGCAGCGCTGTCTCGCCGTCGCCCCCGAGGCCTTCCGGGACGACCGCGTCCTCAACCTCTGGAACCGCTCCTGGCAGGCCGACGGCCGGGCCCTTCCCGCCACCAGCCCCGTCGACGGCAGCCCCGTCGCGGGCCCGCCCCGCCTGGACGGCGCCACCGCGCACCAGGCGGTACGGGCCTCCCTCGACCAGCACCGCGCCTGGCGGCACGTCCCCCTCGACGAACGCCGCGCCCGGGTCGCCGCCACCCTCGACGCCCTCACCCAGCACCGCGAACTGCTCGCCCTGCTCCTGGTCTGGGAGATCGGCAAGCCCTGGCGGCTCGCCCGGGCCGACGTGGACCGGGCCATCGACGGCGTCCGCTGGTACGTCGACGGCATCGAGCCCATGATCGAGGGGCGCGTCCCGCTCGACGGCCCCGTCTCCAACATCGCCAGCTGGAACTACCCGATGAGCGTGCTCGTCCACGCGATGCTGGTCCAGGCGCTCGCGGGCAACGCGGTCATCGCCAAGGCCCCGACCGACGGCGGCGTCGCCTGCCTCACCCTGGCCAGTGCGCTCGCCGCGCGCGAAGGCATCCCCGTCACCCTCGTCAGCGGCAGCGGAGGGGAGCTGTCGGAGGCGCTCGTGCGAGCCCCCGAGATCGGCTGCGTCTCCTTCGTCGGCGGCCGAGACACCGGTGCCGCGGTCGCCACGGCCGTCGCCGACCTCGGCAAACGCCACGTACTGGAACAGGAGGGGCTCAACACCTGGGGCATCTGGCACCACACCGACTGGGACGCCCTGACCGCCGTCATCCCCAAGCTCTTCGACTACGGCAAACAGCGCTGTACGGCGTACCCGCGCTTCGTCGTCCAGCGTGAGCTGTTCGACGAGTTCCTGGCGGCGTACCTCCCGGCCGTGCGCACCCTCAGGGTCGGCCACCCGCTGGCCGTGGAGCACCCCGACGATCCGTACCCGCGGCTGGACTTCGGGCCCGTCATCAACGCCGCCAAGGCCAAGGAGCTGACCGACCAGGTCGCCGAGGCCGTCGACCGGGGCGCCGTCCCCCTGCACCGGGGCAGGCTCTCCGACGCGCGCTTCCTGCCGGGCCAGGACACCGGCGCGTACGTCCAGCCCGTCACCCTCCTGAACCCGCCACCGTCCTCCCCGCTCCACCACGCGGAACCCTTCGGGCCGGTCGACACGATCGTCCTGGTCGACACCGAAGCCGAACTGCTCGCCGCCATGAACGCCTCGAACGGCGCGCTCGTCGCCACCCTGTCCACCGACGACCGGGCGACGTACGAGCGGCTGGCACCCCAGATCCGGGCGTTCAAGGTCGGCCACGGGAAGCCCCGCTCACGCGGCGACCGCGAGGAGCTCTTCGGCGGCTTCGGCGCGTCCTGGCGGGGCGCCTTCGTCGGCGGGGAACTGCTCGTCAAGGCGGTCACCCGCGGCCCGGCGGGGGAGCGGCTGCCGGGGAACTTCCCCGAGTACCACCTCATGCCGTCCCTGGCCTGACCTGGCCGGATCGTGACCCTCCGATCACCCCCGGTGAGGCCGTGCGGACCTGCCCGTCGAGGCCCGCACGGCCCCGCCCGAGGCCCGGATATGCAGGTGAAGGGCACCCCGAAACCTTGGTATTGTTGTCCATGTCGCCGCGGGGAACACCCCTGGCAAGGCGACAGACACCTAGTCCGGGTGGCGGAATGGCAGACGCGCTAGCTTGAGGTGCTAGTGCCCTTTATCGGGCGTGGGGGTTCAAGTCCCCCCTCGGACACATTGCAACATAGCGGGGCATTCGCGAGATCGCCCGAAGCGCTGACGAATCACCGGCTGAGTCTTCTGACTCGCCGGTTTTTCGTCGTGAACGGGATCATCGGGTTACTCGCCCAACAGGACCATCGTCTCCCGCAGGTGCTCGCACGCCCAGTCGTACTGCTCGGTGCCGGCGTGTGCCCGGAAGTCCGTCTCGATGATCTGGATCAGCGCGAGGTGAAGGTTGTACAGCCGTCGGCGGGTCCGCTCGGCGGTGGTGAACGGCCGGTGGCCGTAGCCGCGGATGAAGGCCGTGGCGTCCCCGAACGCGCCCGACTCACTCCCGGTGAAGCCGAATTCCATCAGCGGATCACCGTAGAACGCGCGCTCGTGGTCGACGATCGCCGCGATCCGGCCGTCACGCACCATGCAGTTGCCCGGCCACAGGTCCCACTCGACGAACCGGGGCTCGGTCACCTCGTCCAGCGAATCGGCGTGGGCGGCCACGACTTCGCGGATCGTGTCGTAGCCGTGGGGCAGATCGACGCCGCGTCGCTCGCCGTCGCCCAGCACCTCCTCGACCATCCGCACGAAGGCCGCGCGCCACGTGCTCTCGCCCGGCCCGGCCAGCGGGCCGAAGGCGGCACCGGGGATGGTGTTGAGCTCGCGGGTGATCGCGCCGAGCGCCTCGTCGTACGCGTCGATCTCCGCTCCGGTCAGGGTGTCCCTGATGACGTGGAGGTTGTCCGCATCTATGTACGTCATGAAGAAGTAGTCGGCGTCGCACACCTCATGGCTCTGATCGGCGAAGTCGACCTCCGGCACGGGAACCTTCGTGTGCTGCCGGATCAGCCGCAGCGCCGCCAGTTCGGTGGCCATGGCGCCCCGCTCGTAGGTCATGACCTCGACATCCGGTGGCGGCGCGACCTTGAGGACGACTCGCGCGCCGGAGCGCAGCCGGATCCGGTAGGCCACGTTGAACCAGCCGTCGCTCAGTTCGCTGACCCAGTCCTCACCCGCGTCGCACACCTCCTGCGGGCCGTAGGCGCGGGCGACCATGGTGCGAAGCGCCTCAACGGGCTGCCGGTTCTTGGTGATGCTCTCCATCAATCCTCCGCCCGAAGCATGATCGGACGGTAGCACCAGGACGGAGTTCCGCACCCGGGTCTTCCGCGAGGGGAATCAACGTGGTCAGGGAAGATCCGCGGTGATCCGCACGGTGGTTGAACCGATCAGGCGCGTGGTTTCCTGCTGGGCGTGAAGAGCCCCTCGAAGCGCTCGCAAACGCTGGAGGCCGCGCCGGCCGCGGCCGAGGATGCCGCGGGCCGTATGGCGACCCGCCCGGTGGGCAGGCTGCTGTGGGAGAACTGCGTCCAGACCGTCGCGTCCGTCGGCATGTTCGGTTTCTACGCCCTGACGAACGCCTGGTTCGTCAGCCACGGGGTCGGCGATCAGGCGATGGCCGCGGTCAACCTCGTCGCCCCGCTGGTGCTTCTGCTCGGAGCCGTGTCCACCACCGTGGGCGCCGGCGGCGCGATGCTGGTCTCCCGCGCGCTGGGCGCGGGCGACGAACGCGCGGCCGCCCGCGCGGCGGGCAACGCCTTCACGCTGTTCTGGGTCACCGCCGCCGCCACCACCGTGGCCGGGCTGGTCTTCATCGACCCGCTCCTCGACGTGCTCGGCGCGCGCGGCCCACTGCACGAGTACGCCCGGCAGTACGCGGTGATCCTGCTGTGCGGGTCACTGTCCTTCACCGGGTTCTCCAGCCTGGTGCGCGCCGAGGGCCGGATCGGGTTCTCCACCCGGATGTGGATCGGCGCCCTCGTGGTGCAGATCATCCTCGACCCGCTGCTGATCTTCGTCCTCGACCTCGGGGTGAGCGGAGCCGCCCTGGGCACCGTCGGCGGACAGGCCGTATCCACCGTGATGAGCTGGTGGTTCTTCTTCCTGCGGCGCGAGCGGCCGTACCGCGTCCGCCTCGCCGACCTGCGCCCCCACACCGCGACCCTGCGCACACTGGTCGGCATCGGGCTGCCGTCCTTCCTGGCCAACATCGGCCTCACCGTGCTCGCCGTGCTGGTCAATGGCACCCTCGCGGTGACCGGGGGAGCGGTAGCGCTGACCGCGTACGTCGTCTGCTCCCGCCTGCAGACCTTCGCCGTGATGCCGCACACAGGCATGGGACAAGGGCTGCAGCCCATCGTCAGCTACAACGCCGGGCGCGGCCTGGACGCCCGAGTGGCGCGCACGCGGGCGCTCGCGCTGCGGGCCTCGCTCGTCTACGGCGCGGCCACAGCGATCCTGCTGACGGTGCTCGCCGAACCGCTCGTCGGTGTCTTCGTCAGCGGCGGCGGAGCCGCCGAGGAGGCCAGGTTCGCGCTGTGCGTCATCGCTGTCGGCGGGATCGTCATCGGTATCGCCCCGCTGACCGCGGCCTATTTCCAGGCCCTGGGGCGCCCGCTGCCCGCCTACCTCCTGACCATCGGCTCCCTGATCCTGCTGAAGGCGCCCCTCGTTGTTGTGTTCGGCCTGGTCTGGGGCACGCACGGCGTCTGGTTCGGCCTCTCCGCCGGCGAGTTCGCCGCCGCGGCGAGCGCGCTGCTGCTGTTGCACCGCGCCGACCGGCGTACGCCGAGCGCTACGGCTCAGCCGACGCTGTCGACTGGGTCGCACTGCGCACGTGGTGCCGAAAATGCGGTGCGCCCGTCCCACCGCTCTTCCTAGACTCGCCCCACCAAGTGACGAGAGAGGGGAGCCCGGCCGTGTGTGACCGCACCGCTGTCGTCGTTCCCCGTTCCCTGTACGAGGTGATCCTCGTGTCCTCGTCCGTCCGGTGCCCGCTGCGCGGCCGGTACCGGATGCCCGTGACGACGCACGCCTGACGCCGAGTCCCACGCGCCTGTGACGGAGGGACACCTCCGTCCTCGCCATGCCCTCGTCGCCCCCGGCCCTCGCCACCGCACGGGAATCGCGCTGCCCTGAAACAGCTCAGCTGAAAGGCCACGGGCCATGCGCAGCACCGTCCACAACCCGCTGACCACCGTCCGCAACCTGGGCATCCTCGCCCACGTCGACGCCGGCAAGACCACCGTCACCGAGCGGTTCCTGTACGCCACCGGGACCACGCACAAGCGGGGTGAGGTCCACGACGGCACGACCGTCACCGACTTCGACCCGCAGGAGCGCGATCGCGGGATCACGATCTTCGCGGCGGCGGTGAGCTGCGCCTGGGACGGCCACCGGATCAACCTGATCGACACACCGGGCCACGTCGACTTCGCCGACGAGGTGGAGCGCTCGCTCAGGGTGCTCGACGGCGCGATCGCCGTGTTCGACGCGGTCGCGGGCGTAGAGCCGCAGAGCGAGTCGGTGTGGCGGCAGGCCGACCGGCACGGCGTACCGAGGATCGCCTTCGTCAACAAGCTCGACCGCGCGGGCGCCGACCTCGACACGGCCGTCGAGTCCATCCGGCAGCGGCTTCATCCGGCGCCGCTGGTGGTGCAGTTGCCGATCGGCACGGAGGACGGGTTCACCGGAGTCGTCGATCTGCTGCGCATGCGGGCGCTGGTCTGGGCGGACGGCGGCGACGCGGCCGAGGATGGACCGGTGCCGGACGCCCTGCGGGACGAGGCGGAGCGACGCCGACGGCGGCTGGAGGAGACGGTGGCGGAACTGCATCCCCTGGCGCTGGAGGAGTTCTGCGCCGAGTCCACGCTCTCCGCGCGGACCCTCGCCTCCGCCCTGCGCGACCTGACCCGCACCGGTGAGGGCGTGGTCGTCCTGTGTGGCTCCGCCTACCGCAACCGGGGCATCGAACCGTTGCTCGACGCGGTCGTGGCGTATCTGCCGTCACCGCTGGACGTACCGGCCGTACGCGGCTCGCACGACGGTACGGAACAGGAGCGGGCCGCCGACGACCGGGCGCCGGTCGCGGCCCTGGCGTTCAAGGTGAGCGCCACGGCCACGGGACGACTGACCTACCTGCGGCTGTACTCGGGAACGATCCGGAAGGGGGACACCGTGCTGGACGCGGGCACGCGGCGCACCGAGCGGATCGGTCGGATCCTGCGGGTCCAGGCCGACCGGCATGCCGAACTGGACCGGGCGGTGGCCGGGGACATCGTCGCGGTGGTCGGACTGAAGTCCGCCCGCGCGGGCACCACCCTGTGCGCTCCTGCCGCGCCGCTGCTCCTCGAACCCCCGTCCGTCGCCGACCCCGTGGTGTCGGTGGCTGTCGAGGCACGCAGGAGCACCGACACCGACCGGCTGGCGACGGCCCTGGCGCGGCTGGCCGAGGAGGACCCGTCGCTGGTCGTACGGACCGACCCCGAGACGGGCCAGACCGTGCTGTCCGGCATGGGCGAACTGCATCTGGAGGTGGCGGTGGAGAAGATCCGGCGGACCCAGGGCCTGGAGGTCGCCGTCGGGAGGCCTCGGGTGGCGTATCGCGAGACGGTCGTGCGTGGGGTGTCCGGGCTGGTCTTCCGGCACGTCAAACAGGACGGCGGGGCGGGGCAGTTCGCCCATGTCGTCCTCGACGTGGCGCCCTTGGAGGCGACCGGCGACGGTGCCGCTCCCACCGGGTTCGTCTTCCGGTCCACCGTCGTCGGTGGCCGGGTGCCGCAGGAGTACGTCCGCGCGGTCGAGGCCGGCTGTCGTGACGCCCTCGCCGAGGGGCCGCTCGGCGGTCACCCGGTGACCGGGCTGAGCGTCACGCTGACCGACGGGGCGACCCACTCCAAGGACTCCTCGGAGATGGCGTTCCGCACGGCCGGGCGGCTCGCGCTGCGGGAAGCGCTGCGGAGCGGGGTGATGGGTCTCCTTGAGCCCGTCGCCGACGTCACCGTCACGGTGCCCTCGGACGCCGTGGGTGGGGTGCTCGGTGACCTCGCGGCGCGCCGGGGCCGGGTCTCGGACTCCGTGCCCCGGGCGGGCTCGGTGGTGATCAGCGCGACCGTGCCGCTGGCGGAGTTGTTCGGGTACGCGACGCGTCTGCGCAGCCGCACGCAGGGGCGCGGGACGTTCACCACGCGGCCCGCGGGGTACGCCCCGGCGCCGGGTGCGGTGACCAACGGTCGGTGACCGGGGGAGTTCTCGCCCCCGCTTCGGAGCATTTTCGGGTGCGGGTCCGGTGGGGCTTCTCGCGCGATTCCCCGCGCCCCTGAAGAACAGGGGCGCGGGGGCTTCGCATGGTGCGGCTAGGCCCAGGGGCTCACCGCGGTGAAGGAGCTGTCGGCGCGGAAGGCGTCCGTGGCCTGGTACACGTCCACGCGGAGTTCGTAGTTGTAGTGGCGGATGTAGCGGCCCGGGTAGTTGTACGACTCCAGGCGGACGGAGCCGGAGGTCGTGCCCGGACGGGCGCAGTACGTGGCGTCCTTGTCGAAGACGGTCGTGCCGTCGTCCGAGGCGAAGCGGATCCGGTAGTCCCAGTGGCGGAGATAGCGGCCCGAGGAGTCGCGGAAGGAGTAGCAGTTGGCGTCGGCGAGGCCGGGCACGATCGTGAAGGTCGCGCTCTGCTTGACGGCGGTCGTGCTGGAGGACGTCACCGGGTCGACGTAGCCGAGGCTGTCGGAGCGGACCACGGCGTAGCGGCCCGGGTAGTTGACGGACTGCAGGGACCGGGTGGTGTTGGTCGGCAGGGTGACGCCGCCGGACACGGTCTCCTTCAGGACGGTCAGGTGGCGGACGAAGCCGGTGAGGCCCGGGAGCTGGGTCGGGGTCGACCAGGTGGCGAAGTTGTCGTAGCTGTCGCTGTACCAGTACTGCCCGGCGCCGTAGGCGTCGTAGTAGATCCGCCAGCCGCCGTTGTCGAGCTGGACGAGCGCCGGGCCCTCCATGCCGGACCCGAAGCCCGCCCAGTTGCCCGTCTTCTGGAAGGTGTACGGACCGGTCAGGCTGGAGGCGGTGGCGTACTCGATGTACTTCGTCGTCTCGTTCTTGGTGAACGCGTGGTACGTGGAGCCGACCTTGACGATGAAGGTGTCGATGTAGTTCGGGCTGATCCCGGACAGCACGGTCGGCGCGGACCAGGCGGTGAGGGAGGAGTTCGTCGCCGTCAGCTTGTACGGCTTGAAGATCCACTCACCGTCGGCCGCTACGGACGCCGACAGGATGATGTTGACGCTGCCGTTGGTGTCGACGAACCACTCCGGCGCCCAGGCGCGCTGCAGCCCGCTGATCGGGACCGTGTAGTCGTACAGGAAGGTCCAGTTGAGGCGGTCGGTGGAGCGGGCGAAGCCGATGGTGGTGGACAGCGCCGACCAGGTGCGGGTGGTGTACGTCAGGTAGTAGTAGCCGTCCGTGTGCTTGAAGATGCTGGGGTCGCGGATCAGGCCGGAGGGCGGGGTGTACGCCGGGCCCTTCCGCAGGGTGAACCCGGTGGCGTCCGGCGAGTCGTAGACGTACATGTTCGACTCGCTGCTGTTGGTGAACGCCGTCATGGTGTACCGCGTCGCCTGTCCCGCCGGCGGATGGGCGGCTCCAGCCGGGCCGGCGAAGGCGGTGGTGAGCCCCAGGAGGGCGGCCACCGAGGTGAGGAGGGCGAGGACCGCCCTGAGGGTTCTGTTCAACGCTCGTCCCATTTCTGCGTGAACTGCCCTGAGGCGTGAGGATGTTGTTTTGTTCGGCATGTCGTACATCGTGCGGATCTTCGGTCAGAAGATAGGAGGGGGGTATGTGCACGTCAATGGATCACGCAGGGGTTTCTGCGAAGGGTGATTCCGCTTGGGGGTCCCTGTGGCGTTGCTGTGCCTCTCCCCGCGCCCTGGTGGACCACCCCTCGGGGTTGCCTCCCGTCCCGAAACGCCCCTGGTCACATCGTGTTTCCCACCCGCACTCCCGGAGGGCAACAGGAAACCCGTCGATCCCGGTACGCGAGATGGCGATCCTGGCTTCGGAGTCAACGGCCAGGGAGACCCGGCGACAGTGAGACCCGGCAACAGTGAGAACCAGCAAGGGGGAAACATGCGCAACATGTTCCGCGGCGCCGCCGCGTTCCTGACGTCCGTGGCCGCGGTGGTGGCGCTCAGCGGCTCGGCCGAGGCCAAGCCGGCCGACACCTGGGACGGCTGCCCGTACGGCGCGGTCTGCATCTACGGCCAGGGCGTCGAACCGCGCGACAACCCGCACCCGACCAACGTGTACTACAGCTACAAGGCCCACAACCTGAGCAACCAGGTCGGGTACCACTGGGTCTACAACAACCAGTACGACGGCGCCCTCGCGGACCTGTGCAAGCAGTACAACGGTGGCGACTGCATCGAGACCATTCCGGCGGGGCACGCGTTCTACCGCAACCTCACGCCCATCAACTCGATCGTCCTCCGTCCGTAGTGCCACGGAGAGCGTCCGCCTGACGACGTCCGGAACCGGCTGCCCGCGGTTCCGGACGTCGGCGTTTTCGCCACTCCGGGTGAAAGGCTTGGCCGCCCCCGCCGACCCGGCAGTAACCTGGGTTTCCGCCGTCTCACGGCCGCACTGCCTTGGGGGACACCTTGGGGGACCCGCTGCACGGACAGCAGACAGACCCTCACCACGGACGGGACCGGGACGCGCCGACCACGCTGTCCTTCCCGGCACAACTTCGGCGGCTCCGGCAGGAACGCGGAATGTCGCTCACCGATCTCGCCCGCCGGACCCACTACAGCAAGGGCTACCTCAGCAAGATCGAGACCGGCGCCAAGCGGCCGACCGTCGATGTCGCCCGGCTGTGCGACCAAGTGCTGGGCGCTGACGGGGAGTTGCTGCGGCTGGTGCGGCAGGCGCCGCCGCGCGACGACGGCGACCCGGGGCCCGACGCCGCCGCGCACCAGCCCGCCGAGACCTGCCCCTACCGCGGCCTGTCGGCGTTCACCCCTGAGGACGGGGAGTGGTTCTTCGGCCGCGAGCAGGCCACGGCCGCACTGGTGGAACGGGTCTTCGAAAGGGTGGGCAGCGGACCGCTGTTGCTCGCCGCCCCGTCCGGCGCGGGCAAGTCGTCCCTGCTCAACGCCGGTCTCGTCCCCGCGCTCAGACGCGGCGACCTCCCCATGCCGGGTGCCGACCGCTGGCCGGTGGTCCAGCTCACCCCCACCGCGCGCCCCCTGGACGAACTGCTGGAACGCACCGCGAAGGTGCTGGGCAGCGACCTCGGGGTCACCGCCGACGAGGTACGGGACGACCCGTACGCCCTGCTCGGCGCCGTACGGGCCGGGGCGGACGCCTCGCCACGGGCCCCCGGGGAGCGACGGCCCCCACCGGCCCGACCGGTCCTGATCGTCGACCAGTTCGAGGAACTGTTCACGCTCTGCGCGGACGAGGGCGAACGCCGCTCCTTCGCCCGCGTGCTGTGCGCCCTCGCCACCTCCCGGCCGACGGCGAGTCCGCACCCGCCCGCCGTCGTGGTGCTCGGTGTCCGCGCCGACTTCACCGGCAGCTGTCTGGGCCTGCCCGAGCTCGCCCCCGTCCTCACCGACGGACTGTTCGTCCTCTCCCCGATGACCGTGGCGGAACTACGGGAGTCCATCACCCGCCCGGCGGAGCTCGCGGGCCTCACCCTCGAACCCGGTCTGGTCCCGCTGCTGTTACGGGACGCGGGACTCCGCGACGACCCGGACACGGGCCCCGGTCGTGCCGCGGTCGGCTCCGACGAGACACCCTCCGGCGCGCTCCCCCTCGTCTCCCACGCACTGCTCGCCACCTGGCAGCGGCGGCGGGACTCCGCGCTGACCGTCGACGGGTACGAACGGGCCGGCGGAATCCAGGGGGCGGTCGCCCGCACCGCGGAGAACGTGTTCGCGCGGCTGTATCCCGCCGAGCAGAAGACGCTCCGACGCATCCTGTCCCGGCTGGTGCTCGTCATGGACGGGGCCGGAGCGACCCGCCGCCGGATGAGCCGGGACGCCCTGATGGCGCGGCTCGGCGACGCGGACGGGGCCGCCGCCGCGCTCGACGCCTTCGTCCGGGCCCGGCTCATCACCATGGACAGCGACACCGTCGAGATCACCCACGAGGCGCTGCTGCACGCCTGGCCCCGGCTCCGCGGCTGGATCCATGCCGACCGGGCGGGCCTCCTGCTGCACCAGCAGCTCTCGCACGCGGCCGGTGAATGGGAGCGCGAGCGGCGCGACCCGTCCGCCCTGTACCGGGGCAACCGCCTCGACACCGTGACGGCGTGGGCCGAGGAGTCGGACGGCTGGAGCAGGCTCGGGCCCGACGAGGAGGCCTTCCTGAGGGCCAGCCAGGCCGAGGAGGACGGGCGCCGCAGACAGGCCAGACGACAGGTACGGCTGCGTCAGTCCATGCTGGCCACCCTCGCCGTACTGCTGGGCCTGGCCGTCACCGCCGGAGGTCTCGCCTACCAGCAGCGCGAGGGTGCCCTCGACCAGGAACGTGTCGCCCGTTCCCAGGCCCTCGCCGCGCGCTCCGTGTCCCTCGCCGGGGGCCGCCCGGAGGCGTCGATGCTCCTCGCGGAGGAGGCCTACCGGACCGCCCCCACCGCCGAGGCCCGCGGCGCCCTGCTGAGCACCCAGTCACAGCCTTTCTCCGCCCGCATCGACGGGCACCGCGGCCCGGTCAACGCCGTCGCCTTCGCGCCCGACGACCGAAGCCTCGCGACGGGCAGTTCCGACGGCACGGTCGTCCTGCGCAGCACGGCCGACGGCCACCGCGTCCTCGCCCGGTTCCGGGTGCCGGGACGCGTGCGCTCGGTGGCCTTCGACGCGGACGGCCGTACGGTCGCGATCACGTCCACCGACGGGCCCGTGACCCTGTGGAGCACCGCCGGACACCGGCGGACGGCGGCGCTCTCCGACGCCACGAAGGGCGCGCGGGCGGTCGCCTTCGACCCGCGCGGCGGCGGACTCGCGATCGCCGCCGCCGACGGGACCGTCCAGCTGTGGGACACCGGTTCCAGCCCCCGGCTCACCGCGACCCTCCCCGGGCACAAGGGCGACATCAACACGCTGGCGTACGCCCCCGACGGGCGGACGCTCGCCTCTGCCGGCGGCGACCGGGCCGTACGGCTGTGGGACACCGACCGGGCCCGGTTCGTCGACGCCCTCGCCGGGCACGCCGACGAAGTGCTGGGCGTCGCCTTCTCGCCCGACGGGAACACGGTGGCCTCCGCAGGCGTCGACCGGACCGTACGGCTGTGGGACGTCGACGACAGACGGCTGACCGACACGTTCACGGGAAGCAGCGACGACATCAACGACGTCACCTTCACCCCGGACGGGGAGACGGTCATCGGCGCGGTCGGCGATGGGACGACCCGGCTGTGGGACGTGCGCAGCGGCCGGCAGACCCTGGTCCTCGCCGGACACACCGACTACGTCCTGGGGGTGGCCGTCACCTCCGACGGCGCCCTGCTGGCCACGGCCGGGTTCGACCAGTCCGCCGTGCTGTGGGACCTGAGCGGGGCGGTCCTGACGTCGCGTCCGTTCACGGAGGTCTGGCAGACCGCCTACAGCCCCGACGGGAAACTGCTGGCCACCGCCGACGCCGACCACACCGTACGGCTGTGGGACGCGCGGACGCACGCCCTCGTGGCAGCGCTGGAGGGGCACACCGAGACCGTGTTCTCGGTGGCCTTCTCGCCCGATGGGCGGACCCTCGCGTCGGCCGGATCCGACGGCACGGTCCGGCTGTGGGACGTCGCGGAGCGCAAGGCGCTGAAGAAGCTGACCGGACACAGCGGACAGGTCTTCTCCGTCTCCTTCTCGCCCGACGGGCGGACCCTCGCGTCGGCGGGCGCCGACCACACGGTGCGCCTGTGGGACGTGGCGGAGCGCCGACGACTCGCCGTCCTCGGCGGCCACAAGGACTTCGTCAACGATGTCGCGTTCAGCCCCGACGGCCGCACCCTCGCCGGTGCCGGCGACGACCTGACCGTACGGCTGTGGGACGTCGTCTCGCATCGCGAACTCGCCGCGCTGACCGGCCACTCGGGCGCCGTGCGGGGCGTGGCCTTCAGCCCGGACGGCCGTACCCTCGCGAGCAGCGGCAACGACGGGACCATACGCCTGTGGGACGTCCGGCAGCGCCGCTTCGAGACCGCGCTGACCGGCCACTCGGGCGCGGTGCGCGGTGTGGACTTCAGCCCGGACGGCCGCACCCTCGTCAGCAGTGGCAACGACCGCACGGTACGCCTGTGGGACGTCGCCGGACGGCGGCCGTGGGCGACGCTCACCGGTCATACGAACGCGGTGTGGGGCGTGGACTTCGCCCCCGACGGGCGGACCGTGGCCAGCAGCAGCACCGACGGCACCGTACGGCTGTGGGACCTCGACCCCGGCGCCCGGCTGGCGGACATCTGCCGGTTGCGCGCCGACATCGGCCCCGAGGAGCGCGCGGCACTGCTGCCCGGGGTTCCCGTCCCGGCGGACCCGCCGACGTGCGGGCGTGGCTGAGCGACACGCGGGGGCTGTGCGGACCGTTCGGCAACCGCCCTGCTCGGAACGGGTTTCCCAAGTGTTTCCCGTTGCCCGGTGGGACGGGGCTACACCCGGATCTCGACGAGCGGGGTGGTGGTCGGCCAGGCTGCTGCCCGACCGCACGAGTTCGTTCGAGACCGACGAGACCGAAGAGACCTACAGGAAACGGGGGTTCCGGCATGGTGAGCCGGACCAATGTCATCCGCACACTGATCGCCCTCATGGCGCTGCTCTTCTGGGCGCCGGTGTCCACGGCCTCGGCGGCACCCGCCGCCCCCGCCGCCGGCGACTGCCGCCCCCTCGCGTCCGGCGCCTCCGCCGCCGCCGAGCGGGCGATCGCCGCCGCCTGCGCCGAGGTCGCCGCGGGCACCTGGTACACCTGGGGCGGCGGCCACGGGGCCACACCCGGGGCCACCTACGGGCAGGTCGATCCCACCGACCCCGCCAGCGAACACGACCCCGAGCGGCGCGGGTTCGACTGCTCCGGCCTGGTCCGGTACGCGTACGCCCAGGCCACCGGTGGCAGGGACATCCTCAACGGCGTGGCCAGCCAGCAGTTCTACACGCACCGCGCCGCAGCCCGCTTCACCGCCGCCCAGGGCCTCGCCCCGCTGCTGCCCGGCGATCTCCTCGCCTACGGCAAGGACTCCAAGGACATGCAGCACATCGCCATCTACCTCGGCGCGGGCAAGATGGTCGAGGCCAGGCAGTCCGGCACCAAGCTGATGGTGAGTGACGTCCGCCTGGGCAGCACCTACTTCGGCGCCGTCCGCGTCAACACCGGCGAACCCACCGGCCACATCCACCAGACGTGGGGCACCGGCGTCTGGACCAAGGCCCTGCCCAGCCTCGGGGCCGACCGCGTCTACGCCTTCCCGTACTCGACCACCATCCGCGTGTACTGCCAGAAGCACGCGGAGTTGGTCAGGGCGGAGGGCTACGAGAACGACGTCTGGTCCTACCTGCCGGACTACCGGGCCTGGGTCACCAACATCTACATCAAGGGCCCGGCCTGGCTGGCGGGCGTACCCGACTGCAAGGACGTGCCTCCCATCACCTGACAGCCTCGTGCCGGTGACCGTCGGGGGGCGGCCACCGGTACGAGCGTCACCCGGCCCGTACGCTGCGTCAGCGTACGGGCACATTCTGTGGACAGTACGCACACCTTCCCCTCACGCTGGGTGCCGTCGGAGCATGGGGCCACAGCGCACGAAGACCGGAGGTGGCCGCGGATGACGGGCGGCGGTATGGGCAACGACTACGACGAGGCAGTGGCCGACGAGGGGGGTCCGTGGGACACGAGGCCACCAGGGACACCGACAGGCGGACCTCACCGCGTAGTCCGCGTAGTCCACGGCGGTGGGCGCCTCCCGTTCGGGGGCGCGCACCGGCCGCACCGGTCGCGGAAATGGACCACCACAGGAAGATTTCAGCCCACTACAGGGCGGGGTGTGGTCCGTAGGTTCGTCGTATGCCAACCAGCAAGCACCTCCTGACCTCGGTTCAGGTGGCCCGCTTCGTCGCGCAGGGATTCCTGCGCCTGGACGGGGTGGTGCCACGGAACATCAACGAACGGGCCGTCGCTGCGCTGGCCGAGGGCCTGCCGGGAGTGCCGTACGGCACCCCGCTGAGCGCGGCGTTCGCGCCCGACACCTTCGTCCACGCGCTGCTCGAACTGCCGGTCGTCGCCGGTGCCGTGGAGAGTCTGGTCGGACCCGGACCGACCGTGGACCACCACGCCGTGCACGTCCGCGAACCCCACGAGGGCCACGCTCAGGACCTCCACGCGGACGCGATCATCGACGTACGGCCGGACGCCTTCGACATCCAGCTCATGTACTACCCGCACGAGGTGACCGCCGAGATGGGCGGCACCCTCAGCGTGCCCGGCAGCCATCTGCGCAGGATCAACGAGACGGACATCGGCCGCGTCCAGAACCTCCGGGGGCAGACACGGCTGACCTGCCCGGCGGGCACCGTCGTCCTCGTGCACCACGGCATCTGGCACGGCGGCCGTCGCAACGACACCGCGCGCCGCCGCTACATGTACAAACTCCGCCTCAACCCGACCGTGCCGCAGGTGCGCCTCTGGGACACCGCCGACCTGCACGAGCCGGCCGTCACCGCGGAGCTCAACACCCACTTCCCGTGGTACGAGCAGGCCACCGGCCGGCTGGAGATCTACAACCGGGTCCTGCTGTGGCGGGCCCTGACCGGTGACGACTCGTTCGACGTCGAGTACTGGGTCACGCGCGTCAGCAACCGGCCGGCCCTGAGGAGTCACGCATGAGGCAGCAGGTTCTGGTGCTCTATCTCTCGACGTCGGCGCTCGACTCCCCGGTCGTGGGCTGGTCCCGCTATGACGGGACCGGCCGGACCCGCCCGACGGCCGGTGACAGTGACGAACCGCCCTACCCCACCGGGCTCGCCGCGCTGCACGACGGGTGGCGCCTCTTCCAGGCCTCCCCGCTGCTGCCGCCCCAGGCCGGTCACGAGTACGACGTCTCCTTCCTCAAGCACGAGTTCTTCTTCGAGAAGCTGGAGGAGACCTCTCCCTGATCCGGACGGCGCCCGTGGCCCGGTCACGGGGCGTGGAGGTACCGGGCCACGGGAGTTCCGGATCAGTAGCCGTAGATCATCTTGTAGGCGACCTCGGGGAGGAACTGTCCGGCCGAGGAGCCGGATCCGACGCCGCAGTTGCCGTCGGACTCGCCCGGGGTCTTGATCCACAAGAGCATCTCGGCGCCTCCGCCCAGTTGGGTGGCGGGCCCGATGCGCCGGCCCGAGGGGTTGCACCACTGGCCGTTGGAGCCGTTGCCGTTGCGGCTGGTGTCCACCACGAACGGCTTCGTGTAGCCGTAGCGGGCGCTGAGCTGGCTGTTGACGGCGTTGCCGTAGGCGGTGTTCTCGGCGGTGGTGAGGTAGTTGGAGACGTTCAGCGAGAAGCCGCGGGCCTGACGGAGCCCTGCTTCGTGGAGGCGCCGGGCCATGGTCCCCGCGTCCGCCCAGGCGGGGTTGCCGGCGTCGAGATAGACCCAGGTGTTGGGGGCCTGGCGGCTGAACTGGGAGAGAGCACCCATGAGCATGCTCTGACGTTCGGCGATCTGAGCCTGGTTCATGCAGCCGTAGTCCCCGAGGGAGTCCGGTTCGAGGATGACGACGGCCGGGCGGTGGGCGATCCCGCCGGCGAACTGGGAGATCCAGTTCGCGTAGGCGGACGGCGAGGCGGCCCCGCCCGCGGAGTGCCCGCCGCAGTAGTCGCGGTTGTAGATGTTGTACGCGACGAGGAGGGGCAGCTTGTCCCGGCTGTCCGCGGCACCCGTGTACGAGCCCGTGGCGGTGCCGATGGCGCCGCTCCAGGAGCCGAACCAGCGGGCCATCGGGGTGTTGGCGATGGAGGCGTTGATCGCGGACGCCCGGCCGTCGCCGGGGTTGGCGGCGACCCACCTCTTCGGGCTGGAGTCGGGGTCCACGTAGAACCCGCTGGTCATGGTGGTCGGGTCGGCCGCGTGGGCGGACGGTGCGGCGGCGATCGCCAGCGGCAGAGCGACGAGCGCTGCCACCAGGGCGCGGAGTCTGCGGCGCATGACTGTACCTCGGTTTCCTGGCAGGGATGCGTCGCCCGCTCTCGTCCCGAGCGGGCGACGGGCTGAGGAAGTGCGGTGGTACGGCGTGCTCCCCCAGGCTGGTGGGAGCGCTCCCACTGGAAGCGCTTCCAGTAGCGCTGGGGAACCTTCGGGGTGTGGTCGGTATCGTCTGGCTCGCTGGTAGAACTGTCAATAGTCGTGGCGTGAACCTCGCCCTGTACATGGCGAAGTCGAGGCTATACGGTTTTTACAATTGGAAGCGCTCCCGGTTTTCGGCCGGAGAAGGGGAGGCTCGTGGTCATGGCGGAGGACCTGCCGCGTCGGCAGCCCACGCTCGACGCCGTGGCCGCACTCGCCGGCGTCTCGCGTTCCGTGGCCTCCCGTGCCCTCAACAACGCACCGCACGTCAGCCGTCTGAAACGCGAAGCGGTCGAACGGGCCGTCCGGCAGCTCGGCTACGTACCCAATCCGACCGCCCGCGCTCTGGCCACCCGTCAGACGGGAGCGGCCGCCCTGGTCGTCTCGGGAGAAGACCCGTCGGTCTTCGCGGATCCGTTCTTCGCCCAGGTGATCGTGGGGGCGTCGGCCGCTCTGGAAGAGGCCGACCTGCATCTGATGCTGTGCCTGGCCGCTACCGACCGGGGCCGCGAACGGGTGGAGGAACTGCTCCGCTGCAAGGGCGCCGACGGCGTCATGCTGATGGCGCTGCGCCAGGACGATCCGCTGGCCCGGATGGCCGAGGAGGCGCAGATGCCCGTCGTGTTCGGGGGACGGCCGGTCGGGTCGGCACCCCGCTGGTACGTGGACGTCGACAACGCCGGCGGAGCGCGGGAGGCGACCGAGTACCTGGTCTCACACGGCCGGACTCGTGTGGCCGCGATCTGCGGGCGTCTGGACACCGAGGTGGGGCGCGCCCGGTACCGCGGCTACCGGGACGCCATGCTGGCGGCCGGCCTCGATCCGTTCCCGCCGACGGAAGGGGACTTCACCGAGCCCAGCGGAGCCGCCGCCATGGCCGCACTGCTGGCGGAACACCCCGATCTGGACGGCGTGTTCGCCGCCAACGACAACATGGGGGCGGGGGCGCTGCGCACCTTGCGTGAGGCCGGCCGGCTGGTCCCCGACGATGTCTCCGTGGTCGGTTTCGACGACCTGGCCGTGGCCCGGATCGCCGATCCGCCGCTCACCACCGTCCACCAGCCCATCACGGCCTTGGGACGCGAGATGGCGCGCATGCTCGTCGCTCTCATCAATGGACAGGACCCCACCCCGCTGATCCTGCCCACCCGCCTGGTCACCCGCTCCAGCGCCTGACACCGCGGTGCCGGCCGGCGGCCCGTCCGGCTGGATCTCATCGCGGCTCGTGCTCGGGCTCGTGGTCGTGCTCGGGCTCTGGGAGGGTCTGGGCGCACCAGATCGTCTTGCCGTCTCCGCTGTGCCGGGTCCCCCACCCCTGGGTGAGCTGGGCGACGAGCAACAGGCCCCGGCCGCCCTCGTCGAAGGCGCGGGCCCGGCGCAGATGCGGGGCCGTGTTGCTGGCGTCGGAGACCTCGCAGATCAGAGCCGTGTCACGGATCAGCCGCAGCCTGATCGGTGGCTCGCCGTATCTGATGGCGTTGGTGACCAGCTCACTGACGACCAGTTCGGTGACGAACGACGCTTCCTCCAGCCCCCAGGCGTCCACCTGGTCGACGGCGAACTTCCTGATGCGCGGCACCTGCGCGGGGTCCGGTTCGACCTCCCAGTCGGCCACGTGGCGGGGATCCAGCGCGTGGGTGCGAGCGAGCAGCAGGGCGGCGTCGTCGGTGCGGCGATCGGGGAGCATGGTGTCCATCACCGTGTCGCAGAGGGCCTCCAGCGAGGTGGCCGACCGGTTCAGTACGTGCAGCAGTTCGGCGGACCCCAGGTCGACGTCGCGCTCGCGGCTCTGCACCAGTCCGTCGGTGTAGAGGGCGAGCAGGCTGCCCTCGGCAAGCTCCAGCTCGGTCGTCTCGAAAGGCAGCCCGCCGATGCCGAGCGGCGGCCCCGGCGTGGCCGGAACCGGGGCCCTCGTGCCGTCCGGGGAGATGATCAGCGGCAGCGGATGGCCGGCGCTCGCCAGCGTGAAGCGTCGGGAGACAGGGTCGTAGACGGTGTACAGGCAGGTGGCCCCGGACTCGCCGGTCGGCTGGAAGTGGCCGGCGGGCTGGAGGTCGCTGCCGAGGTGGAGGACCAGGTCGTCCAGGTGGGTCAGCAGCTCGTCCGGCGGCAGGTCCACGTCGGCGAGGGTGCGGACCGCCGTGCGCAGCCGGCCCATGCTGGCCGAGGCGTGCAGGCCGTGACCGACGACATCGCCGACGACGAGGGCGACCCGGGCGCCGGACAGCGGAATGACGTCGAACCAGTCACCGCCCACTTCCGCGCCGGTCCCGCCGGGCAGGTAGCGGGATGCCACCTCGACCGCCTCCTGGTTCGGCAGCCCCTGCGGCAGCAGACTGCGTTGCAGGGTCAGTGCGGTCGTGCGCTCGCGCGAGTACCGGCGGGCGTTGTCGATGGCCACGGCCGCCTTGGCGGTCAGCTCCTCGGCGAGGATCAGGTCGTCGGCGGTGAAGGCCTCGGGCCGGTCGCTGCGGGAGAAGGCGACGACGCCGAGCAGCGCGCCGCGGGCCCGGAGCGGCACGGTGATCCGGCCGGTCAGCCCGTGCACGGCGAGGGAGGTGTCGATCACGGGGTTGCCCGGTGGCCAGTGGGCCGGGTCGGCGGCGAGGCCGGGCCCGAAGGCCCACTCGCCGCCCTGGCCGGGGTCAGCGGCGAGCTCGACGGTGGACGTGCCGGTGGCCATGCAGCGGGCGGCGACGGAACCGGCAGCGTGGCTGACCGGTTCCGTGGGTCCGGGAGCCCGGTCGGTGTCGTCCTGCGCGCTGTGCTGGGCGGCACGGCTGAGCGCGATGGTCTCGCCGGGGGTGAACGCGGACAGGGAGGGCGGTTCCTCTCCGCGCAGCACCTCGTCGAAGAGATCCACGCTGACGAGGTCGACGAATCCCGGCACCGGGGTCCTGGCCAGTTCCTGGGCGGTGCCGATCACGTCGAGGGTCCGGCCGATGCCGCCGCTGGCCTTGTTGAGGATGAGCAGGCGTTGCCGAGCCCAGTACTCGGCGCTCATGTCGAATCCCCAGTTGGCGATCGCGCGGACCCTGCCCTCGGCATCTCGGACGGGCCAGATGCTGGTGGCCCAGGCATTGGCGTAGTCACTGCCGCGAGGGCGGAAGACGGTGATGAGACGCGTGGACGCGCCCGTCCTCGCCACTTCGGCGAGCGCGTCGGTGTAGGGCTTGTCGTCCCTTTCGGGAAACAGCGTGCGGTCGAATTCGGGAAGCACCTCGCGGTACTTCTTGCCGAGCACTTGCTCCTCGGAGTGCGCGATCACCCGGCCCGAGGAGGCGTTGATCCACAGGAACCGCAGCTCAGGGTCGTAGACGCCCAGAGCGAAGGGAGACTGCTCGAAGGCCCGGTCGGCGATCACCGGGCGGCGTCCCCAGCGCTGAACGGTCACCACGTGGCCCAGCGTCTGTCCATCGGTACCGAGCAGCGGGTGAGCCGTCACCACGGCGTCCACCGTGGAACCGTCCCGGTGGCGCAGGGGGATGAACCCCGTGGGGTCGGGGCCGGCGCCGTAGCCCTCGGGGAAGCCGGGTGGCGGGGGATCGACCAGCAGATCGATCACGGGGCGGCCGACGGTGTCCTTCGCCGTCCAGCCCAGCAGCAGCCGGCCCCCCTCGCTCCAGCCGCTGACCAGGCCGTCCGGGTCCACGACGACAGCGGCAGTGGGGGCATCCTGCTGGTCGGCCTTTTCCACGCGCCACGCCTCCGTCCGGACAGCCGTACCCGTCAGGGCTGGTTTCCAGCGGCTGCTTCCCAGCGTAGATCCGCCCCAGCGTCCCGGCGCTCCGACTGATGCCTTCGGGATCACCGGGGCGCGAGGCGGTGGGACGGCCGGGGCGGTGGGAAGGCCGTGAGGCGGTCGGGAGGCGGGGCGCCGGGGATGCCGGGCGCCCCGGGGGCACTCAGGCGGCTTCCTTTCGTACCTCCTCCAGCCGCACCGGCCGGTGCTCGGCGACCGACAGCGTGGCCGCCTCGGCGATCCAGCTGGCCTCCAGGGCATCCGCGACCGTGCACGGGGAGGTGCGGGTGCCGGCGACGACCTCGGTGAAGGCGGTGAGTTCGGCGCGGTAGGCGGGGGCGAAGCGGTCCATGAAGAAGGTGTGCGGGACACCGGAGGGGAAGGTGACGCCCGGCTCGGCGGAGCGCAGCGGGAGCTGGGTGTCGAGGCCGGCGGCGATGCTGTCCTTCATGCCGTGGACCTCCAGACGGACGTCGTAACCCCGGGCGTTGTGACGGGTGTTGGAGACGACCCCGATGGTGCCGTCGTCGAAGGTGAGGAGCGCGGACGCCGTGTCGACGTCACCGGCCTCCTTGATGTACTCCGCTCCCTTGTTGCCGCCCGTCGCGTACACCTCGACGACCTCGCGGCCCGTCACCCAGCGCACCACGTCGAAGTCGTGCACCGCGCAGTCCCGGAAGATGCCGCCCGACACCGCGACGTAGGCCGCCGGCGGCGGGGCGGGGTCGAGGGTGGTCGACCGTACGGTGTGCAGCGTGCCCAGCTCGCCGCTGAGGACGGCCTCGCGGGCGGTCACACAGCCCGCGTCGAAGCGGCGGTTGTATCCGATCTGGGCCTCGATGCCGCTGTCGCGCACCGCGTGCAGCACGGCGAGGCTCTCCTCGACCGTCTTGGCCACCGGCTTCTCGCAGAACACCGGGATGCCCGCCTCGACGGCGGCGAGGATCAGCCCCGGGTGCGCGTCCGTCGCGGCGGTGATCACGACACCGTCGATCCCGGAGGCGAACACGGCCTCGGGCGAGTCGGCCACGGTGGCGCCGAACTTCTCGGCGGCGGAGGCGGCGGCCGCGGCCACCGGGTCCGAGACCACCAGCTGTTCCACGACGTCGAGCCCGGCCAGGGTCCCGGCGTGGAAGGCGCCGATGCGGCCCAGCCCCAGGATGCCAATGCGCATGATCGAGTGTCCCTTTCGGATGTGCGGGAGGAGAAGGATAAGAGCGGTTCAGGGGCTGTCAGTCCGAGGTGCCCAGGACGTTCTGGTCCCAGTCGATCACCGAGCCGGTCACCACACCGCTGCGGTCGGACAGCAGGAAGGTCACGAAGTCGGCGATCTCGTCGACCTGGCCGAGCTTTCCCATCGGCAGGCGCTCGGCGGCGCGCTCGCGCCAGTCGTCTCCCGCGCCGTGGAACTCCCGCTGGATCGCGTCCTCGCCCTCGGTCTCCGTCCAGCCGATGTTGAGGTCGTTGATCCGGACGCGGTCCCAGCGGTGGGCGTGGGCCGCGTTGCGGGTCAGGCCCGCGAGGCCGGCCTTCGCGGCGGAGTACGGGGCCAGGTGCGGCGGGCCGCCGTGCGCGCAGTTGGAGCCGATGTTGACGATCGTGCCGGGCGCCTCACGGGCCACCAGGTGCTCGACCACGGCCTGCATCGCGAAGAAGGGAGCGCGCAGGTTGATCGCGATGTGCGCGTCGAACAGGTCGGGGGAGGTGTCGAGGAGCGAGCCGCGGGAGGTCAGGCCCGCCGCGTTGACGAGGCTGTCGACCCGGCCGTGGGCCGTGATCACCTGCTCCACCACGCCGCGCACCTGCGCCGGATCCGTCAGGTCCGCCCGCAGGAACGTGGCGCCGGTGTCCGCCGCGAGCTTCTCGCCGACCTCGGCGCGACGGCCCGTGAACGCGACGGTCGCGCCCTCGCGCAGGGCCGCCCGGACGATGCCCGCGCCGACGCCCTGGCTGCCGCCGTTGACGAGGACGACCTTGTCCTCCAGTAGTGCCATGTGGGGGAGTTCCTTTCAGTCGGTCAGCGCGGCGGCTGCGGCTCCGGCGGGTGCGGGTGCGGGGGTCGGGTGCGGTTCCGGCAGGTGCCGCCGATCCGTCGACGGCCCGGTCGCGGGAGCTTCCGCCGCGCCCTCGCCTCTGTCAGTCTTGGGGCGCGAAGCCCCTCGTACAACCCGCAGCAGACCATCAAAAACCCATCATCCGACCGACCGCCCGGACCACCGTCGAGACCCAGGACGCACCGCCATGGCACACCCCTACACGATCCGCGAGATCGCCCGTCAGGCCGGGCTGAGCCAGGCCACGGTCGACCGGGTCCTCAACGGCCGGGGCGGAGTGCGCGAGAGCACCGCCCTCGAGGTGCACCAGGCCGTCAAGGACCTGGACCGGCAGCGGACACAGGTGCGCATCGGCGGCCGTACGTTCATGGTCGACATCGTGATGCAGACCCCGGACCGGTTCTCCACGGCGGTCCGGGAGGCGCTGGAGGCCGAGCTGCCGTCCCTGCACCCGGCCGTCGTACGGTCCCGTTTCCACTTCCGGGAGACCGGTTCCGCCTCGGAGATGGTCCGGGTCCTCGACCGGATCGGACGGCGCGGCTCGCAGGGCGTGATCCTCAAGGCGCCCGACGTCCCGGAGGTCACCGCCGCCGTCGAACGGCTGGTCGCGGCCGGGGTTCCGGTGGTCACCTTCGTGACGGACCTGCCGGGCAGCCCGCGCAGCGCGTACGTGGGGATAGACAACCGGGCCGCCGGGGCGACCGCCGCGTATCTGCTCCGGCAGTGGCTCGGCGACCGGCCGGGCGCCGTGCTGGTGACGATCAGCCGCAGCTTCTACCGCAACGAGGAGGAGCGCGAGATGGGGTTCCGGAGTGTGATGCGGACCGTCGCGCCGGCGCGGACGCTTGTCGAGGTCACCGACAGCGACGGGCTCGACGCCACCCAGCGGGACCTCGTCCTCGACGCGCTGAAGCGGGAGCCGGGTATCGGTGCCGTCTACTCGATCGGCGGCGGCAACACCGCGACCCTCGACGCCTTCGCCGCACTCGGCCGGCAGCCGCACGTCTTCGTCGCCCACGACCTGGACCACGACAACACCCGGCTGCTGCGCGAACACCGCCTCTCCGCCGTGCTCCACCACGACCTCCGCCAGGACGTGCGCCGCGCCTGTCAGACGATCATGCGTGCCCACCACGCCCTTCCCGACGAGGGTCCGTCCCTGCCGTCGGCGATCCAGGTGGTGACGCCGTACAACATGCCGCCGGGCGCCGCGCCCCCCGGGTAGCCGAGCCGCGTCCGTCAGCTTCCCGTCCGGAACGTACGCCGGTACGTCAGCGGCGACACACCGATCGCCGCGTGCAGATGCTGGCGGAGCGACGTCCCCGTGGCGAAGCCCACATGGCCGGCGATCTCGTCGACCGGGAGGTCGGTGGACTCCAGGAGGTGACGGGCGCGGGCCACGCGTTGCTGGACGATCCAGCGGCCGGGGCTCATGCCGACCTCGTCGTTGAAGCGGCGGGCGAAGGTGCGCAGGCTCATCCGGGCGTGCTGTGCGAGGTCGGCCAGGGCGAGCGGGGCGTCGAGGCGTTCGAGGGCCCACTGCCGGGTGGCGGCGGTGCCGTTCGCCGGGGCCGGGGGGACGGGCTGCTCGATGTACTGGGCCTGGCCGCCCTCCCGCCAGGGCGGCACCACACAGCGGCGGGCCACCCGGTTGGCGACCTCGCTGCCGTGGTCCTCGCGCACGAGGTGCAGACAGAGGTCGATGCCGGAGGCGGCGCCGGCCGAGGTGAGGACTTCGCCGTCGTCGACGAACAGCACGTCCGGGTCCAGGTGCACCTTCGGGAAGCGGCTCCGGAACGCGTCGGCCAGCGCCCAGTGCGTGGTGGCGGGCCGGCCGTCCAGCAGCCCGGCCGCGGCCAGGACGAAAGCCCCGGTGCAGATGGACACGAGCCGGGTGCCGGGCCGGATCCGGGCGAGCGCCGCCGCCACGGGCTCCGGCAGCTCGGCCGACATCAGCTTCGCCGCCGCCGGTGAGAGGCCGAACGAGGCGACGATCACGGTGTCGGCCGTGGACAGTACCTCGGGGCCGTGGTCGACGGCGATGGCGAAGTCGGCCGCCGAACGCACCGGGCGCCCGTCCGCGGTGCAGGTCAGCACCTCGTACAGGCCGTCGGTCACGTCGAAGATACGGCTCGGCACGCCGAGTTCGAAGGGGTAGACCCCGTCGAGGGCGAGGACCACCACGCGGTGCGCTGACGTCATGGGGTGAGTGTGCCACGAGATGTGGCACGATCCCATCGAATGATGGCTATCGTGCCATTGTCGTGGACGTGGGTCCCCAGCAGGCTGGTCGGCATGACTGAGACCAACGAGAGCAGCACTGGCGCCGGCACGACCATGCGGGCGATGACCCAGGACGCGTTCGGCGGCCCGGAGGTGTTGAAGGAGGCCGAAATGCCGCGTCCCGCACCGGGGTTGAGCGAGATCCTCGTCCGGGTGCACGCGGCCGGCGTCAACCCGACCGACTGGAAGAACCGCGCCTTCGGACTGTGGCGCCCCGAGCCGCTGCCCGTGCTCGGCTGGGACGTGTCCGGGGTCGTCGAGGAGGTCGGCCTCGGGGTCACCCTCTTCAAGCCGGGCGACGAGGTGTTCGGGATGCTGCCCTATCCGCACGGCGCGGGCGCGTACGCCGAGTACGCCACCGGTCCGGCCCGGGCCTTCGCCCGCAAGCCGTCGAACATCGACCACGTCCGGGCCGGCGCCCTGCCGCTGGCCGCGCTCACCGCGTACCAGGCGCTCGTCGACACCGCCTACGTACGGCAGGGGCAGCGCGTCCTGATCCACGCCGCCGCCGGGGGAGTGGGCCATCTCGCCGTGCAGATCGCCAAGGCGCGCGGCGCGTACGTCATCGGCACCGCCAGCGCCGGCAAGCACGAACTGCTGCGCGAGCTGGGGGCCGACGAGGTGATCGACTACCGGACCACGGACTTCGCGACGGTTGTCTCCGACGTGGACGTGGTCCTGGACACCCTCTCCGGTGATGTCCGCAGCCGTTCCCTGGAGGTCCTGCGCGCGGGCGGCGTCCTCGTCACGATCCTCCCGCACGGATACGAGGACGACGTGAGGCGGGCCGCCGAACTGGGCGTACGGCTGGAGCCGATGCTCGTCGAGGCGGACCACGCGGGGATGCGGGCCATCGCCGAGCTGGCGGAGAAGGGGCAGCTGCGTGCTCTCGTCGACGCGACCTTCCCCCTCGCCGAGGCGGCCGAGGCGCACGCCCACGGGGAGACCGACCGGACGACCGGGAAGATCGTCCTCACCGTCCGCTGAATCCCTCGTAGCGCTGGCTCCCTCCTAGGACTGCTGAATCCCTCGTAGGACCGCTGACTTTCTCGTAGGACCGCTGACTCCCTCGTGGGGCTGCCCTCATACGCGTGCGGGGCCCCTGAGCCGGGCCCCGCACGCGATGGGCCGAAGCAGGCCGGCCCACCCGTCAGCTGGTGACGAGTTCGGCGGCACGACGCTCGACCGGGGCCTCGACGGCCACGGTCATCGTCTCGTCGACGGTCACCGGCGCGGTGGCGGTCACCGTGGCGGTGGCAGCGGCCGTGGCCGTCCGCTCTACCCGGCCCTCCCGGTTGCGGAACAGCCAGGCGATGTCCCGCCCGAACGACCAGAGCAGCGAGCCCAGCGCCAGCGCGACCAGGCCGAAGCTCGCCGCGTACGGCAGCAGGTCGGAGGCGGCGACCAGCAGGAAGACGCCCTGAACGGCGGCGACCGTCTTGCGGGCCATGCTGTGCGGGAGGGAGTTGTTCAGCCACGGCAGGGCCTTGGCGGCGGCGACGAAGACGTACCGCATGAGACCGATCAGCAGCACCCACGGGCCCATCGACATCGAGACGTACACGCTGAGCACCAGGATCAGGAAGGCGTCGACCTCCATGTCGAAGCGGGCGCCCAGCGCGGTCGACGTGCCCGTGCGGCGGGCCACCTTGCCGTCGACGCCGTCGAGGATCAGCGCCACGGCGGTCAGGCCGACGAAGAGAGAGACGGGCGGCGAGCTCTGGAAGGAGTCGGCGACCAGGGCCGTGACGGCGCCGACGAGTATCGCCCGGCCGAGGGTGACGCGGTTGGCGGGGCCGAAGGTGCGGGTCCGGGTGCGCAGCAGGGCGCGGTTGAGGACGGCCCAGGTCGCGAGCCCGAAGGCCAGCCCGGTCAGCCAGCCCGCCGGGCCCAGTCCGATCGCCGTGCCCAGGAAGGCGAGGAGCAGCACCTGGGCGCCCGCGCCCACCGTCGTCTCCGAGAGCAACAGCCGGCCGTCGTATGTGTTGATCAGGGCCACCGCATACCTTCCGAACGTGTGACAAGTGGATCATCGCCGCGTACCGTGTCCGCGACTCCCACCGCTGCGTACGTGGCGAACCGCTCGACCGTTCACGGAGACGCACATGAAACCGACAGCCAACGCCTTCTGGCTACGCTCCCCCGGACAGGGCGAGATCCGCGAGGAGATCCTCGCCACACCCGCCGACGGCGAGGTCCTCGTCCGCGCGCTGTACTCAGGAGTCAGCCGGGGCACCGAGACCCTCGTGTTCCAGGGCCGAGTGCCCGAGAACCAGCGCGCGACGATGCGCGCGCCCTTCCAGGAGGGCGACTTCCCCGCCCCCGTGAAGTACGGCTATCTCAGCGTGGGTCGGGTGGAAGAGGGGCCGGACGCACTGGTCGGCAGGACCGTCTTCTGCCTGTATCCACACCAGAGCCGCTACGTCGTTCCTGTGAGCGCCGTCACCGTCGTGCCGGAGTCCGTCCCGGCGGCGCGTGCCGTCCTGGCCGGGACCGTGGAGACCGCCGTCAACGCCCTGTGGGACGCCGCGCCCCTCATCGGTGACCGGATCGCCGTCGTGGGCGGCGGCATGGTCGGCTGCTCGGTCGCCGCGCTGCTCGCCCGCTACCCGGGAGTCAGGGTCCAGCTCGTCGACGCCGACCCGGCGCGCGCTGAGATCGCCCGGGCGCTCGGCGTCGACTTCGCGCTGCCCGAGGAGGCGCTGGGGGAGTGCGACCTCGTCGTGCACGCCAGCGCCAGCGAGCAGGGGCTCGTCCGGTCCCTCGAACTGCTCGCCGCCGAGGGCACGGTCATCGAACTGAGCTGGTACGGCGACCGCCGGATCGCCCTGCCGCTCGGCGAGGCCTTCCACTCGCGCCGGCTCACCATCCGCAGCAGCCAGGTGGGAACCGTCTCCCCGGCCGGACGCGTCGGACGTACGTACGCGGACCGGCTGTCGCTCGCCCTCGAACTCCTCGCCGACGCCCGCTTCGACGCGCTCGTCACCGGAGAGTGCGCCTTCGAGGAGCTCCCGGACGTTCTGCCCAAGCTCGCGAGCGGAGAGCTGCCGGGGATGTGCCACCGGGTGCGCTACGAAGCCGCGTGAGGCAGGGAGTTGAGCGTTCCGGTTCGCCCCGCCCGTCCCTGAACTGCCCGAACGGAACGCTGACCTCCGAAGAAACCGGAAAACTCGGCTGAACAACGGGTAGGGAGCAGCCGTACTACACGGCATGCCCCGGCCCGGGGGCAGACGTACCGCACTGGAGGGTCGTCCGTTGTTCAGCATCACCGTCCGCGATCACATCATGATCGCCCACAGCTTCCGCGGGGAGGTCTTCGGACCCGCGCAGCGCCTCCACGGCGCCACTTTCCTCGTGGACGCCACCTTCCGGCGCGCCGAACTGGACGACGACAACATCGTCGTAGACATCGGGCTGGCCACGCAGGAGCTCGGTGCCGTGGTGAGCGAGTTGAACTACCGCAACCTCGACAACGAGCCCGACTTCGCCAACACGAACACCTCGACCGAGTTCCTGGCCAAGGTGATCGCGGACCGTCTCGCGGAGCGGATCCACAAGGGCGCCCTCGGCGAGAACGCCAAGGGCATCGCGGGCATCACGGTCACCCTGCACGAGTCGCACATCGCCTGGGCGAGTTACGAGCGTGCCCTGTGACCGACGTGACCATCGACCGGGTGGCCGTCGGCACCACCGCCCAGGCAGCCGGTATCGCCGCCCAGGCAGCCGGTACCGCCGTCCAGCCCAACGGCATCGCCGTCCAGCCCGACGGGGGAGAGCAAGTGAGGCTCGGCTATGTGCCCGTGCAGAACGCGGCACTGAAGCACGCCGCGATCGTCCCCATGTCACTGCGCTCCGTGCACTTCGTGATGCCGGGCGGCGTCGACGACCTGGCCCGGCCCAGCGGCGGCAACGCCTACGACCGGCGGATCTGCCTCGATCTGCCCGGCTTCGGCTGGCAGGTGCACAAGCACGCCATCGACGGCAGCTGGCCGAGCCCGGACGAGACGGCACGCGCCGAACTCGCCCGTACGCTGCGCGAGCTCCCCGACGGCACGGTCGTCCTGCTCGATGGTCTGGTCGCCTGCGGGGTCCCCGAGATCGTCCTCCCCGAGGCCGAACGGCTGTGCCTGGCGGTGCTGGTCCACCTGCCGCTCGGCGACGAGACGGGCCTGGAGCCCGACCTCGCGGCCGAACTCGACGCCAAGGAACGCACCACCCTGCGAGGCGTGTCCGCCGTGATCGCGACCAGCGAGTGGGCCGTCCGCAGACTCGTGTCCCACCACGGCCTCGCCCCCGAGCTGGTCCATGTCGCCGCCCCCGGCGCCGACATCGCGCCCCTCGCCTCCGGCACCGACGGCGTCTCCCGGCTGCTGTGCGTGGCCGCCGTCACCCCCCGGAAGGGGCAGCACCGGCTGGTGGAGGCCCTCGCGACCGTCACCGAACTGCGCTGGAGCTGCGTGCTGGTGGGCGGCCTCGACCAAGAACCCGAGTACGTCGAGCACATCCGCACGCTGATCGCGAAGTTCGGCCTGGAGGACCGGTTCCACCTCGCCGGACCGCAGGCCGGCGCGGAACTCGACGCGAGCTACGCCGCCGCCGACCTCATGGTCCTCACCTCCTACGCCGAGACGTACGGCATGGCGGTCACCGAGGCCCTCGCGCGCGGAATCCCCGTCCTGGCCACGGACGTCGGCGGTCTCCCCGAGGCCGTCGGCCGCGCTCCCGACGGCGGGGTGCCCGGCATCCTCGTACCGCCGGAGAACCCCGCGGCCATCGCGGCGGAGCTGCGCGGCTGGTTCGGGGAGGCCGACGTACGGCGTCGGCTGAAGGCCGCGGCGCGCGGGCGCCGGGCCGCGCTGGACGGGTGGGCGACCACGGCCCGTAGCCTCGCCCATGTTCTGGGCCGGCTGCGGCACGAACCTCGGAGGGCCGCATGACCACTTCTGCCGATATGACCACGTCTGCTGATGGGTCTCTGTCCGGTGGATCCCTGTCCGCTGGTGGGCCCTTGTCCGCTGGTGGGCCCCTGCCTGCGGGTGCGACCGCTGCAACGGCGGGGGCGTCCGCCGCCGCGGCGGCGGGGGGTGCGGTCGCGTCCGCTTCCGGCGCGGTGCTGAGCATGGCGGGGCGCGGCGGAGACACGCCGGCGCCCGAGGGGCACCAGTACGCCCCGCAGTGGCTGGAGTTGCGCGAGAGCGCCGACGCCGACGCCCGCGCGGTGGATCTGCTCGACCCGCTGCGCATCCGCCTCGCGAACCTGCCGGGGCGGGCCACCGGGCTGGTCATCCACGACCTGGGCTGTGGCACGGGTTCGATGGGCCGCTGGCTCGCGCCCCGGCTGGACGGTGCCCAGCGGTGGGTGCTGCACGACCAGGACCCGAACCTGCTGCGGCTGGCCACCGCGCGGGCGCCCCGCGCGGCCGGCGACGGCAGCCCCGTCACGGTCGCCACACGGCGCGGCGACATCGGGCGGCTGACGGCGGACGATCTGGCGGGTGCCTCGCTGGTCACCGCGTCCGCGCTGCTCGACGTCCTCACCCGCGAGGAGATCGAGGCGCTCGCGGCGGCCTGCGCGGGCGCCGGGGTCCCCGCGCTGCTGACGCTCTCGGTCGTGGGCCGCGTGGACCTCGTCCCCGCGCACCCGATGGACGCCGAGATCGCCGAGGCGTTCAACGCCCACCAGCGCGCGAGCGAGCTGCTCGGCCCCGACGCGATCACCGTGGCCTGCGAGGCCTTCGCCCAGCAGGGCGCCACGGTCCGCGTCCACCCGAGCCCCTGGCGGCTCGACACCCGGCACACCGCACTCACCGAGGAGTGGCTACGGGGCTGGGTCGGCGCCGCCTGCCAGCAGCGCCCCGAACTCACCGAGCGCGCCGAGGCCTACCTCCGCGACCGCCTTCAGGCCAACGCGGCCGGCGAGCTCCGCGTCGTCGTCCACCACAGCGACCTGTTGGCTCTGCCCCGGCCCACGGGCGGAGCCTCATGACGGCGCCGGTGGAGGAGGCGGTCGAGGCACACCCACCGCTGACCGGGGACCGCATACGGGTACGCCCACGAGGCGTCCGGGCCCGCGTGAAGGCGAGCGCGCCCGTGGCCCGGGCGGGCGTACGCGCGCTCACGCCGGGCGCGGGCTCGCGTGAGCCGGTGGCGGCCGAGCCGGTGACCGCCGCGGCGGTGCCGAGCACGGACCCGCGCGGGGCGGTCCCGGACGCCGGTTGCGGAGCGGCGCCGGACCGTCGTACCGCCTCAGCGGCGTCGGCCGGCCCCTCGCCGGAGGCCCCCGCCGAGACCCGCCCCCGCTACACCACCAAGGTCATCCGCGCCCTGCGCACCCACTTCGGGACGCTTGCCGGAACGGTCATCCTCGCTGTCGTCTTCTGGCGGATGGGCACCGGCGTGTTCGTCGACGGACTGCGCCGGATCGACGGCGGGACGTTGGCCGCGGCCGTCGGGATCGGCGTGCTGACCACGGTGTTCAGCGCGTGGCGCTGGTGTGCGGTGACCCGGGCGCTCGGCCTCGTGCTGCCCCTCGGGCCGGCCGTCGCGGACTACTACCGGGCGCTGTTCCTCAACGCGGCGCTGCCCGGCGGTGTCCTCGGTGACGTGCACCGGGCGGTGCGGCACGGACAGAGCTCCGGTGACATGGGCCGAGGCGTGCGGGCGGTGGTGATCGAGCGGACCGCGGGCCAGTTGGTGCTGGCCGTCGTGGGCGTAACGGTCCTGCTGGTGCTGCCGTCCCCGGTGTTGGAACAGACCCGCCACGCGGCGGGTGTGACGGTGCTCGCCGCGCTGGGCGCGCTGGCGATCTGGGCGGCGGTCCGGATGGGCCGCAGGCCGAGCACGAGGCGGAACCGGGGCACCCGGGTCCGGGCGGTGCTCACCGAGGCACGTGGCGCGCTGCTCAACCGCGACAGCGGACCCGCCGTACTGATCTCGTCCGTGGCGGTGCTCGCCGGCTACGTGGCGATGTTCCTGCTCGCCGCACGCGTCGCCGGTTCCGCCGCGACCCCGCTGGAGCTGCTGCCCCTCGCGCTGCTGGCCCTGATCGCCATGAGCCTGCCGCTCAACGTCGGCGGCTGGGGCCCCCGGGAAGGCGTCACCGCCTGGTCCTTCGGCGCCGCCGGCCTGGGCGCCTCCCAGGGGCTGACCGTCGCCGTCGTCTACGGCGTGCTCAGCTTCGCCGCCGCCCTGCCGGGTGCCCTCGTGCTCGTCGGACGCTGGTACGGCGGCCTGAGGGCGCGCCGTCAGTCGACGGACGAGGCGGGTGCGACCGACGAGGCGGGTGCCGGGGGCAGCTCCGCCGGAACCCTTCCCTCGTTCCAGGCGTCCGAGGTGACCAACGAGAAGTACGCCCCGAAGGAATGGACGAACCCCGCCAGCAACTCCTTTCCCTTCGCGGCGGACGCCAGCGACGGACGGCCGATGACACCGGAATCGGTGTAGGCCGACATACCGAGGGAGAGGAGATGACGGCGGTCGTCGGCAAGGAAATCGGTGGTCTCGTGACCGGGCCGGACCAATTCGGGATGGCAATGCAGAAGTATGGAGGTCTCTATTTCTCCCGCATGCATATCACTGAGCAACGAGGTCTGTACGCCCGCCCGTTCGCGCGCGGCGTCCCAGTCCTCCATCGCCGGGAAAAGCGCCATTCGATGTCCCTCCGCGGTGGATTCCTGGACGACATTGCCCAGAACATAATTCCCACCATGTCCGTTCACCACCACCAGCGCCTCGACCCCCGACCGGCGCAGCGAAGCGGCGATGTCCCGCACCATCGCGTGCAGGGTCGTCGCGGAGATGCTGACGGTACCCGGCCAGGCCGCGTGCTCGTGCGAGCAGGCGATGGTCACGGGCGGCAGGAGGTGCACCGGATACGCGGCGGCTATCTCCCGGGCTATGGCGCAGGCGACAAGCGTGTCCGTGGCCAGCGGCAGATACGGGCCGTGCTGCTCGTAGCTGCCGACCGGAAGCACCGCGACCTGCCGGCCGGCCTCCTCCCCCCGCGCGCGGACGTCCGCGGTGGTGTCCGTCGGTACAAGACTCGAACTGCTCATCTTTCACGGCCTTTCGTCTCTGCTGATGCTCCGTCATTTTCGCATGACGTCAGGACTCACCAGATAGGAACCAGATCATGACAGAAAATGTTGGCGTACTCGGCGCGAATGCCCAGTCCTCCGGCGCCGTACGCGTGGTGAACGCCCCCCTGCCCACGACCTACGGCGACTTCGAGGCCGTAGGTTATCTCGACCAGGACCGCGGCGAGGAACAAGTGGCGCTGGTGTACGGCGACATCAGCGGGGGTGAGGGAATTCTCATCCGGCTGCACTCGGAGTGCCTGACGGGTGACGCGTTCGGTTCCCAGCACTGCGAATGCGGCGAACAGCTCGACAGCGCGCTCAGGGCCATAGTCGCCGAGGGACGCGGCATTCTCGTCTATCTGCGCGGCCACGAGGGACGCGGCATCGGCCTGCTCGCCAAGCTGCAGGCGATGAAGCTCCAGGCAGAGGGCCTGGACACGGTCGAGGCGAACCTCGCCCTCGGTCTGCCGGTGGACGCCCGCGACTACCGGGTGGCGGCCGAGATGCTGCACGACCTGGGTGTACGGTCGGTCCGGCTGATGTCGAACAACCCGCGCAAGCGGGAGGCGCTGCTGCGACACGGCATCAAGGTCTCCGAGCAGGTGCCGCTGCTGATCACGCCGTGCGAGGACAACATCACCTACCTGCGCACCAAGCGCGAGCGGCTCGATCATTACCTGCCGCACCTGGACGCGGTGGTCCACTCGTCCTGAGCGCGCCGGGGTTCGCGCGGCGGCCGTCGGGAGGCGACTTTCGGCTTTCTGCACCGGCCGCCGCGCCCGCCGCGCGCTCGTCCTCAGAGGTGCTCCGCATGAACGTTCGCCTGGGGTGGAAGATCTGACTCCGTCGGGCCATCCGACCACGGTCGGACGAAGGGAGCGTTCGTGATCCGCAGCGCACGGGTCGTCGTCATCGGCGGTGGCGTCATCGGGACGAGCATCGCCTACCATCTGGCGGCCGCCGGAGTGGACGACGTCGTCCTCGTCGAACGCGACGAACTGGCCTCCGGATCGACCGCGAGGGCCGCCGGCGGGGTCCGCGCGCAGTTCTCCGACGAGCTCAACATCCAGCTCGGCGCCCGCAGCCTGGAGGCGTTCGGCCGCTTCAAACAGGAGCTGGGCCACGACATCGGACTCCACCGGGTCGGCTACCTCTTCCTCCTGACGACCCCCGACGAGGTCGCCCAGTTCGAGGCCGGCGTGCAGCTCCAGAACGACCTGGGTGTGCCCAGCCGTATGCTCGACCCCGCCGAGGCCCAGCGGCTCTCCCCGCTGATCTCCACCGAGGGCCTGCTCGCCGCCGCGTTCTCACCCGACGACGGGCACTGCACCCCCGAGTCCGTCGTCCACGGCTACGCCGCCGGGGCCCGCCGCCACGGGGCGACCGTGCTGCGCAACTGCGAGGTCCTGGGCATCGAGACCTGGCGGGACACGATCACCGCCGTGGTCACCAGCAAGGGCCGTATCGTCACCGACACCGTCGTCTGCGCGGCCGGCGCCTGGTCCCGGTCGATCGGCGCCATGATCGGCGTGGACCTCCCGGTGGAACCCCTGCGCCGCCAGATCGCCGTCACGGAACCGGTCCCCGGCCTCCCGCCCCACCTCCCCATGACGATCGACTTCACCAGCAGCCTCTACTTCCACACCGAGGGCCCCGGCCTGCTCGTCGGCATGTCCGACCCGGACGAGCGGCCCGGTTTCGCCACCGACACCCACGACCGCTGGATCCCCCGCCTGTACGAGGCCATGGAGCGCCGCGCCCCCGCCCTGCTCGACCTGCGCCGCACGGGCGGCTGGGCGGGCCTGTACGAGATCACACCGGACCACAACGCCCTGATCGGCGAGGCCGGTTCGTGCTCCCGCTTCCTGTACGCGACCGGGTTCTCCGGCCACGGGTTCCTCCAGGGCCCGGCGGTCGGCGAGGTGGTCCGCGACCTGTACCTCGGGCGCGTACCCTTCGTCGACATCAGCCCGCTGAGCGTCGACCGGTTCACGGCCGACTCCCTGCGCCCGGAGGCCAACCTCGTATGACCGAACTCCACTTGTGGCTCCGCCACGAGACCCGTACCACCGAACGCCGCACCCCGATCGTGCCGTCCGACGCCCGGCGGCTCGTCGAGAGCGGAGTACGGATCACCGTCGAGGACTCCCCGCAGCGGATCTTCCCCGTGGAGGCGTACGAGGAGGCGGGGTGCCAGATCGCCGACCCCGGCTCGTGGGTGTCGGCGTCTGCGCAGGCGGTGATCGTGGGCCTCAAGGAACTTCCGGACGTACCCGCTGAGTTGGCGCACCGTCACATCTTTTTCGGGCATGCCTACAAGGGGCAGCCCGGCGCCGAGACGCTGCTGCGCAGGTTCGCCGCCGGGGGCGGGGCGCTGCTCGACCTGGAGTACCTGGTGGACGACCAGGGTCGCAGGCTCGCCGCCTTCGGCTTCTGGGCGGGATATCTGGGCGCGGCCCTGGCTGTGCTCCATCACCGGGGCGCCCTGCGGAGCCCTCTCCAGCCCACGTCCAAGGAGGCCATGGAGGCCGAACTCCGCACGTCCAGCGGCGACTTGACCGCGTTGGTGATCGGCGCCCTCGGCCGCAGCGGCCGGGGGGCGCGCGTGGCGCTCGGCGAGGCGGGTGTCGAGCCCACCTGCTGGGACCTGGCCGAGACCCGCGATCTGGACCGACCCGCCCTGCTGGGCCACGAGTTGATGGTCAACACCGTCCTTACGACCAGCCCGGTCCCGCCCTTCCTGACGGACAAGGACCTCGACGCACCGGACCGCCGGCTCACGACGATCTCCGACGTCACCGTCGACGTCGGCTCACCCATGAATGTGCTGCCCTTCTACGACACGGCCACGGAGTGGGACCACCCCGTACGGCGGCTGCGCGAACACCCCCCGCTCGATCTCATCGCCATCGACAACCTTCCCTCCCTGCTGCCCCGGGAGGCGAGCACCGACTTCTCCGCCGCACTGCTGCCGCAGCTGCTGGACTTCGAGACCGGCGGGGCCTGGGGCCGCTGCCTGGACATGTTCCGTCAAGTGAGCGATCAACTGGGCCTCACGGAAAGGTAGTTGCCCGATGACCGAGGTGGTCCCCGCGAGCGGCACCGTCCACTGGGTCGGCGCCGGCCTGTCCACGGGCAGCGGTCTGGCGGCGCTGTGCGACGCCGCCGCCCGCGTACGGCTGTGGCACCGCACCGAGGAGCGGGCCGAGCGGGCCCTGGCCGCACTGGGCCTGACGGGCCGCGCCGAGCCCCGTGCGTACACGCTGTCCGCGCTCGCGGCGGAACTCACCCCGGGAGACGTGGTCGTGTCGATGCTCCCGGCCCCGGACCACGCTCCGCTGCTCGGGGCGTGCGTCGGGGCGCGGGCCCACTTCGCCTGCTCCAGCTATGTCTCGGACGCGGTCCTGGAGCAGGTGCCGGCGGCTGAGGCGGCGGGTGTCACCGTCCTCACCGAGGCGGGCCTGGACCCGGGCATCGACCACCTCTTCGCGCACAGCCTGATCGCTCGCGCGACGGAGGCGATCGGGGCCGGGACGCCCGCCTCGTACACCCTGACCTCGTACTGCGGCGGTGTCCCCGCCGTCCCCAACGACTTCAGGTACCGCTTCAGCTGGGCACCGGCCGGCGTGCTCAACGCCCTGCGCGCACCGGCCCGTTACATCGAGGACGGCGCCGAGACGACGGCCGCCCGCCCCTGGACGGCGACCCGCCCCCACGTCATCGACGGCGAGACCTTCGAGGCCTACCCCAACCGCGACAGCGTCCCCTTCGTCGCCCAGTACGGCCTTCCCCCGGCCTGGAAACCCCGCACGTTCGTCCGCGGCACCCTCCGCCTCGACGGCTGGCTCACCGCCTGGGCCCCCGTCTTCGCCGAACTCGAACGCGACGACGACCAGCGCATCGCCGCCCTGGCCGGGGAGCTGGCGGCCCGCTACCCGACCACCGAGTCCGACCGCGACCGAGTCGTCCTGGCCGTCTCCCTCGACGTACACGCCGGCCCGGGTGAGCGGTGGTCCGGCCGCTACCTCCTCGACGCGGTCGGCACGGAGCAGGAGAGCGCCATGGCCCGCCTGGTGTCCCGCCCCCTCGCACTCGGCGTGGGACACCTCCTGGACGGCTCCCTGCCGGCGGGTCTCCTCCGCTCGGCGGAGACGGCCGAGCGATCCGAGGCATGGCTCACCGAACTGTCAGACGACGGTACGGAGTTCGGGCTGCGGCACGACAAGGGCGAGGACCGGGCGAGCAACGGCGGTGGCTGAGGACGTCAGTCGACGAGGGCCCTGGGGCAAGGTGAGCATTGCCGGACCGCCGGGCTGCTCTTCCGCCTAGGATTTCGATCATGTTCAAGTCAGGGGTGGGGTTCTTCGCGTTGTTCGGGCTCGGCTGGTGGCTGCTCGGGTCGAGCGCGTTCGACGGGGTGACACGGCTGGTCCTGGTCATAGTCGGCTGCGTCGCCGCGGTGGGGCTGATGCTCGCCGCGCGCCGGTTCCTTCCCCCGTCGGCGCAGGGGGCGTTCCCCGCTGCCCGACGCCGGCGGTTCAACCAGATCAACGGTCTTCAGTGGCTGCTGATCATCGCCGTCGTCGCCGTCTGCCGTCAGGCCGGGGCGCCGGTGCTCGTTCCCCCGCTGATCGCGGTCGTCGTCGGGCTCCACTTCCTCCCGTTGGCGGCGGTGTTCGAGCAGCCCCGACTGCGCATACCGGCGGCCCTGTTGGTAGCTTCCGGGGCGGCGGGCATGACCGTCCGGCTCATGAACGGCCCGGACGACACCGTTCGCCTCGTGGTGGGCCTCATGTCCGCGCTCTCCCTGTGGGGCATGGCGACGTGGACGGTCGCGGGGGCGGCCTCCGCAGCCGAGCAGGGGGCGGGCGAAGAGCGATCCGGCGGCGTGTGACAGCCACCGGGGCCTTCGACGCGCAGACCCGACCAACCCGCGGCCGCGTCATCCCCGTCAGTCCACCACGGCTTCGTGCACCAGCCGCTTCAGCTCCGGATAGACGGAGAAAGACGACCGCCGCCGTACCTGTGTCATGAACTGAACCGTCAGATCGCGGCGCGGGTCCACCCAGAAGATCGTGGTGGCGGCCCCGGTCCAGCCGAACGTACCGAGGGAGGACGGGCACTCGGTCACCTCGGGGTCGATCACCACCGAGACCCCGAGCCCGAAGCCGACGCCCACGTTGCCCGGCTGCCGATGGAACGCGCTGCCGTGGGTGTGGATGTCGACGCCGCCCGGCAGCTGGTTGGTGGCCATCATGTCGACGGACTCGGGGGAGAGGAGCCGTACGCCGTCGAGTTCGCCGCGGCGGCGCAGGAACTCGGCGAAGCGGTGGTAGTCCCGGGCGCCGGCGACCATGCCGCCGCTGCCGGACAGGAAGCGCGGGCGTCCTCGGAGGGGGAGCCCGGGGACGGGTGCGATCGAACCGTCCTCCTGCTCGCCGTACAACTCGGCCAGTCTGCCCGCCTGTTCGGGGGTGACCTGGAAGCCCGCGTCCGTCATGCCGAGCGGCCCGAGGATCCGCTCCGCGAAGAACTCGTCGAGGGCCTGCCCCGACACCACCTCGACGATCCGGCCGAGGACGTTGGTGGAGACCGAGTAGTTCCACTGCGAGCCCGGCTCGAACTGCAGCGGCAGCCTCGCGTACTCCGCGCACGTCTGGGCCAGGTCGGCGCCCGGCCGCACGGAGTTCTCCAGGCCCGCGTCGCGGTAGAGCGCGTCGACGGGGTGGCTGTAGTAGAAGCCGAAGGTCAGGCCCGAGGTGTGGGTCATCAGATGGCGGACGAGGATCGGCTGCTCGGCCGGGCGGGTCCGGACGTCGGCGCCCTCACCGGACTCGTACACACGCGGCTCGGCGAACTCCGGGAGGTGGCGGGAGACCGGGTCCGAGAGGGACAGCCGGCCCTCCTCGATCAGTATCAGTGCGGCGACCGAGGTGACCGGCTTCGTCATCGAGTAAACGCGCCACAACGTGTCGGCCTCGACGGGGAGTTGAGCTTCGCGGTCGCGCTGCCCGTACGTCGTGAGGTGGGCGACGCGACCCCCGCGGGCGAGGGACAGCAGATAGCCGGGCAGTCGACCGCCGTCGACCTGAAGGGCGAGGTGGTCGTCCAGACGGGCCAGGGTCTTCGGGTCGAGGCCGGCCTCGCGCGGCTCGACCTCTTGGCGCAGTCGTTCCATGGTGGTTCTCCTCCGGTGGCCCGGGTTACGGCTCGCGTTCATCCTTGTTTTCATCGTTCCGTACTGATCGCGTTCCATCCCTCGCGGGGTGGGCGGGTCGGGGCATTCGTAGGGCAAGAGGCGCACCGAGCGCGGCCACGCCGGCCAGGAGCAGCAGCGCGGGGCCCGTACCGAGCGGCACGAGCGTGGTCGCGGCGGCCACACCCAGCGTCGGGCCGACGTTCATCGCCGTCTGCTGGAGCCCGCCGACCACCCCCGCCGACTCGGGCGGCGCATGCCGCACGACGACGGCGGTCGCCGTGACCATCAGCGCACTGAAACCGGCGCCCAGCAGCAGGAACCCGCCCCCGATCGTGACCGACGAGGACCCCGGTCCGATCCGGGACAGCGTCAGCACACCGGCGGTCAGCAGCGCCGTCCCCGTCACGGCCGTCGGGCGGGCGCCCCACCGGCGCAGCAGTACGGCGGACAGCGGTGCGCCGAGCACCATCATCACGCCGCCAGGCAGCGCGACGAGGCTCGTGCGCAGCGGATCCAGGCCCAGTACGTCCTGGAGAACGAAGCTGCACACGAACAGCGCGCCGAACATCGCCGCCGACGCGACCACCAGCACCCCCAGCGCGGCCCTCACCGTCGCCGAACCCCGCACGGCGGGCGGCAACAGCGGGTCCGGGGTACGCCGTTCATGGCGTACGAGCACACAGGCCGCTCCGGCGGCGATGAGCAGGCCGAGCACACCGGTCGCGGTCCAGCCCGGCTCAGGCACCCCGACGAGCGTGTGCACGAGGGCCGCGAGGGCGACGGCGAGCAGCGCGGCGCCGGGCAGGTCGAGGCGGGTGGAGGACGGGTGCCCCACCGTGCCCTTGTGCCCCGGCTGCCCGGCCGCCGTCGCTCCCGGTGCCGGTGCCGGTGCCGGTGCCGTCTCCGTCTCCACCTCCGCCGCCGTCTCCGGGGCGCGTACGGTCAGCGTCAGCAGGCCCATGACCAGCGCCGGTACGACGTTGAGGAAGAACACCGCTCGCCAGCCGAACTGGGCGACGAGCACACCGCCGACCAGCGGCCCCACCGCGACCGCCACCCCGATGGCGCTGGTCCGCAGCGCGATGGGCATCCCCAGCCGGTCGGGCGGGAACGCGGCCCGCAGCATCCCGAGCGTGGCGGGCTGCAGCAGCGCGCCGAAGACGCCCTGGACGATCCGCAACCCGATCACCCAGCCCACATCGGGCGCGAACCCGATACCGGCGGAGGCGGCTCCGAACCCCAAAACCCCCAGGGCGAACACCCGTTGATGGCCGAACCGGTCTCCGAGCCGCCCCGCGAACACCAACAGCCCCGCCACCGCGATCAGATACCCGGTGCTGGTCCACTGCACCTCGGTGAGGGATGCGTCGAGGTCGCGTCGCAGGGTTGGCTGAGCGATCGTCAGCACCGTTCCGTCGAGGGCGACGAGCACGGCACCGAGCACGCTGTTGGCGAGGGTGAGCCGGCGGTGCGGCGCGGATATCGGCCCGCCCCGCCCGACGTCGGTCGGCTTCGTGAGGGCCCTCATCGCCCCTCACTCCCGAGGTGCGCGTCCAGTGCCGCGCGCAGCAGGGGTGCGAAGTCGACGGCGCCCGTGGTGAGTTGGAGACTGCCCCAGGTCCACAGCTGGGCGATGCCGTAGAGGTTCGCCAGCAGCGCGCCCGCGACGAGCCGCGCGTCGGCGTCGGGCCGGGCCCGCCCGACGAGCTCCACGAGGAGGGAGAACATCGGCAGACTGGCGTCCCGAAGCCGCAACCCGTTGCTCTCCAGCAGATCGTGACGGAACATCAGTTCGTGCATGCCCCGGTTGGTGAGCGCGAAGTCGAGGTACACGCGCCCCAGCGTCGCGATCTGCTCACGCGGGCTCGCCGTGCCGTCCCCGACCGCCGCGACACCACGGCCGGCCAGTTCCTCGAAGCCCCGGCGTGCGATGGCCGACAGCAGCTCGAGGTGGGTCGGGAAGTAGCGGCGCGGCGCCCCGTGCGACACGCCCGCCCGCCGCGCGATCTCCCGCAGTGACAGCGCCTGCACGCCCTCCGCCGTCACCAGCTCGACCCCGACGTCCACCAGCCGGGACCGTAGCCCCGTGTTGCGCTCGCCCATAGACACTGTCTACCAGGAGTGGGTAGACAGTGTCTACCCTTGTACTCGGGGACCTTGTACTCGGGGAGACGAAGCAGGCCGTCCGATCGCCCTCGGCTGTTGTGTGTGCGTGGGGGCGCAGGGGCCCTGATGCTGCCGCGCGGCGCTACTCGGCGGCCTTCTCCAGTACGCAGAGATCCCCGCTGTCGGGGTCGCCGATGTACATCCACAGGACGGGATTCTTCGACGTGCCCCGGGCCTCGTACACGGTCGACAGCTCGCTGGGCGTGAACGTGATGTGGACCTCCGACGCCGGTTCGCCCGTGTCGATGTCGTCCCAGACGTCGTGTTCCCAGGTGCCCGCGCCCGGGTCCGGCGCGGCGGTGGCATTGAAGTCGTCGTCGCTGAAGTCGCCGCAGATCCCGGCCGAGGTGAACTTCCCGTCCTCCTTGAGCACCAGACGCCCGCCCTGCTCGTCCACCCAGGTGCCAGTGACCTCGGTGGTGCTCAGGGCCAGGGGCTCGCCGTCCGGAATCGGGACCGACAGCCGGCTCACGATGAGCAGCAGGGCCATCGCTCCCAAGCTCAGCAGGAAGAGCAGCCCGCACCCGGCCGCGCCGACGAGCGGAACGATGAGGGCGATCCGCCAGCGCCGCCGACTGGTCTCGGCCGTGGGCCACCCCTCCCACGGGGGCCGGGTGGCTCTGTACGGGTCCTCACCGCGCTTCATTCGTCCCCCTGACCCCTGTCGGCAGCACCGCCCTGTCGCGATGGTGCGGCCATCATGCCTCCGGCCCGCGAGCCCTTTCGCCGCGGGGTCGGATGCCTGGGCGCGGGGTGCCGGCCGCATCCGGGCAGGTGGCCGCATGAGAGGGCGAGGGAGCGGGCGCGCAGCCGTTCGATGCCCTGCGCTCCCGCGGCGAGGGCCGGATCGAAGTCGGTGCGCACGGCTTCCTCTCACGGGTTCGCCGAGGCGGCCCGGCCGGGGAGCGAGCGCTCGGCTCCCCGGTTGAACACGTGCGGTGCCATGGTGAACGCCACCCGGATCCGCATCAGGGCGGCATGGGCGCGCCACGCACGAGTCCCCGGACATCGCACGGGATGTCCGGGGGCCCGGTCGGATCGCCGGTCGTGGCTCAGGCCGCCACACGCTCCCGGTCGTTCTTCTCGCCCGGGGTGCGCACGCCGAGCAGTTCGGTGGGGATCTTGTGGGTCTCGCGGGCGGTGAGGGCGGCGAGGACGGGCGGGAGGCAGAGGGCCGTGGTGAAGAGGGCCACGGCGAACCAGTCGTCGCCGTCCGGGCCGGCGATCTGCGCGGCGAAGGTCACGGCGAAACCGGCGATGGCGAAGCCGATCTGCGTGCCGATGGCCATACCGGACAGCCGCACCCGGGTGGAGAACATCTCGCCGTAGAAGGAGGGCCAGATGCCGTTCGCCGCGCTGTAGACGACACCGAAGGTGACGATGCCGAGGATCAGGACCAGCGGGTAGGCGCCGGTGGAGATCGCCCACAGGTACACGAACATCATCACCGCGCTGCCGGCCGCGCCGATCAGGAACACCGGGCGGCGGCCGATGCGGTCGGACAGCGTGGCCCACAGCGGGATCGCGGCGAGTGCGACCAGGTTGGCGAGCGCGCCCACCCACAGCATCGAGGAACGGGACAGGCCGACCGACTCGCTCGTGCCGTACGCCAGCGCCCACACGGTGAAGATCGTGGAGACGGAGGCGACCAGCGCGCCCGCGATCACCCGGAGCACGTCCGCCCAGTGCTCGCGCAGCAGGATGGCCAGCGGGAGCTTGGCGACGCCCTCGGACTCGCTCTGCTGGGTGAAGGCCGGCGTCTCGTCCAGCGTGCGGCGGATGACGTAACCGACGACGGCGACCGCGATGCTCATCCAGAACGGGACCCGCCAGCCCCAGGACAGCAGCTGGTCCTCGGGGAGCGCGGCGATCGGGATGAAGACCAGGGTGGCGAGCAGCTGCCCGCCCTGTGTGCCGCTGAGGGTGAAACTGGTGAAGAAGCCGCGCCGGTGCGACGGCGCGTGCTCCAGCGTCATGGAGTTCGCGCTGGCCTGCTCGCCGGCCGCCGAGATGCCCTGCAGTACACGGCAGATCACCAGGAGGACCGGGGCGAGCGTGCCGACCTGGTCGCGGGTGGGCAGACAGCCGATGAGGAACGTCGACAGCCCCATCAGGATCAGCGTGAAGACCATGATCTTCTTGCGGCCCAGCCGGTCGCCGTAGTGCCCGAGGAACAGCGCGCCGATCGGCCGCGCCGCGTACGCGACACCGAACGTGGCCAGCGACAGCAGGGTCGCGGTGGCCGGGTCGGACTCGTCGAAGAAGACCGTCGGGAAGATCAGGGCGGCGGCGCTGCCGTAGATGAAGAAGTCGTAGTACTCCAGGGCGCTGCCGATCCAGGCGGCCGTGGCGGCCTTCTTGGGCTGGCCGGGCGGTGCGGCGGGGACGGACACGGCGTGCTCCTTCGAGGGATCTCACCCATGAGAGGGGAGTGAAGCGGAGGAAGGCAAGGCGGAAACGGGGGCAGCGGGGGGAGGGGAGCCGGACCCCCGGGGGTGATGGGGCGGCCGTGCCGGGAGCTACCCGGCTAATTAACGCACTGGATAGTTAGTAGCGGTTGGCTACGGATGTTGCGCTCACGTTTCCCGGGTGTCAAGGGGTGCTGCCGGACGATCTCCCCGGCGTGATCCGACCGAGACCCGGCCGCGACGGTACGCCCCGCCGACGGCGTCTCAGTCCGTCGCGCGGTCCGCCGTCAGGTAGGCGATCACCATGTCGCCGAGCATCTGGCGGTAGTGCTCCCGCCGGCCCGGGTCGACCAGGTCGCGGCCGAAGAGGGCGCCGAAGGTGTGCCGGTTGGAGACCCGGAAGAAACAGAAGGCGCTGATCATCGCGTGCAGGTCGACGGCGTCCACGTCCGCCGTGAAGAGTCCCGACTTCTGCCCCGACTCCAGGATCCGGCGGATCACGTCCAGCGCGGGCGAACCGATCTTGCCGAGCATCTCGGAGGAGGCGATGTGCTCGGCCTCGTGGATGTTCTCGATGCTGACCAGGCGGATGAAGTCGGGGTGGGCCTCGTGGTGGTCGAACGTCACCTCGGCCAGCCGGCGGATGGCCGCGACCGGGTCCAGATGCTCGACGTCCAGCTCCTGCTCCGTCTGCCGGATCACGGAGTACGCCCGCTCCAGCACGGCGGTGAAGAGCTGCTCCTTGCCGCCGAAGTAGTAATAGATCATCCGCTTCGTGGTGCGGGTCCGGGCGGCGATCTCGTCGACCCGGGCCCCGGCGAACCCGGAGCGGGCGAACTCGGTGGTCGCGACGTCGAGGATCTCGGCCTTGGTGCGGGCGGCGTCACGGATGCGCCCGTTCGGTCGTGCCGGTTCTTCGACGCTGGTCATCGGGTTCCTTCGGGCGAGTGCGGCCGGTGCCCGTGATTCTAGGAGCTGCGGCGGCGGTCTTCCCTTGGGAGGGGGCGGCTGCTATTAGTAACGTACTAGTTCGTACATTAGAGCCTCCGGGAGGGCCGCCGTGGCCAAGGACTCGTATCTCGTCGGCCTCGTCGGCTCAGGCATCGGGCCCTCGCTCAGCCCCGCCCTGCACGAGCGGGAGGCCGACCGGCAGGGTCTGCGCTATCTGTACCGGCTGATCGACATCGACGACCTCGGAGTCGGGCCGGAGGCGGTCGGCGATCTTGTGCGCGCCGCGCGCGACCTGGGCTTCGACGGGCTGAACATCACCCACCCGTGCAAGCAGCTCGTCATCGACCACCTCGACGGGCTCGCCCCGCAGGCCGCCGCGCTCGGCGCGGTCAACACCGTCGTCTTCGAGGACGGCCGCGCCATCGGCCACAACACGGACGTCACCGGCTTCGCCGCGTCCTTCGCGCGCGGGCTGCCCGACGCCCCGCTGGAGAAGGTGGTGCAGCTGGGCGCCGGGGGCGCGGGCGCGGCCGTCGCCCACGCCACGCTCACGCTCGGCGCGGAGCACGTCACCGTCGTCGACGCGATGCCCGACCGGGCCACCGACCTCGCCGCCTCCCTCAACCGGCACTTCGGTCCGGGGCGGGCCGCCGCGGCGACACCGGACGCGCTGCCGGCGCTGCTGGGCGCGGCAGACGGGGTCGTCCACGCGACGCCGACGGGGATGGCGGCGCACCCCGGGCTGCCCTTCGCCGCGGAGTCGCTGCGGCCCGGGCTGTGGGTGGCGGAGGTGGTGTACCGGCCGCTGGAAACGGAGCTGCTGCGGGCCGCGAGGGCGGTTGGCTGCGCCACGCTGGACGGGGGAGGGATGGCGGTGTTCCAGGCCGTCGACGCGTTCCGCCTGTTCACCGGGCGTGAGCCGGACGCTTCGCGGATGTTGGCCGACATCGCCGAGTTGGCTGGGGTTGCCGGTGTTCGCAACTAAGCGCCGCGAGTGCCTGTCAGGTATGTCGGCCGCGGGTCGTCTGTGGCTGATCGCGCAGTTCCCGGCGCCCCTGAAAGAACCAGGGCGCGAGTCGGTTTGAAGGAGCTCCCCATGCGTACGTCCATCGCCACCGTCTCCCTCAGTGGGTCCCTCACCGAGAAGCTCACGGCCGCCGCGCGGGCCGGCTTCGACGGGGTGGAGATCTTCGAGAACGATCTGCTCGCCAGCCCTCTCCCTCCTGAGGAGATCCGGGCTCGCTGTGCGGACCTGGGGCTGAGCATCGATCTCTACCAGCCGATGCGGGACATCGAGGCCGTGCCGGCGGAGGTGTTCGACAGCAATCTGTGGCGTGCCCGGCACAAGTTCGAGCTGATGGGCCGGCTCGGCGTCGACACCGTTCTCGTCTGCTCCACCGTCCACCCCCTCGCCGAGGACGACGACGCGCTCGCCGCGTATCACCTGCGCAAACTGGCCGATCTCGCACAGGAGTTCGGCGTTCGGGTCGCGTACGAGGCGCTGGCCTGGGGGCGGCACGTCAGCACGTACGACCACGCGTGGCGCATCGTGGAGGCGGCCGACCATCCCGCGCTCGGCACCTGCCTGGACAGCTTCCACATCCTGGCCCGGGGCTCCGACCTCAAGGGCATCGAAAACATCCCCGGCGAGAAGATCTTCTTCCTCCAGCTCGCCGACGCGCCGCTGATGGCGATGGACGTGCTCCAGTGGAGCCGCCACTACCGGTGCTTCCCGGGCCAGGGCGGCTTCGATGTCACCGGACTGGTCAAGCACGTCATGGCGGCCGGATACGACGGGCCGCTGTCGCTGGAGGTGTTCAACGACGTCTTCCGGCAGGCCGAGGCCGGCCCCACCGCCGTGGACGCCCACCGCTCGCTGCTGATGCTCCAGGAGGCGGCGGGCATCGCCGCGCTGCCGGAGCGCGTGGTGCCCACGGGCGTCGCCTTCGCCGAACTCGTCACGCCGGACGCCGAACCGGTGGGCGCACTGCTCGGCGCACTCGGCTTCGCACGGACCGCCCGGCACCGCAGCAAGCCGGTGGACCTGTGGCAGCAGGGCGAGGCGCGGGTGCTGGTCAACACCGGGCCGGCCGCGCGACGCGACGGCACCCAGCTCGCCGCGATCGGACTGGAGTCACCGGACCCGGCCGGCGCCGCCCGCCGGGCCGAGGCCCTGCTGGCCCCGGTCCTGCCGCGCCGCCGCGCCGCCGAGGACGCGCCGCTCGACGCGGTCGCCGCGCCCGACGGCACGGAGCTCTTCTTCTGCGCCACAAACCGCCCCGAACTCCCCAGCTGGACCGGGGACTTCCGGCCCGTGGCACACCCGGAGGCCGCGGGCCACGTCCACCGCGTCGACCACCTCGCCCTGACCCAGCCCTGGCACCAGTTCGACGAGGCGGCCCTCTTCCACCGCACGGTGCTCAGCCTCCACGCCAGCGACAGCGTCGACGTCGCCGACCCCTACGGCCTGTTCCGCAGCCGGCCGGTGACCAACGAGGACGGCAGCGTCCGTATCGCCCTCAGCGTCGGCCCCGCCCCGACCGACGACATCGCCCGCGACCAGCACATCGCCCTCGCCACGGACGACGTGGTCGCCGCCGCCCGTGCCTTCCGCGCGGCCGGGGGCCGCCTGCTGGCCGTCCCCGCGAACTACTACGACGACTTGGCCGCCCGGTTCGAGTTCGCCGACGGCGAGCTGGAGGCGTACCGCGAACTCGGCGTCCTCTACGACCGTGACGCGGACGGCGAGTTCCGCCACTGCTACACCGAGACCGTCGGCCGCGTCTTCTTCGAACTCGTCCAGCGGGACGGCCACTACCAGGGCTACGGCGCACAGAACGCCCCCGTGCGGCTCGCCGCCCAGCACGTCGGGCGGCCGGTCAGATGAGGGGAGTCGACCTGCCTACTGGCGGCTGACTGTTCGGGTCACACCCGTGACGACCGTCGTCGCGAGGATCCAGCCGGTGATGACGAGGACGTACGACAGCCACTGGGACCAGCCCTCGGGCGCGTACGCCCGCTCCTGCCCGAAGTCGATGATCGGGAGGAGCAGGTCGAGGGTGTAGACGACCGGGTTGAAGTCCGGTGCCTCGTCCGCCTTGAGCGGGCTCGGCGTCCGCACCGCGTACGCCACCGAACCCACCGCCATCAGCGACAGCAGCCAGATCGCCGCGCGCAGCGGACGGAAGCCGTAGCCGACGGTGGCGTCCTGCGCGTAGCCCCACAGCCGCCCGTGCCAGCGGAGGGTGGAACGATGGCGGCGCTGCTTGGCGAGCTGGACGCGCCGGGCCGCGTCGTCGTCGCCGATCCTGCGGTACGCGGCGGTCAACTGCTCGTAGGAGTACGGAAGATACGCGTCCCCGTCCCGCTCCAGCATGGGCAGTCGCCGCTGGGCGGGCTCGTGCGGGATGAGGGAGGTATAGGCGAGGCTGTTCAGGAGGACCTGATCCGGCAGCATGTCCGGCTCCACGAACAGCACCTCTATCTGGGCGCGGCGCATGTTGAGCACGCCCTCCAGCGGAGGGCCCTTGCGCAGCCAGAGTTCGCTGATGACGCAACTGCTCACTCGCAGCGCCGTACCACCGGCGTTCGACAGCCGTGCATAGGACAGCTCCAGCCGGCCGCCCACCCGGGCGCCACGCAACTCGGCCCGGCCGCGCACGTCCGCGTGCCGCAGCACCACATCGGACTCGGTGGCCAGCGTCTCCGCACTGAGAGCGGTGCCGCCGGGCCGGTGCAGCCGCGCCCGCCTCAGGTCGACCGCGCCGGCGACATGGGCCCCGCCGAGCCGGACCTCGCCGTGCGCGCGCAGCCCGGGGGCGCACAACTCCTCCCCGATGTCCGCCTGGTTGAGCCGCAGCGCGGGCTCGGCGTCCGGCGCGGTGAACTCGGCCCGCTCCATGAACAGGGTCCCGGAGATCTGCGCCCCGGTCAGCCTCACCGGCCCCCGGAACCGGCATTCCGTCAGCCGCAGCCCGCCGTCGACCCGCACCCGCGCCGAACGCAGGCCGGGCAGCACGGACTTGGTCAGGTTGAGGTAGGTGAACTGCGCGCCCGAGAAGTCGGGAACCTCGTCGAAGTGGCAGTCGCTCAGCCGTACGACGCTGTCGACCGTCGCGTACTTCAGTTCCAGTCCGCCGGTGATCCTGGCACCCGCGATCTTGAGGGCGGCGACCTCGCCCTCCTCCTGGGGAGCGGTGAGCAGTAACGCCCGCAGCACCCGGGCCCGTACGGTCCGCTCGGGGCCCCAGCCGGCGCCGTCCGCCGCGTCCTCGTCCGCGGCGGCCCTGAAGTCCACCGCCCCGCCCAGCGGAAAGGCGTCCCACACCTGCCGCTCGGCCGCCGTCAGATCGTTGATCACCATCACCGGGAATCTCACCCGGAACGCTTGTACCTGTCAACCGCCGGGATCCGGCCCCCCGTTCCCGGCCGGGCCGGACCCCGGCTGACCCCGGCCTCCGCTAGTGACCCCAGGCCTCGGCGTGCGCCCGGTGCGCGTCCGTGAGCCCGTTGGTGAAGAACCGCTCGTAGTACTCGTTCTCCACGTGATGGACCTGGAGCCACACACCCGGGACATGGATCGCGTCGGTGTGGGCGGGGAACCGGCCGTGCGTGCGGTGGATGTACTCGCAGATGTCACGGGCGCACTCGATCACCCGCTCGTCGTACTCACTGGCCTCGGTGAGATAGCGCTGCCCGTAGTCCTCCCGGTAGATCCGCGCGAAGACGTCCCGGTCGGTGTAGACGCCGTTGCTGCCGAACTTCTCCTGCACGATCGTCCCCACGGCCTCCGACATGCTCCCGAACACGGGCGGGCACGCCGCGGCGATCAGCGGGGCGCCGCCGTCGGGGGAGGGGAGCCGGACCGGGTGCGAGCGCACCTCGGCGTACTTCGGCAGGGGGATGTGCCAGCGCCAGATGTCGGCCGGGCGCCAGCGCGGGGTGACGAAGTCGAAGCCGAGCATCCTGCCGTACGCCCGGGAGAACTTCGGGTCGCCCAGGGCGATCTGCGGGTTGATGGTGGCGTGGATCCAGGCGCCCAGGCCCATCGCCTCGGCCGTGAGCATCAGGTTCTGCAGGAGCAGGTCCGCCTCGATCTGGGTGCGCATCGGGCCGAGGGCGCCGAGGGGCAGCTTCAGATCCCCGTTGAGGAAGCCGTTCCTGACCCACTTCCTCACACCGGCGGCACGGTAGAAGTTGCGGTCGTCCACGAGGGTGGGCCGGGCCCCGTCCGGTTGCGTGAGCAGATACATCAGCGCGTTGACGTACTGATGGGAGAGGTCGACGACCGGGAACAGCAGCGTCGTTCCGGGGAGGTTGGACAGGAAGCGGTTGGAGTCGAGGTAGGCCGGGAAGTCCCGCTTGCCGGGCGGGACGTCGAGGCGGTGGTCCAGGACCTTGACCTTCGCCCGGTCCGCCCGCGCCGTCAGGGTCTCGGCGTCGAACGGCTCCTGCGGGGCCGGTTCGAGCCTGCGCAGGAAGTAGGTGCCCGTGTCGTTGACGAGGAAGAAGTGGGTGCCCTGCGCGTTGTCCGGGCTCCCCGCGGTGCGGCCCGCCATCGTCAGGTTGGGCTTGGACATGATGGGCGTGCCGTTGTCCGGGTCCTCGAAGGGCCGGTCGGGCATCGTCAGCCCCGTCGTGCCGGTGATCGCGATCAGCACCGCCTCCTCCAGCTCGGAGAGGGGCCGCACCGCGTTGCGGGACGTGTAGGTCATGGTCCCGGCGGACACCTTGGCGCCACGGCTCACCCGGTGCGTACGGCGCCGCCACACGGTCTGGAGCAGCGGGCGCGCGAAGAGGTCGGCGAGGCCCGGGTGGGTGGCGGCACCGGCCGTGCCGGGCGGCGGCTCCTGCACCGTGAGTTGCTCGCCGGCGCCGGGTGTCGCGGACAGCTCCCCGGTTCCGGGCAGCTCGGAGTGGTTGTCGGTGAACGTCATTCGCTTTCCCCCGTTGTGGTTCGGACCCGGCGGTGTGCCACACCCCCGGGTCGTGTGTCACGGCGTCATGGTGAACCGCCGTCGCTCGTACCGCTGTTGCTGGTACCGCCGTCGCTCGTACCGCTGTTGCTCGTACCGCCGTCGCTCGTACCGCCGTTGCCCGTCGTGCGCACCGTCCGCCACGGCGCGAACGCGCTCGCGTCGCGCGGCAGGAGCGGTGCCAGCTCCGGGCAGTGGCGCAGGACGACGGAGTTCATGCCGCCCTTCTCGACCCAGTCGATACCGAGCGGTGTGTAGACCTCCGGCCGGTAGTCGACGGTCAGGAACCGGTCGCTCTGCAGGCGCCGGCTGGCCATCAGGACGAAGATGCGGAACGCGGTGTCGCTGAACCCGAAGCCCTCCGGCGGGTTCTCCGCGAACAGCCCGACCACGGTGTCGATCTCGTCGACGTCCCGGTAGACGTCCTTCAGCCGCGCCAGCGTCCGAGGGTTCTCGGTCAGCTCCTCGAAGGAACGGATGCGCCCCCTGTGCAGCCCGGCCCGGAAGTCGTTGTAGCGGGGCACGCCCCGCCTGCGGGTCCGGACGAGGTCGACAACCGACAGATCGACGATCTCCCCGTCGCGTTCGAAGCGCTGCAGCGAGCGCGGGAAGTTGTGGAGGGTGATCGCGCCCGGGTGGGAGATCCCGAACGAGTACAGAGAGTTCGCCAGCCCCGTCTTGCGGATCTGCGACTCGGCGGCCCCGCCCTGGATGTCCAGGAAGCCCACCGTCTCCAGCCGCCGCCCGAACTGGTGCTCGCGCAGCTCGAAGTCGTCCGGGATCAGCGGATGCATGCGGTAGACGGTCGTGAAGTCCTCGGTCAGCGAGTACGGCGCCGTGTGGTGGTCCGGCAGCGTCTTCGGGATGCCGGTCAGCGAGTGCGCCTCGAACAGCCACAGGCCCAGCTGGTTCAGCCAGTTCCTGGGCGGACCCGACCAGTTGGTGTTCAGCGCGAGATCGATCGCCTCGGTGGCGAGGATCGCCGGCGTCCACTCCACCGTGTGGATCTTCGCGATCAGCGCGGACACCACGAGCCGCGCCGTGTGGTAGACCTTCTCCTCGCTCATCGACGGGTACTCGGCGCGCAGCGCGTCACACACCGCGTTGTGCTCCCGCGCGAACAGCGTGTGCATCGCGCTGAGCCCCATCCACCAGCTCTCGTTGAATCCGGTGAGCGGAATGCCGTTGGACCCGCCCGGCAGATGGCCGTCCTCCAGACGGAGTTTCGCGCCCCCGTCCGGTTCGCGCAGGAACCGCGCGGTCCGCTCGTTCTCGCCGTACACCTCGGAGCCGTCCCACCAGTGCGAGGCGGAGTTGGCGAAGAGGATCGGCGGCCGGCCGGGCACCTCGATGCCCTCGTTCTCCGCGAACCGCATCACGCGCTCCGTCGGCCCGCCGGGTACGTTCCGCCAGTCACCGTCGTAGCCGGGCGGCAGCGGTACCTCCACACTGCGGTCGCCGGTCTTGTACCGCCGGTGGTTGACCCAGTCGTGCACCTGGAACTGGATCCACGCCGCCGCCAGCACATTGAGCGAGGTCGCCGGCACGAAGTTCTCCCGGTACAGCAGCTGCCTGCTGACCGTGACCGGGTTCGGGGTGTCGAAGAGATCGGGCCGGTAGTCCGGCTTCAGGTTCCGCCCGAAGGCGGCGCCCACCGCGCCCATCCTCGGCGCCGACAGATCGTTGTACGTCCCGTCGTACGACCGCTCCGTGCGCAGCCGCTCCGGGATCGGCTCCGGCACCGGCTGGGCCCTGGGCGGCGCCTCGGGCACCTCGGCGTCGATCAGGTTCAGCTTGCGCAGGACCCTGCGCAGGAACACCAGGTTCAGCAGGCTCAGCGACAACGGCAGCCGGTGCCACGGCACGACACGGTTCAGCAGCTCGAAGGCGGGACCCACGAGACGGCCGAGCACCCTGTTGCGCAGGGGTTCCGCGGTGACGAAGCGCAGCCCGAGACGGTGTGCCCCGCCCGCCTGGTATCCGGCCTTCCGCGCCCGGTTGATGTTCCCCAGTGGCCGGAACTCGTCGGTCGTGTACCAGGGGTTGAACGTCAGCTCCTCGATCCGCTGTGCCGCCGCGCGTGCCTCGGCGCCGTCGAGTTCCTGGGCGGGAATGGTGAGCCGGGCGATCGGCACCGCCGGCGCCACCGCGTCCTTCCACTCCACCGCCGCGTCCTCGATCGGTGTGCGCCGTTCGTCCACGTACCGCTGGACACACAGGTCGAACGCCACGTCCGCCTGCCCGAGCCGTCGTGCCAGCTCACGGTTGAGGAAGTCCGGGTCCCGGCGGTCGGGCTCGGCCGCCGTCGGGGTGCCCGGCGCGGGCCGCAACAGATACCGCACGGGCCCCGCATCGCCCCACAGAATCGCCCCACGACTCCAATAGGTCTCATTGGCCAGCGAGTTGACGGTCCGTCGGGTCGCGTCCTGTACGTTCCGCCGCATACGTGTCGCCGTTTTCAGCCCCACCGCCAGCGGCAGCTTCACGAACAGCCCGAAGGCCTTCTGGAGCGGACTGCGCGCACCCGCCATGGCCTTGGCGAACGCCACGAACTCCCGCGCGTCGCTCGCGTGCGAGACCGGATAGCTGGTTGCCAGCAGATCATGGCTCTCGCTCTCCGACACCTGTACCCGCACCGCCGCGCCCCGCAGATCGGGCGAGCCGTCGCCCTGCCTGATGCCGCTCGCGTTGGACAGCCGGACCGTCGCCGGATAGTCCGCGCCGGGCTGTGCGAAGCCGACCCGCAGCGCGACCGGCAGATCGTCGTGGAACCGCAGCCGCGCGTTCTCCACCCCCAGCGGAGCCTTCGCGTGGAACGCCCGCGCGATCCCGCCACCCCCGGCCCGCCGGTTCCTGACCTGGACCTCCATCAGCTCCCGTGCCAGCCGCTCGAACACGAGCCGCTCGGCCTCGGGGCTGCCGCCGTCGTACCGCTCGTATCGCTCGTACCGCTGATCGTGCTGCCCGGTCTCGGCCATCGGCGTTTCCTTCGTACGGACGCGTACGGATGCGTACGGAATGCATGCGAAGTGCATACGGGACAGGGGCCGCACGCTACCGGCGGCGGGGTTCTGGCCACAGCGACAGTTCACGCCATGTACACATCTGACAATAATGCGGATGAATCACGTATTCCGCCATCTCAGGGACCCGTTCGGGGCCCGGGAGTACCGTGACCGGCATGACGGCTGGGAGTGGGACGCCGGACCTTCCGGACGGTGGCGAAGCGCTGATCGGGGGCTCGGTGAACGCCGGCGCGGTCTTCCGGCGGGGTCCTCTCGTCGACCGGCCCGCGCCGCGTACGGCCCCCGCCCTGCACGACCACCTCCGCGCGCTGCGGCGGCACGGGTTCGACGGGGCGCCGGTTCCCGTCGGGCTCACACCGGACGGTCGTGAGCACCTGACCTTCGTGCCCGGTGACGTGGCGCTGCCGCCGTTCCCGCCCTGGTCGCTGACGGAGACCGCCCTCGCGTCCGTGGGGACCCTGCTGCGCCGCCTGCACTCGGTGAGCGCGGGCCTCCCGGTCGACACCCGCGCCGACTGGCCCCGGGACCTGGCCGACCCCGAGGGCGGACCGATCCTCTGCCACAACGACGTCTGCCCGGACAACGTCGTCTTCCGTGCCGGCCGTGCCGTCGCCCTGATCGACTTCGACCTGGCCGCGCCGGGCCGCCCGCTCTGGGACGTGGCCATGGCGGCCCGCTACTGGATCCCGATGCTCGACCCCGAATCCACGGCCGCGCTCTATCCCGGCGGCGGACTGGACGTGCCCCGACGGCTGCGCGTCCTCGCCGACAGCTACGGCCTCTCCGCGCGGGACCGCGCCGCCCTGCCCGGTGTCGTCGAACAGGCCACGGAGGTCTGCCGCGCCTTCGTCGCCAGGCGTGTGGCCGAGGGCGACCCCGTCTACCGCCGCGTCCTGGCGGAGCGCGGCGGCTGGGCCCGCTGGGAGCGCGTCGAGAACTGGCTCGTCACTCACCGCGACATGTTCACCGCCTCGCTGGCGGGCGCTTGAGGGTGCCTCGTCCCGGAGCGCCGGGTTGCCCGATCGGTCATCGAGCCCTGCACGCGCGGACCTCGCCCCGCACACCGGTGCCCCTGTATGCAGGGAAGGCAAGACGTCGATCACGGGAAGGGCTCTCTGTGCGCACCCCAGGCCACGGCAGAACAGGTGACGAGAAGAGCCCGGGCCGCGCTCCGGCCGTCCCGCGGCAGACAGCGGCCGCGCGGCGGCAGCCGGGGGCGCTGCCGGGACTACTCGCCCTGCAGGGTGCCGTGGGCAACGCGGCCGTCGTGCAGATGCTGCGCCGGTCCGGCCACCCCTTCGCCCAGGAACAGCACGAGCACGGCCAGGGGTGCGGTCATCAGCAGGCCGAACAGCCCGCCGTGCAGCGTTCCACCGTGCCCGGTGTCCTGAGCACTCCGGGCCGTCCCCTCGACGACGACGTCCGCGCCGACATGGAGTCCCGGCTCGGCGCCGACTTCTCCGACGTCCGCGTCCATGACGACAGCGCCGCCCGGATGTCCGCCGCCGAGATCGGCGCCCGCGCCTACACCTCCGGCAGCCACATCGTCATCGGCGACGGCGGGGGCGACAAACACACTCTCGCCCATGAACTGACCCATGTGATCCAGCAGCGTCAGGGCCCCGTCGCCGGCACCGACAACGGCTCCGGCCTCAAGGTCTCGGACCCGTCCGACCGCTTCGAACGCGAGGCGGAGGCCAACGCGACCCGAGCGATGTCGTCCCCGCACCGGCCGTAGGGCTGGTCACCGACGATCGACACGCCGATGTACGACCGGCACGACGCCGGCCAGGACCACGACCACGACCGTTAGCACCGGAGGTACGTCTCGCCCCCGCCGCTCCAGGGACGCGAACGACGGGGGCGAGGGGCTGAGGCGGGTTCCGGAGACGAGGGGAGGAGCAGGAGTGAGGGCGGAGCAGGAGCAAGGGCGGCGGGCCCCTACTTCGAGGACTCCACCGCGTGCCCCCCGAACTGGTTCCGGAGCGCCGCGATCATCTTCATCTGCGGCGAGTCGTCCTGACGCGAGGCGAAGCGGGAGAACAGTGACGCCGTGATCGCCGGCAGCGGCACGGCGTGGTCGATGGCGGCCTCGACCGTCCACCGCCCCTCGCCGGAGTCCTCGGCGTAGCCGCGCAGCTTCTTCAGGTGCTCGTCCTCGTCGAGAGCGTTGACGGCGAGGTCGAGCAGCCACGAGCGGATGACGGTGCCGTCCTGCCAGGAGCGGAAGACCTCGCGGACGTCCGTGACGGAGTCCACGGTCTCCAGCAGCTCCCACCCCTCGGCGTAGGCCTGCATCATGGCGTACTCGATGCCGTTGTGGACCATCTTGGAGAAGTGCCCGGCGCCGACCTTGCCGGCGTGCACATAGCCGTACGGCCCCTCCGGCTTGAGCGCCTCGAAGATCGGCTGGAGCCGCTCCACGTGCTCCTTGTCGCCGCCGACCATCAGGGCGTAGCCGTTCTTCAGGCCCCACACACCACCGGAGACGCCCGCGTCGACGAAGCCGATGCCCTTCTCGCCCAGCTCGGCGGCGTGCTTCTCGTCGTCCGTCCAGCGGGAGTTGCCGCCGTCGACGACGGTGTCACCGGGCGACAGCAGTTCCGCCAGCTCGTCGATGACGGACTGGGTGGCGCCGCCGGCGGGGACCATCACCCAGATCGTGCGCGGTCCGTCGAGGCGCTCGACCAGTTCGGCCAGGCTGCCCACGTCGGAGACGTCGGGGTTGCGGTCGTAGCCGACGACGGTGTGGCCGGCGCGGCGGATCCGCTCGCGCATGTTGCCGCCCATCTTGCCGAGACCGATCAGGCCCAGCTGCATCGCGGTCATGTCAGTTCACTTCTCCCTGAGCGTCACGAACGTTTCGAAGGGTGCGATAGGCGGCCACCAGCGCGGCCGTCGAGGGATCGAGCCCGGGCACGTCGGCGCCCTCGGTCAGAGCGGGCTCCACCCGCCTGGCGAGGACCTTGCCCAGCTCGACACCCCACTGGTCGAAGGAGTCGATGTCCCAGATCGCGCCCTGGACGAACACCTTGTGCTCGTACAGCGCGATCAGCTGGCCCAGTACCGACGGGGTCAGCTCCGGCGCCAGGATCGTCGTCGTCGGCCGGTTGCCACGGAACGTGCGGTGCGGCACCTGCTCCTCGGGCACCCCCTCCGCCCGTACCTCCTCCGCCGTCTTGCCGAAGGCCAGTGCCTGGCCCTGCGCGAAGAGGTTGGCCATCAACAGGTCGTGCTGTGCGGCGAGTTCGGGAGCGAGCTCGGCGACCGGGCGGGCGAAACCGATGAGGTCGGCCGGGATCAGCCTGGTGCCCTGGTGGAGCAACTGGTAGTACGCGTGCTGCCCGTTGGTGCCCGGCGTACCCCAGACGACCGGACCCGTCTGCCAGTTGACCGGTTGGCCGGACCGGTCCACGGACTTGCCGTTCGACTCCATGTCCAACTGCTGCAGATAGGCCGTGAACTGGGAGAGATAGTGCGAGTACGGCAGTACGGCGTGTGCCTGGGCGTGGAAGAAGTCGTTGTACCAGACCCCCAACAGGCCCAGTAGCAGTGGTGCGTTGGCCTCGGCGGGTGCCGTACGGAAGTGCTCGTCGACGACCCGGAAGCCGTCGAGCATCTCCTGGAACCGCTCCGGGCCGATCGCGATCATCAGCGACAGACCGATCGCGGAGTCGAAGGAGTAGCGTCCGCCGACCCAGTCCCAGAACGCGAACATGTTGTCCGGGTCGATGCCGAACTCGGCGACCTTCCCGGCGTTCGTCGACAGCGCCACGAAGTGCTTCGCCACCGCCTTGTCCTCCCCGCCGAGCCCGGCCAGCAGCCAGGAACGCGCCGAGGTGGCGTTGGTGATCGTCTCGATCGTGGTGAAGGTCTTGGACGCCACGACGAACAACGTCTCGGCCGGATCCAGGTCCCGGACCGCCTCGTGCAGGTCGGCCCCGTCCACGTTCGACACGAACCGCACGGTCAGCGCCCGGTCCGTGTACGCCCGCAGCGCCTCGTACGCCATCGCCGGGCCCAGGTCGGAGCCGCCGATGCCGATGTTGACGACGTTGCGGATACGGCGTCCGGTGTGGCCGGTCCAGTCGCCGGAGCGGACCCGGTCGGCGAAGGCGGCCATCTGGTCGAGGACGGCGTGCACCTTCGGCACCACGTTCTCGCCGTCCACCTCGACGACCGCGTCACGGGGGGCGCGCAGCGCGGTGTGGAGGACGGCCCGGTCCTCCGTGACATTGATGCGCTCGCCGCGGAACATGGCGTCCCGCAGCCCGAACACGTCGGTGGCGACGGCCAGTTCCTGGAGGAGGGCGAGGGTCTCGTCGGTGACGAGGTGCTTGGAGTAGTCGACGCGGAGATCGCCGACCCGGACGACGTACCGTTCCGCCCGACCGGGGTCCGTCGCGAACAGCTCGCGCAGGTCCGGCTGGAGCAGCGGGCCCGCGCGATGGTCCTCCAACTCCGCCCACTCGGGGCGCCGGTCGAGCCGGGGCGTGTCAGTCACGCGGCCGCCTCCCCGTCGCCCTCGCCGCCGCGCAGGGCGACGGCGTACATCTCGTCGGCGTCCAGGCGCCGCAGCTCCTCCGCGATCAGCTCGGAGGTGGCGCGCACCTTCAGGGCGAGGGTGCGGGACGGCTGGCCCGGCAGGGTGAGCGTGGCGAGCGGGCCCTCGGGGCGGTCGATGACGATCTCGCCCTTCGCGGTGCCGAGCCGCACACCCGTCACGACGGGCCCGGCGGTCAGGACGCGCTCGACGCAGACGCCGAGGCGGGCCTCCAGCCAGCGCGCCAGCAGTTCGGCGCTCGGGTTGTCGGCCTCGCTCTCCACGGCGGCCGAGGTGATGGTCTCCTTGGCCTGGTCGAGGGCGGCCGCCAGCATCGAACGCCAGGGCGTCAGCCGGGTCCAGGCGAGGTCGGTGTCCCCGGGGGTGTAGGAGGCGACCCGCTGTTCGAGCGCGGCGAGCGGGGTCTCCACGGCGTACATGTCGGTGATCCGGCGCTGGGCGAGCGCGCCCAGCGGGTCCTTCGCCGGGTGCTCCGGCGCGTCCACCGGCCACCAGACGACGACGGGCGCGTCCGGCAGCAGCAGCGGCAGGACCACTGAGTCGGCGTGGTCGGACACCTCGCCGTACGTCCGCAGCACGACCGTCTCGCCGGTGCCCGCGTCGGCGCCGACCCGCACCTCGGCGTCCAGATGCGACTTCGTGCGGTCCTTCGGGGTGCGGGCGTGCCGCTTGATGACGACCAGGGTGCGCGAGGGGTGCTCGTGCGAGGCCTCCTCGGCCGCCTTGATCGAGTCGTACGCGTTCTCCTCGTCCGTCACGATCACCATCGTGAGGACCATGCCCACGGCGGGCGTGCCGATGGCCCGGCGGCCCTGCACCAGGGCCTTGTTGATCTTGCTTGCCGTGGTGTCCGTCAGGTCGAATTTCATGGCCTGCGCCAGCTCCGTCCGTCTCGTGCGAGCATCTCGTCCGCTTCCTCGGGGCCCCAACTGCCCGAGGCGTACTGCGCGGGCCTGCCCTGCTTGGCCCAGTACTCCTCGATCGGGTCGAGGATCTTCCAGGACTCCTCCACCTCCTGGTGGCGGGGGAAGAGGTTGGCGTCGCCGAGCAGCACATCCAGGATCAGCCGTTCGTACGCCTCCGGGCTGGACTCCGTGAACGACTCGCCGTACGCGAAGTCCATGGTGACGTCCCGGATCTCCATCGAGGTACCCGGCACCTTCGAACCGAAGCGCACGGTCATCCCCTCGTCCGGCTGCACCCGGATGACGATCGCGTTCTGCCCCAGCTCCTCGGTGGCCGTGGAGTCGAACGGGGAGTGCGGGGCGCGCTGGAAGACGACCGCGATCTCGGTGACCCGGCGGCCGAGGCGCTTGCCCGTGCGCAGGTAGAAGGGGACACCCGCCCAACGGCGGTTGTCGATGCCCAGCTTGATCGCCGCGTACGTGTCCGTGGTGGAGGAACGGTCGATGCCTTCCTCCTCCAGATAGCCGAGCACCCGCTCGCCGCCCTGCCAGCCGGCCGCGTACTGGCCACGCACGGTGTGCCGGCCCAGGTCCTCCGGCAGCCGCACCGCCTTGAGCGCCTTGAGCTTCTCGGCCAGCAGGGACTCGGCGTCGAACGCGGCCGGTTCCTCCATGGCGGTCAGGGCCAGCAGTTGGAGCAGGTGGTTCTGGATGACGTCACGGGCCGAGCCGATGCCGTCGTAGTACCCGGCGCGACCGCCGATGCCGATGTCCTCGGCCATCGTGATCTGCACGTGGTCGACGTAACTCCGGTTCCAGATGGGCTCGTACATCTGGTTGGCGAAGCGCAGCGCCAGGATGTTCTGGACGGTCTCCTTGCCCAGGTAGTGATCGATGCGGAAGACCTGCTCCGGGTCGAACACGTCGTGCACGACCGCGTTCAGCTCGCACGCGCTCGCCAGGTCGTGGCCGAACGGCTTTTCGATGACCGCCCGCCGCCAGGAGCCCTCGGGCGGACTGGCCAGCCCGTGCTTCTTGAGCTGCTTGACGACCTTCGGGAAGAACTTCGGCGGTACGGAGAGATAGAACGCGAAGTTGCCGCCCGTGCCCCGGGAGGCGTCCAGCTCCTCGACCGACTCGCGGAGCCGCTTGAACGCCTCGTCGTCGCCGAAGTCGCCCGGGATGAACCGCATCCCCTCGGCGAGCTGCTGCCAGACCTCCTCGCGGAACTCGGTGCGGGCGTGCTCACGGACCGCGTCGTGCACGATCTGCGCGAAGTCCTCGTCCTCCCAGTCCCGGCGGGCGAAACCGACGAGGGAGAAACCCGGCGGCAGCAGACCCCGGTTGGCCAGGTCGTACACGGCCGGCATCAGCTTCTTGCGAGACAGGTCACCGGTCACCCCGAAGATGACGAGCCCGGACGGGCCCGCGATCCTCGGGAGCCGGCGGTCGCGCGCGTCCCGGAGCGGGTTGAGCCACTCGGCGGTCATTCCCCATCAACTCCCTTGCTGTTCAAGGACTTCGCCACCACGTCCAGCAGGTCCTGCCACGCCGCCTCGAACTTGGCGACGCCCTCGTTCTCCAGCAGCCGCACGACCTCGTCGTAGGAGACGCCGAGCGCCTCCACGGCCGCGAGGTCGGCGCGGGCCTGTGCGTAGCCGCCGCTCACCGAGTTCCCCTGGATGACGCCGTGATCCGCGGTCGCGTCGAGCGTGGCCTGCGGCATCGTGTTGACGGTGCCCGGCGCGACCAGTTCGTCCACGTAGAGCGTGTCCTTGTAGGCCGGGTCCTTCACGCCGGTCGAGGCCCACAGTGGACGCTGCTTGTTGGCCCGGGCCCCGGCGAGGGCGGTCCAGCGGCTGCCGGGGTGGGCCGAGTTGTCGGCCTGGCCGAACACCTCTTCGTACGCCTCGTAGGCGAGCCGGGCGTTGGCGAGGGCCGCGCGGCCTCGGAGGGCGAGGGCCTCGTCGGTGCCCAGCAGGGTGAGCCGCTTGTCGACCTCGCTGTCGACGCGGGAGACGAAGAAGGAGGCGACGGAGTGGATGGCGGACAGGTCCAGGCCCGCCGACTGCGCCTTCTCCAGGCCCGCCAGATAGGCGTGCATCACCTCGTGGTGGCGCTCCAGCGAGAAGATCAGCGTGACGTTGACGCTGATGCCGAGCCCGATGACCTCGGTGATCGCCGGGAGACCGGCCTTCGTCGCCGGGATCTTGATCATCACGTTCGGGCGGTCGACGAGCCAGGCGAGCTGCTTGGCCTCGGCGACCGTCGCCGCCGTGTCGTGGGCCAGCCGGGGGTCGACCTCGATGGACACCCGGCCGTCCCGCCCCGCCGTCGCGTCGTACACCGGGCGCAGGACGTCGGCGGCGGCGCGGACGTCGGCGGTCGTCATCATCCGTACGGCCTCGTCGACCGTCACGCCGCGCAGGGCGAGGTCGGCGAGCTGGTCCTCGTAGCCCTGTCCGGAGCCGATGGCGGCCTGGAAGATGGACGGGTTGGTGGTCACGCCGACGACATGCCTCTCCTCGACGAGCCGCGCGAGGTTGCCGGAGGTGATGCGCTCGCGGGAGAGGTCGTCCAGCCAGACGGAGACGCCCTCGTCGGAGAGGCGCTTCAGGGGTTCCGTGACGGTGGTCGTCACGGTCGGTTCGGTGGTCACAATGATCATCTTCCTTCAGGCGCTCGCATCAACCGCGGACGGAGCGGAGTGATTCCCTCGCGGCGGTGACGACGTTCTCGGGGGTGAAGCCGTACTCGGCGAACAGGGTCTTCGCGTCGGCGGAGGCGCCGAAGTGCTCCAGCGAGACGATGCGGCCGTGGTCACCGACGTACCGGTACCAGGTCAGACCGATCCCCGCCTCGACCGCCACGCGGGCCTTCACGGACGGCGGCAGCACGCTCTCGCGGTAGTCGCGCGACTGTTCCTCGAACCACTCCACCGACGGCATCGACACCACCCGCGTCCCCACCCCCTCGGCCTCCAGCCGCTCGCGCGCGGCGACGGCCAGGTGCACCTCCGAGCCCGTGGCGATCAGGATGACGTCCGGGGTTCCGGCCGAGGCCTCCCGCAGGACGTAACCGCCCTTGGCAGCCAGGGGGTTGGGCTCGTAGGTCGGCACGCCCTGGCGCGTCAGCGCCAGCCCGTGCGGGGCCGGCTTCGTGGCGTGCCGCTCGAGGATCTCGGCCCAGGCGATCGCGGTCTCGTTGGCGTCGGCCGGGCGGACGATGTTCAGCCCGGGGATGGCCCGCAGGGAGGCCAGGTGTTCGACCGGCTGATGGGTGGGGCCGTCCTCGCCGAGACCGATGGAGTCGTGCGTCCAGACGTAGGTCACCGGGAGCTGCATCAGCGCGGAGAGCCGTACGGCGTTGCGCATGTAGTCGGAGAAGACCAGGAACGTGCCGCCGTAGACACGCGTGTTGCCGTGCAGGGCGATGCCGTTCATCTCGGCGGCCATGGCGTGCTCACGGATGCCGAAGTGGATGGTCCGGCCGTACGGGTCGGCCTCCGGGAGCGGGTTGTCCGCCGGGAGGAAGGACGATGTCTTGTCGATGGTCGTGTTGTTCGAGCCGGCGAGGTCGGCGGAGCCGCCCCACAGCTCGGGGAGGACCGCGCCGAGCGCCTGGAGCACCTTGCCGGACGCGGCCCGGGTCGCGACGGACGTGCCCTCCTCGAAGACGGGCAGCGCCTGCTCCCAGCCCTCGGGCAGCCGGCCCGCGACCATCCGGTCGAAGAGCCTGGCCCGTTCGGGGGCGGCGGCCCGCCACTCGGCGATCCGCTTGTCCCAGGCGGCGTGCGCCTCCGCGCCCCGGTCCAGGGCCCGCCGCGTGTGGGCGAGGACGTCGTCCGCGACCTCGAAGGTCCTGTCCGCGTCGAAGCCGAGGACCCGCTTGGTCGCCGCGACCTCGTCCTCACCGAGCGCCGAGCCGTGCGAGGCCTCGGTGTTCTGGGCGTTCGGGGCCGGCCAGGCGATGATCGTGCGCATCGCGATGATCGAGGGACGCGAGGTCTCCTCCCGCGCCGTCAGCAGCGCGTCGTACAGGGCGTGTACATCGATGTTGCCGTTGAACGCGGGTTCGATCCGCTGCACGTGCCAGCCGTACGCCTCGTACCGCTTCAGCACGTCCTCGGAGAACGCGGTGGCCGTGTCGCCCTCGATGGAGATGTGGTTGTCGTCGTACAGGAAGACGAGGTTGCCGAGCTTCTGGTGGCCCGCCAGCGAGGAGGCCTCGGCGGAGATGCCCTCCTCCAGGTCGCCGTCGGAGACGATCGCCCAGACGGTGTGGTCGAACGGGGACGTCCCCTCGGGAGCGTCCGGGTCGAACAGACCGCGCTCGTAGCGGGTGGCCATCGCCATGCCGACGGCGTTGGCGACACCCTGGCCCAGCGGGCCGGTGGTGGTCTCGACCCCGGCGGTGTGACCGTACTCGGGGTGGCCCGGCGTCTTCGAGCCATGGGTGCGGAACGCCTTGAGGTCGTCCAGCCCCAGTTCGTACCCGGCGAGGAAGAGCTGCGTGTAGAGGGTCAGCGAGGTGTGACCGGGGGAGAGGACGAAGCGGTCCCGGCCGGTCCACTCGGGATCGGCGGGATCGTGACGCATCACTTTCTGAAAGAGCGTGTACGCGGCGGGCGCGAGGCTCATCGCCGTTCCCGGATGGCCGTTGCCGGCCTTCTGTACGGCGTCGGCGGCCAGCAGTCGGGCGGTGTCGACGGCGCGCCGGTCGAGTTCTGTCCAGTTCATCTTCAAGAAGTCCTCGAGAGAGACGGCGGAAATGCTCTGGGGTCTTCAAAAGTAAAAGTCCGACTTTTGTCGGGGAAGGTGGTGGTGTGCCAGCCTTCGGTGAAACTGGGACACCGACGAGGTGGCAGCGAGAACATGACGGACACAGACGCCCGAGACGGCGACCGGATCAGAACCTTCCCGTTCCCCGTCGACCGCAGCCTCTCCGGCGTCGGTGTGCAGGTCGGCCCGATGGACGACCGAGGACCCTGGCGTGCGGACATTCCTCTGGAAGGGGTCCACCGCATCGACTTCCACGCGGTGATGCTGTTCGACGGCGGCCCGGTCCGCCACATGATCGACTTCACCGAGTACGAGGTGGGCGCGGGCGAACTGCTGTGGATCCGCCCGGGGCAGGTGCATCGCTTCTCACGCGTCACCGAGTACCGCGGGACCGTCCTCACCATGCAACCGGGCTTCCTGCCCCGCGCGACCGTCGAGGCGACCGGCCTCTACCGCTACGACCTGCCGCCCCTGCTCCACCCCGACAAGGCCCAACTGGCGGGCCTGCGCGCCTCGTTGGCCCAGCTGGAACGTGAGTACGTCGACACCATCACCCTGCCGCCCAGCCTGCACACCGCCGTGCTGCGGCACACCCTGACGGCCTTTCTGCTGCGGCTCGCCCATCTCGCGGCGGCGTCGGCCGCGCCGGCGAGCCGGCCCGACGACACCACCTTCACCCGTTTCCGGGACGCCGTCGAACAGGGCTTCCCCACCAACCACAGTGTCAGCGCGTACGCCGACGCCCTCGGCTGCTCCCGCCGCACGCTCGTCCGCGCGGTCCGCGCCGCGACCGGCGAGACACCCAAGGGCTTCATAGACAAACGGGTCGTCCTGGAGGCCAAACGCCTGCTGGCCCACACGGACCTGCCGATCGGCCGCGTCGGTGTGGCCGTCGGTTTCCCCGACGCCGCGAACTTCTCCAAGTTCTTCCAGCTGCACACCGGGACGGCCCCGGCGGCGTTCCGGGCGGAGCTGCGGTGACCCTCCGGGCGGGAACGCGCCGAGGGGCTCCGCGCGCGTGCGCGAAGCCCCTCGGCGACAGTGCCGACGTGCCGCTCAGCGGCCGAAGTTGAACCAGTTCACATTCACGAAGTCCTGCGGCTGGCCGCTCGTGAAGGTCAGATAGACGTCATGGGTGCCGGTGACCCCGCTGATGTTCGCGGGCACCGTCCGCCAGGACTGCCAGCCCCCGGTGTTGGCGAGGGAGAAACTCCCGACCGGTGTGCTCGTACGGCTGTCGAGTCTGACCTCGACCAGGCCGCTCACCCCGGCGCCCGCGCCGGAGGCCACCCGGGCGACGAACTGGGTGGCGGCCGTGGAGCCGAAGTCGACGTTCTGGAACAGCGCCCAGTCGCCGTTGGCGAGCGAGCCGATGTTCTGGCCGCCGCCGGTGTCGGTCGTGCTCTCGGTGAGGGTGCCGCTCTGGCTGTTGTACGACTCGGCCTGGATCGCGCTGTACGCGTCACGGGTGCCCGTCGGGGGCGGAGTGGTGGTGCCCCCGGCTGCCGACAGTACCTGCACATAGTCGACGACCATGGGGACACCGGATCGGGTGTCGCCGTCCAGGCCACCGCCGAACGCGTCGGGGAAGGCGCCGCCCATCGCCACGTTGAGGATGATGAAGAAGCCGTGGTTGGTGGCGTTGTTCCAGGTCGTCGCGTCCACCTGGCTCGCGTTGACCGAGTGGAACCGGGTGCCGTCGACGAAGAACCGGATGGTCTCCGGGGTCACCGAGCGGTCCCACTCCATGGTGTAGGTGTGGAAGCCCGACTGGCAGGTCGTGTTGGGGCACGCGGTGGAGTTGCCGATGCCGGTCGTCTCGTTGCACGGGCCGCCCGGGTTGGTGCCGCAGTGCATCGTGGCCCAGACCTGGTTGCGGCCCTGGACGTTCTCCATGATGTCCAGCTCGCCCACGCTCGGCCAGTTCTGGTAGTTGCCCCGGTAGGGCGCGCCCAGCATCCAGAACGCGGGCCAGTAGCCCTCGGCGGCCGTGCCCGTGACGTTCGGCATCTGGAGCCGGGACTCGACCCGCAGCTTGCCGCCCGCCGGGGGCTGGAAGTCGGTGCGGTTGGTCTCGATACGGCCCGAGGTCCACCTGCCCGCCGAGTCACGCAGCGGGGTGATCCGCAGATTGCCGTTGCCGTCGAGCGAGACGTTGCTGGTGCTGTTCGTCATCGTCTCGACCTCGCCGGTGCCCCAGTTGGCGGGGCCGCCCGGATACGAAGTGCCGGTTGCGTACTGCCAGTTGGAGGTGTTGACGCCGGTGCCGGCGGTGCCGTTGAAGTCGTCGACGAAGACCTGGGTCCAGCCGGCGGGCGGTGTGGGGGCGGCGCCCTCGGCGGTCGTCGTCCAGGCCGTGGCCAGCGCCACCGCGGCGGCCATGGCGAGGAACACGCGCCGGAGCGGGCGACGTCTGCGGGGTGTGCCGGAGGTTTCACTCATTGCGGCCTCTTCGGGTGTACGGAGTGAAGTGCGCGGGTGGGGGAGCGCTCCGTGGAGTCCCGTCCTGAGAGCGCTCTCAGAAGAAGAGCGTGCGGTCAATGTGCGCTCCGGCGCTGCGGTCGTCAAGAGTTAAAGCGGAGAAAGTCCGTATGGCGGGGGCGAGTTCACGATGTGAAGATCGGCCGATCCCGGCGGTGCCCCGAGGCGGCGAGGCGACGACCGGTCGGGTCCCCGCCGGTGACGGTCAGTCCCCGGCGGCGGACGCGGATGGCCGGGCCTTCGGCTCGTCCGGGCGTACGGAGAACGCCGTGTCCCCGGCCGTCGCCACGATCGCGTCGTCCACGAGCAGGACACGGGGCGGCGTCTCGGCCGCGATGTCCCCCGGGTCGTCCAGCGCGTCCGTACGCCACAACTCGGCGCCCGTGCCGCTGTCCAGGGCCAGCAGCCGGCCGAACCGGTTGGCGAAGTAGATCTCGTCGCGGGCCGCCGACACCACCGGAGCGGACAGGTTCTCCATGTCGGTGGTCCGTTCCCACAGCTCCTTGCCGCTCGTCGCCGACACGGCGGTGACCGACCCGTTGGTCCGCACGAAGTACACGACCCCGTCCACGAGCGTCGCCGCGCCGCGCAACGCCCGCTCGAGCGGGATCCGGGTGGTCTCGCCGGTGTCCGGGTCCACCCGCAGGAACGCGTCGTACGGCCGCTCGTACCCCGCCTGGTACACCTCTTCGGTGGTCTGCGCCTTGAGGAACAGCGGCCGTCCGTCGACGGCGCCCAGGGCGAGCGACTTCTTGGGCAGCGCGGCGAGCTCCCGCCGCGCGCCGTCGTCCGGATCGAGCCGTACGAGCGTGAACGGGCGGGTGTCGAGGAAGTCGTCGCCCTTCCAGCACAGTGCGTACGGGGCCTCGCCGAGCGCCGAGGGAACGCAGTTGACCGCTCCGGGCACGGGCGAGCGCCACAGCTCGTCGCCCGCCGTGGAGTGGGCGACCACCTGCCGGTGGTCGGGCGTGAGGGTGAGGATGCCGCCGTCGTAGAGCGGGGCCGCCTCGCTCGCACTGATGGACCGGGTCCACCGCTCCTTCCCGGTCCGGGTGTCCAGGGCCACCAAGCGCCGCTGGGTGGTGTCGGGTTCCGTGTAGACGAAGACCAGGCCGTCGCGCACGCCGATGGGCCGGGCGGTCTGCGGCAGGGTGCCGTACCGCCACCCCGGCTCCCCGGTGGCGGCGTCCACCTTCGCGACGACGAAGCCCGTACCGCCGCAGTACAGGTCCGTCCCGTCCGTCCGGCACCCCGTTTCGCCGTAGTTGATCGGAACGTACTCGGAGGGGAGGCCGCTGTCGGCCCGCAGCGGTGTGCGCCACGGCTGCCAGCCCTTGGGGAGCGACACGGAGCGGTAGTCGACCGCGGTGTCGGTGCCGGACGACGTCGTGCTGTCCTCGGCCTGCGCGTACACGAGCAGCGCGGCGCCCAGCGCGGAGACGGTGACGGCGGCGCCGAGGCCGACGAGGAGCAGCTGCCGTTTGACGCGGCGGCGCGCGCCGCGGCGGTCAGCCGGTCGACCGTCAGCCGGTCGGTCGTTCGCGGTCCTGTTGTCCGCCGGTAGGTCGTTCGCGGTCCTGTCGTCCGCCCGTCCGGCGTCTGTGCGCCCGAGGTCCGTGGGCCGGTCGAGCGGCCCGGGTGCCGGGCCGGCGACGAGGTGGCCGGTGTCGGACGAGGCGGGCAACTCCAGGAACAGGCGGTGCAGTTCGGCGAGGTCCGGGCGGCCCGCCGGGTCCTTGTCCAGGCAGCGCTCGGCGACGCTCCGCAACGGCTCGGGCACCGCGTCCAGCTTCGGGGACTCGAACATGACCTGGTAGCCCGCCAGATACGGGCTCTCGGCCTTGAACGGGCTGTGCCCGCTGGCCGCGTACACCAGCAGCGACCCCAGGGAGAACACGTCCGAGGCCTCGGTGACGTCCCTCGGCGAGCGCAACTGCTCCGGCGACATGAACGGCGGTGTGCCGATCACCCGCCCGGTCACGGTGAGGGGCAGGTTGTCGACGGCCCGCGAGATGCCGAAGTCGATGACGCGCGGACCGTCCTCGGCCATCAGGACGTTCCCCGGCTTCAGGTCCCGGTGCACGACACCCACCCGATGGATGTCCCGCAGCGCCTCGACGAGCCCGAGCGCGAGACCCCGGACCCGGGCCATGCCCAACGGGCCCTCGTCACGCACCAGATCGGCGAGCGTCGGCCCCGGCACGTACTGCGTCGCCATCCAGGGCCGGACGGCCTCGGGGTCGGCATCCACGACGGGGGTGGTGAACGCGCCGCTCACCCGGCGCGCCGCCGCGACCTCCTGCCGGAACCGGGAGCGGAACTCCTCGTCGTCGCGGTACTGGGAGTGCACCAGCTTGAGCGCGACCAGCCGCCCCGACGCCGACCGGGCGAGATAGACGACTCCCATGCCACCGGAGCCGAGCCGGTCCTCCAGGACGTACTCGCCTATGACGGTGGGATCGTCGTCCCTCAGCGGCATTTCCCACCACGCTCTGAATTCGTCCGGCAGCTGCGGCGGATCAGCCTAGGGGATACGGGAAGGGGCGTCGGACCAAGGGCCCTGGAGAACGCTTCCGGCCCACCGGCCCGCCCAGGACCGGTGCCGGCCGTCGAGGCCCGCCGGTGCGTCGACGGTCCGCTCACCCGAGCTGTTCATCACCGTTTCGGATCTCGATGAACGCCGCAATCCGGGCCATGAGCACGGCCCGGTCTTCCGGAAGGCCACCGACCTGGCGACCTCTCACGGAATCCGGCCGTCACCGATGTCGTCCGGCGCGCCGCCGAGCAGGTCATCGCGGCGAACGCCGCGTTTCCGGCCATCCCGGAGACCGATACGCGGCCCTCGCACCACGACGAGACGTGGAAGCTGTCGCGTTCCGCCGAGGCCATCGCCGCCACGCGGGCCCGCAGCGCCGAGCACGCCGACCTCGTCCTGGGAGTGCTCGGCAGCCTCACCACCGGACGGGGACATCGCGGTCCTCAGCGTCCATGCCTCGCTCACCACGATGACGCACATGAAGGGAGTCGGCCTGTCCTCGGCGTTGAAACGACTGCCGTCACGGGACCGGTGTTTATTCGATGGCCCGGCTCCCGGGCAACCGCTAGCTTCGCCCCATGGCGCAGACTCACGGCACGTGCACGGACCGTTTCGCCCCGGTGCGCGAGGCGCTGGCGGCTTCGCTGGACGACAAGGACGTGGGGGCCTCGGTCGCCGTGTACGTGGACGGCGAGCCGGTGGTCGACCTGTGGGGCGGGTACGCCGACGCGGAGCGCACCACACCCTGGGAGCGGGACACCATCACCCACGTCTGGTCCACGACCAAGACGATGACGGCCCTGTGCGTGCTGATGCTCGCCGACCGGGGCGAGCTGGACCTGAGCGCGCCGGTGGCCGCTTACTGGCCCGAGTTCGCCGCGGCGGGCAAGGAGGACGTGCGCGTCAGTCATGTGCTGTCACACACGGCCGGCCTGCCCCGCTTCGACGCGCCGACGACGCTGGAGGACCTGTACGACTGGCCCACGGTCACCTCCCGGCTCGCCGCGCAGACCCCCGCCTGGGAGCCCGGCACCGAGGCCGGCTACCACGCGGTCACCCAGGGGTATCTGCTCGGGGAGCTCGTCCGCCGGGTCACCGGCCGCACCCTGGGCACCTTCCTCGCCGAGGAGGTCACCGGCCCGCTGGGCGCCGACTTCCACGTCGGGCTCGCCGCCGAGCACGACCACCGCGTCGCGCCGGTCCTCGAGCCGCCCTCCTCCCCGCCCCGTGGCGGTCCGCCGCCCAACCCGGACCTGCCGGACGGCATCGCCAACACGACCGCCTGGCGGCGCGCCGAGATCCCGGCCGCGAACGGCCACGGCAACGCCCGCTCGGTCGCGGCCGTGCAGTCGCTGCTGGCCTCGGGCGGAGCGGCCCGTGGGGTGCGGCTGCTGTCGGAGAAGGGGTGTGAACGGGCCCTGGAGGAGCAGTTCGACGGCACGGACAGCGTTCTGCGCGTGCCGATGCGGTACGGCATGGGGTACGGCCTGAACGGCGGCCAACTGCCCAACCCCCGCACCTGTTTCTGGGGCGGCTGGGGCGGCTCGATCGTCCTGGTCGACCTCGACGCCCGGATGTCCGTGGCGTATGTGATGAACCAGATGATCGACGACGGCGGCCTCGGCGACGACCGGGCGTTCATGGTCCTCGCGGCCGTCTACGAGGGCCTGTCGGCCTGAACCCGACGGCACAGCCGTAACGGCGGTAACAACCGCAACGGCTGTAACAGCCGTAACGGCCGCATATCAACTGGATATCGACACCGCTGCCGAACCGGCGGCACCACCGCACCGGCCCCGGGAATCCCGGGGCCGGTGCGAGGCGTGGCACGGACTTCTGGCAAGATCGTTTGATCTCGGTGGAACCAGAACCCCGCATTCCCCCTCTCTAGGGTCGGGGGGCGCACAGTTGATCACCCGCGGCCTCCATGACCAGCCGCAACAAGGTGTTCATGCCCTGTGCATGGTTTTGCTCCGAGTGCCCCGTCCACCATCGGATCAGGCCCGCCCACCGATCATCAATCCAGGAGTCCGCATGCCCAGCCGTCGTCGTTTTCTCGCCGGGACCGCCGCCGTCGGCGTGACCGGGGCGGCGGCCGGATGTGTCGCGCACGAGGGGCGCAAGGCCGGTGTCCGGGAAACCGGCGCCCCGGAGGTGAGCCGGCCGTCCGCGCCGGTCGTGCCCGCCGCCCGGACCCCCTCGCAGCGGCTGAACTTCGTGGTCGTCCTCGCCGACGACCTCGGCTACGGCGAACTCGGCTCCTACGGCCAGCAGCTCATCGACACCCCCCGCCTGGACGCCCTGGCCGCCGAGGGACTGCGCTTCACCGACGCCTACTCCGCCGCCCCGGTCTGCGCCCCCTCCCGCTGCTCCTTCCTCACGGGGCTGCACAGCGGTCATGCCACCGTCCGCGAGAACCCCTGGGGCCCCGGCGGTCAGGGCGCGCTCACCGAGCGGGACTTCACCTTCGCGGAGGCCCTGCGCGCCCTCGGCTACCGCACCGCCCTCATCGGCAAGTGGGGCTTCGGCCCCGAGAAGCCCCACCAGCCGAGCCACCCCAACTCCCGTGGCTTCGAGACGTTCTACGGCTACCTGACGCACAAGCACGCGCACCAGTACTACCCGACGTACCTCTGGGACAACGGCGAGAAGCAGGACATCCCCGAGAACCGGGACGGCGCCCGCGAGGTCTACGCCCCCGACCTCATCGAGGAGCGCGCCCTCGGCTTCGTCGACGCCCACAAGGACGAGCCGTTCCTGCTCTTCCTCGCCCCGACCGTGCCGCACGCCCCGAGCCTCGCCCCGCAGCTCGGCGCGTACGCCGACGAGCCCTGGTCCCGCCCCGACAAGGCCCACGCGGCCCAGGTCACCGGCCTGGACACCCTGGTCGGCACCATCGTGGACCGGCTCAAGGCGCACGGCATCGACCGGCGCACCGTCGTCCTCGTCACCAGCGACAACGGCCCGCACGAGGAGGGCGGCACCGACCCCGACTTCTTCGACGGCAACGGCCCGCTGCGCGGCTACAAGCGCAACCTGTACGAGGGCGGCATCCGCGTCCCCCTCATCGCCTGGTCCCCGCAGCGCGTCCCCGTCGGCACCACCGACCGGCCGACCCCGCTGATCGATCTGCTGCCGACCCTCGCCGAACTCGCCGGCGCGCCCGCCCCGTCGGACATCGACGGGCTCTCCCTGGCACCGCTGCTGCGTGCCGGTGACGCCGAGGCCGCCCGCCACGACCACCTGTACTTCTACCGCAACCACAGCGGCGTCACCCCGCGCGCCGACCGGGTCGACGGGGGCCGTACGCGGCGTCTGGCGGAGGCGGTGCGGCACGGCGACCTCAAGGCGGTGCGGTTCGCGCCCGGCCAGGACCGGTCGGCCCCCGACAGCCGGTGGGAGGTCGAGCTGTACGACCTCGCCCGTGACCCCGGCGAGCAGCACGACCTCGCGGCGGCGCGGCCCGCCCAGGCCGACGCGCTGGTCCGGCTGATGCGGTCCTCGTGGGTGGACGACTACCGGCGCAAGCCCTACGGAGTCACCCTCCAAGTGGCCCGGAGGAACGGGAGGTTCCTCGTCACCGCCACCTTCGCCAACGGCTCCGCCCGCCCCTGGACGGCCGCGCGGCTCGCCCTCACCGCGCCGAACAGCTGGCAGGTGCGCAACCTCGACGCGGTCACCACGGACCGCATCCGCTCCGGCGGACGGTTCTCGGCCCGCTGGGAGGTCACCCCCGCCGTCGACGCCGAGCAGGGCTGGCTCACCGCGCGGGGCACGGCCACGTACGCGGGCACGGCGGTGACGTACGCGGCACAGACGCTGGCGACGAGGTAGCGCCGAGCGCCGGCGAGAAGCGGACGCTCACGCCGGCCGATCACCTGACACCGGCGTCGGCGAGCGAGCAGGGGCAGTCGTCTCGTCGGCGATCGAGCAGACGCAGTCGTCGTTCAAGAAGGAGAAGTGCCCCGGCCAGGAATCAGCGACCCGCGCCGGTGTTCGTCCGGCTGCCAGCCCAGGGCGCGGGAGATCCCGCGTGCCGCCACCTGGACCGCCGGGGTCAACACCGGTACCTGGGCGCCCGCGTGGGGCACCACGACCGACACGGCGGCGACCACGGCCCCGCCCGCACCACGCACCGGGGCCGCCACCGAGAGCGCGTCCTCGGTGACCTGACGACTGCTCACCGCCACCCCCGAGCGCCGCACCTCGGCGAGCACACGGCGCAACCGGGGCCCGTCGGTGATGGTGTACGGGGTGAAGGAGGCCAACGGCCCCTGACAGTAGATCTCCTGGGACGAAGCGTCGCCGTACGCGAGGAGCGCCAGACCCACCCCCGTGGCGTGCAGCGGCCAGCGGCCGCCGACCCGGATGTGGACGCCGACGGCCGAGCGCCCGGAGAGCCACTCGATGTAGACGACCTCGTCTCCGTCGCGGACCGCCAGCTGCACGTTCTCGTGCGTCGCCTCGTACAGGTCCTCCAGGTACGGCATCGCGATCTGCCGCAGCGCGAGTCCGCGCGGGGCGAGGGCCGCGAGCTCCCAGAGGCGGAGCCCGACGTGGTAGACCCCGGACGTGTCCCGCTCCAGGGCGCCCCACTCGGTGAGCGCGCCGACCAGCCGGTGGGCCGTGGTGAGCGTCAGCCCGGCGCGGCGGCTGATCTCCGTCAGGGAGAGCGCCGGGTGGTCGTGGTCGAAGGCGGCCAGCACGGCGAGGAGCCGGTCGGGGGCGGAGCGGGTGGTGCCCGGTGGCGCGCTCTCCCGGGGTGCGGCTCCCGGGGGCGCGGTCCGCCGGGGTGCGGCCCCCGGCGACGGCAGCGCGTCGGTGGTCATCGGCATGGCGTCACCCCAGTCCGGCCTCGGCGACCTTCTGCAGCAGCGCATGGAGCGTGTCGCGCTCGGTGGCGTCGAGGGGCTCCAGCAACTCGTTCGTGACGCGCTGCCCGGCCTCGTCGGTGTCCCGCAGGAAGGACCGTCCGTCCTCGGTCAGGACGATGATCCGGCTGCGGCGGTCGGCGGGGGAGGGGCGTCGCTCCGCGAAACCCAGCTTCTCCAGGTCGTCCACCAGACCGACGATCGCGCTCGGGTCGTAACCGAGCGACGCGCTCAGCTCCCGCTGCAGCGCGCCCGGCGACGTGGCGAGGAAACGCAGCACCGCGTAGTGGCGCAGCCGCAGGCCCGACTCCTGCAGGGACGAGTTGAACAGCTGTCCCGACCGCAGCCCCAGGCGGTACAGCAGATAGCCCGTGTCCGCGTGCAGCCCGCGCATCCACGGTTCGTGCGCGTCGATCGAGGCGGCGTCCTGCGTCTGCTGGCCGGCGATGGCGGGCTCCCTGGTCGAGGCCCCGGTTCGAGGGGCGGCGCGTGCGTACTGCTCCCAGCATGACGCAACGCCCGGGGAACAACAACTATTGACGTCAACAACTATTGCTCTTAACTTCGATTTCGTAGCCGCTCAGTCTCTCGAAGGGACCCACTCGTGCCCAGCATCGATCTCACCGGCAAGGTCGCCGTCGTCACGGGCAGTGGCCGTGGCCTCGGCCTGGCCTACGCACAGGCCCTCGCCGCCGCCGGCGCCTCCGTCGTCGTCAACGACATCGACGAGGCCGTGGCCGAGGCGGCCGTGAAGTCCATCACCGAGGCGGGCGGCAAGGCCGTGGCCGAGGTCGCCGCGGTCGGCACGACCGAGGCCGCCGACCGGCTCGTGGGCCGCGCGGTGGAGGAGTACGGGCGGCTCGACATCCTCGTCACCAACGCGGGCATCCTCCGCGACAAGGTGCTCTGGAAGATGTCCGACGACGACTTCGACGCGGTGATCACCACCCACCTCAAGGGCACCTTCACCTGCGCCCGCGCCGCCGCGATCCGCATGCGCGAGCAGGGGGAGGGCGGCTCCCTGATCCTCGTCGGCTCCCCGGCCGGCCAGCGCGGGAACTTCGGCCAGACGAACTACGCCGCCGCCAAGGCCGGCATCGCCGCCTTCGCCCGCACCTGGGCGATGGAGCTGGGCCGCGTGAACATCACCGTCAACGCGATCATCCCGGTCGCCGCCACCGCCATGACCGAGACCATCCCGGTCTTCGCCCCGTACGTGCAGGCCCTGCGCGAGGGCAAGCCGTTCCCGGACTTCCTGCGCAAGGGCGAGGGCTTCGGCACCCCCGAGGACTGCGCGGCCCTGATCCCGTTCCTCGCCTCCGAGGCGGCGCGCGGTGTCACCGGCCAGGCCATCGGCATCGGCGGCGACAAGGTGGCACTCTGGTCACATCCGCAGGAGATCAAGACGGCGTACGCGAACGGCGGCTGGACCCCCGAGGCCCTCGCCGACGTCTGGCCGACCTCGCTGGGCGCCGAGCCCGAGACCGTGGGTGTCCCCGCCCCGAAGATCCCGGAGGCGTGATGACCCCCTCCATGAACGTCGAGGAACTCGTCGCGATCGACGTCCACACCCACGCGGAGGTGTCGTCCAAGAAGGGCACCTCGTCGCTGGACGACGAACTGCACGACGCCTCCTCCGCGTACTTCAAGGTCGAGGGCAAGCGGAAGCCCACCCTGGAGGAGACGGCCGCCTACTACCGCGAGCGGAAGATGGCCGCCGTGATCTTCACGGTGGACGCCGAGTCCGCGACCGGCACCGAGCCCGTCCCCAACGAGGAGGTCGCCGAGGCGGCCGCCGCCAACGCGGACGTGCTGATCCCCTTCGCCTCCATCGACCCCTTCCGCGGCAAGACCGGCGTCAAGCAGGCCCGCCGCCTGGTCGAGGAGTACGGGGTGAGGGGCTTCAAGTTCCACCCCAGCGTCCAGGGCTTCTTCCCCAACGACCGAGCGGTGGCGTACGCCCTGTACGAGGTCATCGAGGAGACGGGCACCATCGCCCTGTTCCACACGGGGCAGACGGGCATCGGCGCGGGCGTCCCGGGCGGCGGCGGCATCCGCCTGAAGTACTCCAACCCGCTGCACGTGGACGACGTCGCCGCCGACTTCCCGCACCTCAAGATCATCCTGGCGCACCCCTCCTTCCCCTGGCAGGACGAGGCGCTGGCGGTGGCCACGCACAAGCCGGGCGTGCACATCGACCTGTCCGGCTGGTCGCCGAAGTACTTCCCGCCGCAGCTCGTGCAGTACGCGAACACGCTCCTCAAGGACAAGGTGCTCTTCGGCTCCGACTACCCCGTCCTCACCCCCGACCGCTGGCTCGCCGACTTCGAGAAGCTGTCGATCAAGGACGAGGTCAAGCCGAAGATCCTGAAGGAGAACGCCGCCCGGCTGCTCGGACTGACGAAGCCATGACGACGCCATGAGGAAACCGTGAGGGACACACCCCATGTGCAATGACGGACAGGGGCACAGACATGCGCAATGAGGGACTGGGGTCGTGGCCCGCCCGCCGGGCCCGCAAGACCCCCGGGCGTACCGCCCTGATCCACGGTGACACGAGCATCACCTACGCGGAGCTGTACGAGCGCACCACGCGCCTCGCCCACGCCCTGCGCGCCTCCGGCGTACGCCGAGGCGACCGCATCGCCTACCTGGGGCCCAACCACCCCTCGTACCTGGAGACGCTGTTCGCCGCCGGCACCCTCGGCGCGGTCTTCGTCCCGCTCAACACCCGCCTCGCGGGCCCGGAGATCGCCTACCAGCTGGCGGACTCCGGGGCCAAGGCGCTGGTGTACGCGTCCGGGTTCACCGGGCTCGTCGCCGGACTGCCGGGCGACACCGACGTCCGTACGTTCGTGGAGGCCGGCCCGGAGTACGAGGCGCTGCTCGCGGGGGCCGAGGCGGAGCCGATCGACCAGCCCGTCACCGCCGACGACACCTGCATCATCATGTACACCTCGGGGACGACCGGCCGCCCCAAGGGCGCGATGCTCACACACGGCAACATCATCTGGAACGCCGTCAACGTGCTCGTCGACCAGGACATCATCACCGACGAACGCGCCCTGGTCTCCGCCCCGTTGTTCCACACGGCCGGGCTGAACATGCTCACCCTGCCCGTGCTGCTCAAGGGCGGCACCTGCGTCCTGGTCGAGGCGTTCGTCCCGGAGGCCACCTTCGACCTGATCGAACGGCACCGGATCACCTTCATGTTCGGCGTGCCGACCATGTTCGACCAGATCGCCCGGCACCCGCGCTGGGCCGACGCCGACCTGTCGTCGCTGCGGATGCTGTCCTGCGGCGGCTCCCCGGTGCCGACCCCGCTCATCGCCAGGTTCCAGGAGCGCGGGCTCACCTTCCTCCAGGGCTACGGCATGACGGAGGCGGCCCCCGGCACGCTCTTCCTCGACGCCGAGCACGCGGTGAGCAAGGCCGGATCGGCGGGCGTACCGCACTTCTTCAGCGATGTGCGGGTCGTACGGCCAGACATGACACCGGTCGACGTCGACGAGCCCGGCGAGGTCGTGGTCCGTGGACCGCACGTCATGCCCGGGTACTGGGGGCTGCCCGAGGAGACGGCCGCGGTGTTCGCCGACGGCTGGTTCCGCAGCGGGGACGCGGCCCGCGTCGACGAGGACGGCTATGTCTTCATCGTCGACCGCATCAAGGACATGATCATCTCCGGGGGCGAGAACATCTACCCCGCCGAGATCGAGGACCAGCTCCTCGCCCACCCCGACATCGTCGAGTGCGCGGTCATCGGCATCCCCGACGACAAGTGGGGCGAGGTGCCGCGTGCGGTCGTCGTGCCCCGGGAGGGCTGTGCCCTGGACGCCGACGAGGTGCTGGCCTCGCTGGCCGGGCGGCTCGCCAAGTACAAGATCCCGAAGTCGGTGGTGATCGCGGACGAGCTTCCCCGCACCGCCTCCGGAAAGCTCCTCAAGGCCCGGGTGCGCAAGCGCTACGGCACCAACTCTTAGCTAAGGAACGTCATATGAGCATCACCGTGAACGGCATCGACGAGCTCAAGAAGCTCGCCGGCAGCGACCTCGGCGCCAGCGAGTGGATCGAGGTCACCCAGGAGCGCATCAACACGTTCGCCGATGCGACCGGGGACCACCAGTGGATCCACGTCGACCCGGAGAAGGCGGCGGAGGGCCCCTTCGGCGCGCCGATCGCCCACGGGTACCTGACCCTGTCGCTGTTCATCCCGCTCTTCACGGAGCTGCTGGATGTCGAGGGCGTGTCGACGAAGGTCAACTACGGTCTGAACAAGGTGCGTTTCCCGTCCCCGGTGAAGGTCGGCTCCAAGATCCGCCTGGTCGGCAGGCTGGCCTCGGTGGAGGACGTACCGGGCGGGGTGCAGATCACCGTCGACGGCACGATCGAGATCGAGGGCGCGCCCAAGCCGGCGGCGGTGCTGCAGAGCCTGTCCCGGTTCTACGCCTGAGAGGCCTTGAGCGCCTGAGCCGCCCTGAGGGTCTGAGAGCCCCTGAGCGCCGTGGAACCGTGAGAACGCCGTAGGGCGGAGCACCCCGAAAGGTGCTCCGCCCTACGGGTGTTCGGCCTAGCCGCAGCGGCCCGTGGTCCACTTGTGCGAGCGGAGCTTGTACGTGCCGGCCAGGTTGCCGCCGTGCTGCTGGCGGGTGCAGCCGGCGCGGTCGTCCTCGTCCTGGTTGGCGCCCTTGTAGTAGACGACGCCGGTGAAGCTGGAGGACGTACCCGCGTTCCAGACGGACTTCACGTTGTGCGTGGCCGACCAGGAACACCGGATGTCGCCGGACCGCCAGTCCGGGTCGGCGTCGCTCCAGCTGCACTTCTGGCCGGTGAAGTTGGCACCGGTCCAGAAGCAGACGTTCCCGGACGCGCAGTCGACCGCGGTGGGGGCCGCGTGGGCGGTGGAGGTCGGCAGGGCGAAGGCCGCGACCGCCGCGACGCTCATCACAGCGGCGGCCATCGGACGGTTGCGCAGGATCTGGGGCACGAAACGGGCCACTGGCGTGTCTCCTCACAGGGGGTGGTTCGTTCTGGGACGGCCCGAGGTTGGCAAGCGGCGATTGGGCGGTACAAGGCATTCCGTGCTGGTGGGACGCTGGGACGGCCGTGTCACGACCGGCCTGCGGCATCTCCCTGCCGTTGGGACGCCGGTGGGACGGCGCTGGGGCGGCGCCGGGGCGGTGTTTGGGGCGGCGTTGGGGGCGTCACGGAGACGGTCGTCAGCGATCCGTTATACAAGTGGCCGGAGTTGGCGGGGTTCCGGCCGTCTGTTTCTGGCACAGTGTGCTCGGGCGCGGGGATCGGGGGATCCAGGGGGAGCGCCCTCTCATCTCCGTACACACAGCGCCGCCGTCCGACCACGTGCGGCGCCGCCGTTCAGCACGGCAGCAAGTGAAAAAAGGGGGGACGCCCGTGTCTGCGTGCACGGAGTCCGAGCGGTTCGCCGCCTGTCTGCGCTCGCTCAAGGAGCGATCGGGACTCAGTTACGCGGCGCTCGCCGCGAAGGCCGGAACGAGTGGGTCCAGTGTGCACCGCTACTGCCTGGGCAGTTCGGTACCGCAGGACTACGGCACCGTCCACCGCCTCGCGGTGGCCTGCGGCGCCACACCGGAGGAGCTACGGACGCTGCACCGGCTGTGGGCCGTGGCGGACGCCGCCCGAGAACCGGAACCCATGCAACCCGCGCAACCCACGGAGTCGACGCCGCCGCCGGAGCGGGAGGACGCCCCGCCGGAACCGGTCGTCGAGTTCTCGGAGCCCCCGCACGACTCCGGGACCGCCGGGTGGAGCCGACGGCGGAAACGCGTCGCCGTGGCCGTCGGTCTGGCCGTGCTGTTTCTCGGCGGGATGGCCTGGACCCTGCCGTCGCTCGGGTCCGCCGAGGGAAGCGAGGGCGGTACGGGCAAGGAGACCGGCGAACCGCGGCAGAAGGACACCCGGCCGCTCTTCACCTCCACCTGCCGGGAGGTGGTGGCCATGGGCCAGCACGACACCTGCGTACGCGAGGTGCAGCGGCTGCTGCACGCCAAGGGTGCGGTGATCGGGGTGGACGGCGACTTCGGACCGCAGACGCTGCGCCGCGTGACCGCCTTCCAGGTGATGGCGGGGATCGAACCGCCCAACGGGGTGGTCGGCGACACCACCAAGAAGGCGCTGTACGAGTCCGGGGCACGTATGCGCACCTGGACCCCGGACGAGGTGCGGCGGCGCATCCGCGAGGTGTTCACCGAGGCACCGGACCGCGCGGTGGCGATCGCCGACTGCCAGTCCTTCCTCGACCCGCTGCACATCCTCCCGAACACCAACGGCACCCGGAACTGGGGCCTGTTCCAGATCTCCGACGCCCGGCTGAGGGAGCTGGGCGGCACGCCGCGCGAGGCGCTCGACCCGGAGTGGAACATCCGCGCGGCGAAGCGGTTGTGGAGCGAGGACCGGGACTTCGGCGACTGGCCCCACTGCGACCGGGCGTTCAGTGGGAGTCCGTCCCCCTCGCCGTAGAGGCGGAGGCGCGCGGGGGACCGCGGACCGGTCGTGGCCGGTCGCGCGGTACCCCGCGCCCCTGGACGATCCTGGTGCTCACGCGCCCCCAGGGGCGACCCCGCTGATCAACTCACGTCCACGAAAACCGGGTTGGAGTAGAACCAGGTGTCCTCCCACGGGTCCCCGTCACCCGGCGCGTGCGGGATCGGACCGTGCGGGTCGATGGACGCGCCCAGGTACCCCGCCCCGTTGCGCTTGCCGTCGCTGCCGCGCAGGCGGAGGTAGAAGGACTCGTTCCCGGCGGTGATCGGGATGCGCAGGGTGTACGTGCCCTCGCGGCCGCTCACGTCCTTGGTGTGGACGACCTTGGTGTCGGGGGCCTGCCAGGCGTCCCGGTCGGCCACCGGGCCGCGCACCGCGCCCCGGATCACGTCGACATGGGCCAACCCGGGCAGGATTCCCTGGGGGTTGGCGCGGGAGGCGGTCGTCACCGTCACGTTCAGGGTGAGCTTCTCGCCCTTGCGGACCCGCAGTCGGCCGCCCAGGGTGACCCCGCGCCCATGGTCGCGATCGCGCTTCACCCGGACGTCGAGGCCGTCCAGCAGATGGCCGTGGTCCACCCAGACACGGCCCGCCCGCAGGCCGGCCATCACCGAGCGATAGCCGTACCGGGTGACGCCCACATGGGTGCGGCTGAACTGGCCGGGCCAGAAGTCGCTGCCGGGCTGCGGGGTGTCGGTGTTCACCGGGTCGGGCAGCTTGCCGGTGTTGTCGAAGTTCTGCCCGGCCGGCCAGTCGCCGTTCTTCCAGGTGTCGAAGACGATCCGGTGGGCGTCCGAGTTGGTCGTGATCGAGAACAGCTTCCCCTCGGCCAGCATCGCGTCCCAGAGGCCGCCCACGGTCGCCGTCGACCAGTCGAAGCCGCCGTACGTGAGGTACGCCTCCGCCGGATACCCCGGCCAGGACTGGGCCGACGGCTTGTTCTCGTACTCGCCGCGCATCGAGGTCGCCCCCCGCCAGCCGGGGATCGCCGCGCCCTGGGCGCCGGGCGCGCCCTCCATGCCGATCATGATCTCTGGGGCCGCGTCCCGCCAGCCACGCATCTCGTGCGGGGAGTCGATGCCGAGGCGCAGCGGGTGGTTGGCGAGGACCAGTACATCGTCGACGTAGCCCGAACGGCGTTGCTGGGCGAGCCACTTGATGGCCTTGACGGCGTGCGCCTCGTTGCGGGCGGTGTCCGCCCCGCCCACGGAGCCGTCCGTGTAGCCGAGCAGCTTGCCGTCGTAGGCGCGCTCGAAGCGGGTGAGGAGGTCGACCTCGTGCGGGCCGGGGGTGGCGAAGACCGTGCAGTGCTCGGCGGCCGGGATGTACCACTCCAGGCCCTGGAAGATCAGCTGGCGCGGGTTCTCGGCCCGGGCCCTGAGGATCTCCTTGTGCTCCAGCGCGGCCCCGAAGTCGGCGTGCCCGAAGTTGGAGTGCTCGGTGAACACCATCCAGTCCAGGCCGTACTTCGCGCCCGCGGCGGCCAGTTGGGAGAACGTGTACTTGGCGTCGTGGCTGTAGACGGTGTGGATGTGGTGGTCGCCGACGAGGTAGGCGAGACGCGGGTCCTCGCCACCGTAGTGCCGTGAACCGGCGGAGGCCGGTGCCGTCAGAGCGCTTGTGGCGCCCATCGCGAAGGCGGCGCCGAACAGGCCCGCGCCACGCAGGAGTCCACGGCGCGACACGCCCTGCGCGTCGAGGGCGGCGGGGGAGACGGACGGATCGGCCCAGGCGGGCAGCTGCTGCCGCTCGTGCGTGCCGGACAGGTCGGACATGATCTGTGGGGTTCCTTCGCGTCTCAGTGGTTCATGAACGACTTGACGGGCAGCGCCCGCTCGACGACGCGGGCGTCGCCGAGGCGTCCGTGCAGGATCTGGTCGATCTTCCCCGCGTACTCGTAGCCGCCGAGGATCCAGGGCAGGCCGACGGAGGTGAGCCCGACGGCCGTGGCCTTCGGGTTGCGGACGACCGGGCAGCCCTGGACGTAGAGCGTGGTGTGCTTCCCGTCGTTGACGACCGCGAGGTGCCACCACGTCTCCAGTGGGGTCTCCTGGCCCCAGTTGGTCGCGATGCCCTGCTGGTTGAGCGGGCGCACCGCCCACTGCGGCTCCCGGTCGTTCGACAGCGACAGCGTGGCGAGCGGCTCGTCCGGGTCGTCGGCGGTCTTGCCCGCCGCGCCGCCCGTGCCCGTGCGGCCGAGGATGCCGGCCCAGGCGTGGTTCGACGGGTTCCAGTCGGCGGGCAGCCGGTAGAACGCCTCGATGGTGTAACCGCTCTCGAACGTCGCCGAGTTGAGGGGCGCCCCGTCGACCGTCCGCAGATAGGCGCCCTTCAGCGGGGGCTTGCCGCCGTGGAACTCCAGGCTGCCGTGGCCGGGCTGGTCCGGGTGGTGGTCGGCGGACCAGGTGAGCGTGCCCCCGCCGACCGTGACCAGCGTGAGGTCGTTGCCGCGCCCGGAGCGGTCACGGATCGTACCGCTGACGGCCGATCCGTCCTCCTGCCCGTCGAAACGCCAGTACGCGACCGTGCCGGGCACCAGCATCTTCGACACGGGGCGGGCCGGACGCGCGGGCACCGGCGCGAAGCCGGCGAACCGCTTCTCGAAGTCGATCCCGACCGTGAACCGGTCGGCGTCGCCGGAGAGTTCGCTCTCCTGCCGCTCCAGCTCGTTGAGCCCCTCGGCGGCCCGTCCCAGGATCCACGGGGAGATCGTCTCCACGTCGATGGTGTTCCGGTCGAGGTCGAAGCGGTAGAGACGGATCATGGCCGCGCCGCCGAAGTACCGGTTCTGGTAGTTCGTGAGGTGCAGGTGGACATCGTTGTCGGCGCTGTTCTTCCGCGTGGCGCGCGCCGCCGGCCAGTAGTGCCCGTTGAGGGTCAGGAAGATCTGGTCGTGGTCCCTGATCAGCTGGTCCCACAGCTTCTGCCCGTATGCCGAGAGGGAGTCGTCCCCGTCGACCAGTTCGTGCGTGGTGAGCACCACGGGCGTCCTCGGGTGCCGGGCCAGCACGTCCTTCGCCCAGGCGAAGCCCTTCGCGGACAGCCGCCAGTCCAGGGCGAGCACCATCCACTGCCGGCCTCCCGCCTCGAAGAGGTGGAAGGAGTTGTAGCCGTCCGGGGAGGCGCCCCCGAAGGCCGGCGCCCCCTTGAAACGGGCGGGTCCGAAGACGTCCAGGTACGGGGTCGAGCCCCGCTGGTCGTCGGTGGAGGAGCGCACGTCGTGGTTGCCCGCGAGGACGCTGTAGCCGACGCCCTTGCGGTCGAGCAGCCGGAAGGCCTCGCCGATCGCCGAGGTCTCCTCCTCGGTGCCGTTCTGGGTGAGGTCCCCGAGATGGGACAGGAACACGATGTTCTCGTCCCGGCCGTGCTCCAGCAGATAGCGCAGCGACGCCTCGACGGGCGCCTTGTCGATGCTCGGCCCGTCGAACAGATACTGGGTGTCGGGCATGACGGCGAGCGTGAACCGGCGGCTCGTGGGATCGGGCTTCCAGCGCTTCGGCGCCGCCTGCGCGGCGGTGGGCAGCGTGACCGTCGCCGCCGCGCCCAGCAGGGCCGTGGCACGGAGGAAGTTACGTCTGCCCGAGTGGGCCTGGGCAGACTCCTGCCCAGGTTCGCGCGAGGTGCACACAGTGACTCCGTAGAAAGGGTTGGTGGTTCAGAGCGCGCGCAGCGTCCACGACCAGCGGTGGACACCCGGCGGGACGAGATACGCGGGCGAGGTGTCGGGCCCGCAGGACGCGGTCCCGAGCCCTCGGTGCGCCGCGTCGATGTGCACCACGCACCCCGGCCGGGGCACCAGTTCGTCGTGGTGCGCGGCGGCGGCCAGGTCGGCGGCGCGATGGCGGGTCACCGAGACCTGCCGGGGCCGGTCCAGCCGTACGCCCAGGGCGTGCCGGTCGCTGCTGAGCGTGAAGTGCCGTACACCGTGCCGGCCCCCGCTCTCCTGCGGCCGCAGATAAGGGGTGAACAACGCGTCGACGGTGGCCGAGTGGTGGCCGACGGGCGCCCAGGCCGCCCGGTCCGGGTAGCTCTCCCACGGGCCCTGCCCGTACCAGGCGAGGCGGTCCAAGCCGTCGACGGTCTCGAACACCGTGCCGACGCGGGCCACGTCCGTCAGCTCCTCGGGCAGGACGGCGGTCTCCTCGACGAGCACCCGGCCGTCCACCAGCGCCGTGAACGTCTGCTCGTGCTCGACGGCCCCGGCCCCCGTCAGCCAGCGCGACCGGACCCGCACGGTGGAACCCTTGCGCTCCACGGAGACGGGCTCGCGCTCGGCGCGGTCCAGGCCCAGCTCGCGCCAGCGTTCGGCCATGCCGCCGAGGACGTCGTTGTCGGTCGGCGCCCGCCACAGGCTCAGGCCCGGCGGGGAGGCGAGCAGCGGATGCAGCAGCAGCCCGTCCTCGTCCGTCTCCGGCGGAGGAATGTGTCCGAGGTCGCCCTCGGCACCCACCACCGGCTCGCCCTCGTCCGCCTCGTACCACTGCACCTGCGGGCAGCACACCTCGGTGCCGCGTGGTGCCCAGGGCTCGTCGGCGGCCGTCGTCACCCGCAGCGTCAGCCAGATCTCGCCGGCCCCCTCGAGCACCTCGGGCCGGTCGATGACGGCCGAGCCGCCGGGCGGTACGGCGGGCAGCTGGGCCGGAACCGTCCATGTGCCGCCGTCGGCCGCCGCGAACTCCCACTCGGCGGCCAGCCACGACAGATCGCGGAAGTGCTGCCGGTTGTGCACCCGCAGCACCCGCCAGGTGCCCTCGCCCTCCACGGACAGCCGCACCGGGGCGGCGATCTCGCGGTGCTCGAACATCACCGGCTTGGGCGTGCGGTCGGGGAAGACGACCCCGTCGGCGATGAAGGCGCCGTCGTGGATCGTCTCGCCGAAGTCGCCGCCGTAGGCCCAGCGCAGGCCGGGGCCCGCGACACCGTTCTCGTACAGCCCGGTGCCCCCACGCCCGGCCGGTCGTCCGTCGTTCACACGCTGGAGGATGCCGTGGTCCCAGAACTCCCAGATGAACCCGCCCTGAAGACCTGGGGTTGCCTCGATGGCGGCCCACATGTCGGCCAGGGTGCCGTTGCTGTTGCCCATGGCGTGCGAGTACTCGCACTGGATCAGCGGCCTCGTCTGTTCACCCGACAGCGCGTGCGCCACACAGTCCTCGATGGGCGCGTACATCGGGCAGGCGATGTCGGAGGCGTCGTCGGTGGCCGCCCAGTCCAGCTTCGCGGCGCCCTCGTACTGCACCGGCCGCGTCGGGTCGTGGCGCCGCAGCCAGCCGGCCGCCGCGTCGTGGCCCGCGCCGTAGTCGGACTCGTTGCCCAGCGACCAGACGATGACCGAGGGATGGTTCTTGTCCCGCAGGGCCATGCGGGAGACGCGGTCGACGAAGGCGTTGAGATAGCGCGGGTCGTCGGCGATCTCATGGGCGTGGTCGTGCGACTCGATGTCCGCCTCGTCGACCACGTAGAAGCCGAGTTCGTCCGCGAGGTCGTACAGGCCCGGATCGTTCGGGTAGTGCGCGGTACGGATCGCGTTGAAGCCGAACCGCTTCAGCGTCAGCAGGTCCGCGCGCATGTCCTCCCGCGACACCGTCCGCCCCGTCAGCGGATGGAAGTCGTGCCGGTTCACGCCCCGCAGGTAGACCCGCTCCCCGTTGACCAGCAGGTCCCGGCCGCGGATCTCGACCTCGCGGAAGCCGACCCGGTGGTGGGAGGTGTCGGCGACCGTGCCGTCGGCGCGGTGGAGACGCACGGTGAGGTCGTACAGCTCGGGGGTCTCGGCGTTCCAGGTCCGTACGTCGGGGACGACCGTCCCCATGCGGGCCTCGCCGAGGAAGTCGGAGACCCGCTCGTCCTCGGCGTTGAGCCGGTCGAACCCGGTGTCCTGGACCAGGGCCAGGCCGTCCAGCTCCCCGCTGACGTACCAGCCCTCCGGCAGTGCGCCCGTCCCCGCCGCCGAGCGCACCCGGCAGTCCACCCGCAGCTCCCCGTCACAGCGCGCCCGCACGGTCACGTCGGCGAGATACAGCGGATCGGTGGCGTACAGCAGCACCGAGCGGGTGATCCCGCCGAGCCACCACTGGTCCTGGTCCTCGATGTGCGAGGCGTCGGACCACTTCACCACCGTGAGCCGCACGGTGGCCTTCTCGCCGGGGCGGACCAGGCCGGAGAGGTCGAACTCGGCGGCCAGATGGGAGTCCTTGGAGATGCCGGCCGGCTGTCCGTCCACATGGACGAGCAGCACGCTCTCGGCGGCGCCGACGTGCAGGACGATCCGGCGGCCGGCCCACTCGGCGGGTATGCCGATCTCCCGCTCGTACACGCCGGTCGGGTTCTCGGCCGGGGACCCCGGCGGGAACTGAGCCCACGGCATACGGACATTGGTGTACCGCGGTGGGTCCTCCGCCACCTGGAGGGTCCAGGAGCCGGGGAGGTGTGCCCAGGACCAGCCGGGGCCGGGCGCCCCGTCGGGCGACGGCAGCAGCTGGAACCGCCAACGGCCGTCGAGCGACAGCGCCCGGTCGCGCCGGTCGACGGCGTTCATGGGCAGTCGCCTCCAGGAGGTCACTTCGGGTGATTCCCAGGGGCGCAGGGCGAAGAGTGCGTCGGTCATGACCGTTCCGAAGTCGGTGGTGACGGGGAGGACGTGGTCGGCCGGGGCAGGATGCGGCCCCGCAGGCCCCAGGAGAGGTCGACGGGGATGCCGAGACGGTCCAGGACGGTGGGGGCGATGTCGATGAGACGGGGCGTGTCCAGCCGGCCGCCGCCGGGCGCTCCGGGCGCTCCGGGCGAAACGAGGGTTCCGGGGGCTCCCGGTGTTCCGGGCTCGGCGAGGACGACGAAGACCTCTCGCTCGGCACGCGTGTCGCCCCCGTGGCCGCCGGCGTCGAGATGTCCGTGGTCCGTGGTGACCAGCACCGTCCAGTGCTCGTCCGCTCGGGCGGGGCCGGAGCGCCGGGCCCCGATCGCGTCCAGCAGCCGCCCGAGGTGGGCGTCCTGGGCGAGCAGGGCCCGGTCGTAGGCCGGGCTGCGGGGGCCCGTGGCGTGGCCTGCCTCGTCGGTGGCGCCGAAGTACGCGAACACGACGTCCAAATCCTCCTCGGTGAGCCACCGCACCACGGTGTCGGCGACGAGACGGTCCGCGCTCTCGTAGCCGTCGGTCTCGCCGTCGTACCGCACGCGGTCGCCGATGGCGGGGCCGAGGGTGCCGCGGTCGACCAGTTCCGGCCAGGACACCGCGGCCGCCGCGCGCAGACCGGGCCGCGCGGTGACGGCCCGGCTGAGGAAGTCGGGGTGGCGGGAGTAGTCGGCGCCGGTGAAGTCGTTGCCGGTCACCCCGTGACGGTCGGGCCACACCCCGGTCAGCACACTCGACCAGCCGGGGCCGGAGTCGGTGTAGGCCATGCTGGTGGACGGCCCGTCCTCGGCCTGACCGTCCACCTCGCCGTACGGCAGCAGGCTGCTGCCGTGGGCGCCCGCCGCCATCAGGCCGTGCAGGACGGGTGCCGTGAAGGGCGAGCGCGTCAGCAGGTCGTAGCGCACCCCGTCCATACCGACCACGAGCACCCGGCCACGCCCCGGCCGTCCCGCGCCGACGGCATCCACCACGGCGAACCCCTCTCTCGACACGGACTCAGCTGCCCTGCACGGCGCCTTCGGTGGCGCCCGCGATGAACCCGCGCGCGAAGATGCTGAAGACGATGACCAGGGGGACGGCGGCCATCAGCACTCCGGCCATGACCATGCTGTAGTCGGTCTGGTGGCCGACGTTGAGCTGGGCCAGCTCGACCTGGAGCGTGACGTGGTCGGGGTTGGTGAGCACGATGAGCGGCCAGACGTAGTCGTTCCAGGCGTTGACGAAGACGTAGATGGCGAGGAAGGACAGCGCGGGCTTGATCATCGGCAGGGCGACGTTCCAGTACTGACGGAAGAACCCGGCGCCGTCGATGCGCGCCGCGTCGAGCAGTTCGTCGGGCACACCGTTCTCGATGTACTGGCGCAGCCAGAAGATGCCGAAGGCGTTGGCGAGGGCGGGCCAGACCAGCGCCTTGAGCATGCCGACCCAGCCGATCTCGGACATCAGGATGAACTGCGGCAGGACGGCCAGCTGGAGCGGCAGCATCATGAACACCAGCAGCGTGCCGAAGAGCAGCTTGCGCCCGGGGAAGTCGAACTTGGCGAAGGCGAAGGCCGCCAAGGAGTCGATGAACAGCACCAGGACCGTGGTCACACACGCGACGACGAGTGTGTTGAGCATCGACCCGAAGAAGTCGATGGTGTCGAGCACGTTCCGGATGTTCTCCATCAGATGCGAGCCGAAGGTCAGCTTCGGCGGGCTCTGGTAGATGTCCTTGGTGGTGTTGGTCGCCATCACGATCGTCCACAGGAACGGGAAGACCGAGATCAGGACGGCCAGGGCGAGGAGGATGTGCGCGGTCAGGCCCTTGGGGCGCCGCAGCCGCCGCCTCGGGGCCGTGGTCGGCGATGGGGTGGCGGCTGTCGTCATGACTTCCTCCCTCGTTGCACGATGCGCCAGTTGATGACGACGAGCACGATGATCAGTACGAAGAAGGCCCACACGATGGCCGCGCCGTAGCCGTAGTCGTTGTCGAGGAAGGCGGACTGGTAGAAGTACAGCAGCGTGGTCAGACCCGCCTGGCCGGGGCCGCCGAGGTTGGCGTTGGCGGCGTTGCTGGCGAAGAGCACCTGAGGCTCACTGAAGCTCTGCAGACCGTTGATCGTCGAGATGACGACGGTGAACAGGATGATCGGCCGCATGACCGGAATGGTGATCTGGAAGAAGGTGCGGACCGGTCCGGCGCCGTCCACCTTGGCCGCTTCGTAGATCGACTGCGGGATGGCCTGGAGGCCGGCCAGGTAGATGATCATGTTGTAGCCGGTCCACATCCAGGTCATCAGGGCCGCGATCACGACCTTGATCAGCCACGGATTGCTCAGCCACGGGACGGGTTCGATGCCGACCGTGCCCAGGATCGCGTTGACCAGACCGAAGTTGTTGCTGAACACCGCGCCGAAGAAGATCGCCACGGCGACGATCGAGGTGACGTTCGGTACGTACAGGGCGATGCGGTAGAAGCCCTTGAAGCGGCGTACCGAGTGCAGCAGCGTCGCCAGCACCAGGGCGCCGAACAGCGTGGGAACCGTGGACAGCACCCAGATCAGCAGGGTGTTGCGGATCGACAGCCAGAAGACCGGGTCGTTCCAGAGGAACTCGTACTGCTGCAGACCCACGAACTGCTTGGTGCCCAGACCGTCGTAGCGCTGGAAGGACAGGTACAGCGAATAGAAGACGGGCACGAAGGAGAACGCGGTGAAGATCAGGTAGAAGGGCGAGATCGCCAGGTACTGCCGCCAGTACGACAGCACCCCGCGACGGCTGGGCCGAACGGCGCCCGCGGGCGGGGTGCGCCGCGGGCGGAAACGGGCCGGGCCCGGCC